>JAOZSV010000193.1 GCA_029939505.1 Thiotrichaceae bacterium | reverse complement strand
AATAAATAAACTGAACGTCACTTGAAATTTGTGAAAATTTAGACACGAAAACGGGGTTGACGCTTTTCACGAAATTCAAGAACAACCAAAGAATTATTATCGGATAACTGATGTTTCTAAATAATTTTGTTTCCAAAATCTCCAGAAAAATCCCACTCAAAATTGTCATTATCGTACCATTTGTCATAGAAATTTTTGCGGTAGTGGGCTTAACAGGATGGCTCTCATTTCGCAATGGACAAAAAGCCGTTGACGATCTCGCAACCCAATTACGGAACGAGATGACTACCCGTATCCATCAACATTTGACTACCCATACCACGATGCCCCTTCTGGCTAATAAAACCAATGTGGATGCCATTAATCTCGGTTTGTTGAAATTAGAAGATATACACGCTTTGGAGAATCATCTATGGAAACAAATACAACAATTTCATACCGTCAGTTATATCGGTATTGGTACTGAAAATGCGGCGTATGTGGGCACACAACTGCTTAGTAATGGTGCAACACTTGTAGAAATATCTGATAAACACACAAACGGTCATCTCGAAATATGGGAAACCAATAGCTTCTCTGATCATACTCAACTCAAAAAAAACCAGCTCAAAAAAACGTTGCCGAACTATAACCTAAAAAATCGGCCATGGTACTTGAATGCAGTTAAGGCAGGAAAGCCGGTTTGGAGTAAAACTTACTTTTCCAGTCGGCGGACAACGCTATCGGTTAATCAACCCATCTACGATAATCAAAAAAAACTACTGGCTGTTGCTACAGCCGATATAAGTGTTTTAGACATTAGTCAGTTTCTTCATTCCTTAAAAATTGGTAAAATTGGACAATCTTTCATTATAGAACGTTCATCTGGCTTCATGGTAGCCACTTCCAGTTCTGAAAAGCCCTATCGCGAAATTCACTCGGAAAACCATGAGGGGAATCAAGAAACTTCAAAGAAATCTGAGGCATTTAAAGCGGTAGAAAGTAATGATACTTTAACCCGCCGCGCCGCACGCCATTTAATCCAATCTTTTGGTGATCTCAAAGCGATAACAAATAGACAAAATCTGAATTTGTTTGTCAATGGTCAACCATATTCGCTCCAAGTGATGCCCTTTAATGATGAAATGGGGTTAGATTGGCTCATCGTCGTCGTTGTCGCAGACGCTGATTTTATGGCACATATTGAAGCCAATATGTACTACACCATTTTATTATGTTTAGCCGCCCTAATTATCACCATTTTAGGAGGTATTTTCTCTACCCGATGGATTATACAACCCTTGAACCGTTTAAATACCACCGCTAAAGCACTTGCTAAGGGTAAATGGGAACAAACGGTTGACTTTAAACGTAAGGATGAAGTGGGGGAACTCGCCAAATCGTTCAGTCGTATGACAGAACAACTCCAAGGATTATTTACGACACTTGAAGGTAAAAATAAAGAACTACAACGTCTTGATCAACTCAAAGATGATTTTTTGGCAAATACTTCTCATGAGTTACGCACGCCTCTTAATGGTATTATTGGCATTGCCGAATCCCTGATTGACGGCGCAACCGGGCAATTGTCCACCAAGACACAATCTGAATTGTCCATTATCGTTGCAAGTGGTCAGCGTCTTTCAAATCTCGTCAATGATATTCTTGATTTTTCTAAACAGAAACATGAAAATATTGAACTAGAACTTAAACCTGTTGATCTACGAAAAATCACAGAAATTGTGGTGAAATTCTGTCAAACCTTGGTTCTCAACAAAGATTTAATCATTGTTAATGTCATACCAAATGATCTTCCCATGGCAAACGCTGATGAGAATCGCGTACAACAGATTTTACATAACATTATAGGTAATGCCATTAAGTTCACAGAGAGAGGGCGCATTGAAATTTCAGCAAAAGTTTGTGGAAAAGAAAATTGTTTAAATAAAAAACCGTGTAGAAAATCCTCAATTGAGCAATTGCTTATTACGATTTCTGATACGGGTATCGGTATCCCTGCAGATAAAACCACGCAAATTTTTAAATCTTATGAACAAATCGGTGAGGAATCAACAAATCACGGTACCGGTTTAGGTTTAGCTATTACCAAACAATTAGTCGCATTACATGACGGGGAAATTTGGGTCGAATCAACAGTTGGTGTTGGTTCGCGATTTATATTCACACTTCCCATTAGCAGTGAACAATTCTTAGTGGATCATCATCAGAAATATGAACCGTATGCGATGACGACGTTACTGCCTAAAGATTCAATATCAGTTGTTAATAATTTAAAAACCTCGAAAGAGGATGTTTTAACGGATACTGAAGAAAGAGAAATTGATACTGCGGGAATGGAAACGCAATCACTTCAGGATATGTCTGCTCTAACCGATGCAAGCTCACTGCCTAAAAAATTGACAGAAGAAGATAAACAATGTTTCTTTAAAGTGATGATTGTTGATGACGAACCGGTGAATCTTCATGTGCTTTCTAACCACCTTTCCCTGTGTCATTATCGCATTATTGAAGCGGCTTCTGGTGCTCAAGTCTTCACTATTCTTAATGAAGGAATTATACCCGATATTATTTTACTTGATGTGATGATGCCTTACATGACAGGTTATGAAGTCACGCAAAAAATCCGCGAACAGTGGACAGCGAATGAATTACCTATTGTCTTGTTGACCGCGAAAAATCAAGTCACTGATTTGGTGATGGGATTAGAAATTGGGGCGAATGATTATCTGATCAAACCCACTTCAAAAAATGAACTTCTCGCTCGCATCAAAACGCATCTTCATATCAAGCAACTTCATAAAGAGTTAGAGGAATATTCACATACTTTGGAAGAAAAAGTCGATGAACGTACTTATAAATTCAAAGAAGCGAAAAAAGCCGCAGAAGAAGCTTTACAACAGTTGAAAGCCACCCAAGAACAATTGGTTGAATCCGCTAAAATGGCTGAATTAGGCAATTTGGTTGCGGGTGTAGCCCACGAAATTAATACACCTGTTGGCATTGGTGTGACAGCCGCTTCTAAACTGAGTTCACTCAGCAAAGAATTAACCCAGTTGTACAAAAAGGGTAAAATGAAACGTGCGGATTTAGAAAAATATTTGAAATCAGTCCAACAAGGCAGTGAGCTTACTCTAAAAAACTTAACTCGCGCCGCAGAATTGATTCAAAGCTTTAAACAAGTTGCTGTCGATCAAACCGGTGAAAAACAACGCACTTTTGTACTCAAAGACTATCTACATGAAATTTTGACTGCGCTTAGACCTAAACTCAAACGTACCTTGCATCAAGTGTCGATAGACTGTGATGAAAAAATCATTCTGTCCAGTTATCCAGGGATTTTTTCTCAAATACTCACGAATTTTATTATGAATTCATTGATACACGGATTTAAGAATAAGCCAGAAGGAGGACAGATTACGATTACTGCATTGATGAATGAAGAAGTGGAAAATAACGTCATCCTGCGTTATTCTGATAATGGCAATGGTATTTCTCCAGATGTGATCAACAAGATTTTTGATCCGTTTTTCACGACTAACCGTCAAGAGGGGGGTAGCGGTTTAGGATTAAATATTGTTTATAATCTGGTTACGCATAAGTTGAAAGGTAATGTTCAGTGTAATAGTGTTGAAGGGGATGGTACAACGTTTATTCTTTCAATTCCAATGCAGCAGGATTCAAATCAGGATGATAATGCGAAGTAATTTATAAACTGATTTTAAATCAAATAGTTAGAAACGGAATCAAAGCTAAAGCGTTGAACTCCAACTTTGAAATTGGAGTTCAACGCTTCAGCTTTGGATAAAAAAATCCAATAAATAGCACTTGCTTTTTAAAGATTTTGAGATTAAAATAACATCAATTCAACCTTATTAAAGTTCATCTATGAAATTTCTATTTGATTTTTTTCCTATTTTACTCTTTTTTATTGCTTATAAAATTTATGACATTTATGTCGCAACAGCAGTAATCATTGTCTCCTCTATTGTACAAGTGGGTTGGTTTTGGTTAAAATATCGTCGTGTTGAAAAGATGCACATCATTACGTTGATATTGGTTGTTTTCTTGGGTGGAGCAACTCTATTATTACACGATCCCCTCTTTATTTACTGGAAACCAACAATTGTCAATTGGATTTTTGCTATCGCTTTTTTTGCCAGCCAATTTATTGGGAAAAAAAATTTACTCCAGCGGATGTTAGATGGGCAAATAGCAGTCACTTCAGAAAAGGTTTGGATACACTTAAATCTGGCGTGGGTGGGGTTTTTTATTGCTATGGGTGCGATTAATTTATATGTCGCCTTTAATTTTGAAGAAAACACTTGGGTTAATTTCAAACTATTTGGTATGATGGGCTTGACTCTTGTTTTTGTGATTGGTCAAAGTTTTTATTTAGCACGGTATATCATCCCTGATGAAAATGATACCAACGCAGAACCCGTCTCTAAGGAATGATAGTTTACCCGACGAGGTTTTAGTCTTCAAAGAAAACCTTGTCACTAAACCTGACAGGTTTTAAAAACCTGTCAGGTTTGGCTAATTTCGGAAATGATTAAATCCTCATAAGGATAGAGATGTTTAATGCGAGCCTCTTGCAAAACTTGCGTTTTCGAGTTTAGAAATCCGATTTTTGAAAAAATCGGATTTCTTTCTTAAACTAGTTAAGGATTTTAATAATGCTCTACGCTATAATCAGTGAAGATGTCCCCAATAGTTTAGAAACACGCCTTAAAACTCGTCCTGCTCATTTAGAACGATTGGAAATGCTGAAATCTCAAGGGCGTTTAGTGTTAGCGGGACCACATCCTGCTATTGATGCGTCTGATCCTGGAACAGCAGGATTTACGGGCAGTTTGGTGGTGGCAGAATTTCCATCGCTTGAAGATGCACAAGCATGGATAGAGGCGGATCCGTATAATGAAGCTGGTGTCTATGCTGAAATCACGGTTAAACCTTTTAAAAAAGTTTTCCCCTGATTTTAACCAAACTTGAAATCGGTGAAAATTTAGAATTCGAGGTTTTAGTTTTTTTAAGAAAAACTAAAACCTCGAACGCTTTGTGATTTGGAGTACAACGCTTTAGCTTTGTGATTTGGAGTACAACGCTTTAGCTTTGTTAGTCCGCCCAAAGCTGAAGCGTTGGACTCCTATTTTCACTCTTAATTCGCATTGTTATTCTTGGAAGGTAATAGACTTTTCAATTTTTCTAAATCTAATAATGCACTTTTAAGTTCTTCTGAATAGATCGCTCGTTCATCATCGTGACTTAAAGGATTAAGAATATGTTTGCGATCAAAATTAAGTTTTGTGAGAATATCTTTATTATGATCGGTTGATTTTGATATGGCTTTTCCAACTAATCCAGCAAGATTAAGAACATTACAATTTTTATCTCGCTGTTCTTTATTTGTTAAATATTCTTTTAGAATGTTTTCAAAACTTTTTCTTAAAAGAACTGCACAAATGTCATATTCTTTTTTTGCATAATATACTTTTGCACGTTCTATTTCCGATTGGCCTTTTTTTAAAATGACGTTGGGTATGTCTGCGTTATCATCAAGATACAGTTCATATTTTTCCCAATCCATTTTGTTTTTATAAAGCTCAAATAATTCTTTTTCGTGAGTAAAAAAGAAAATTTGAAAATCGTTAAACTCATTTTTTAGAATTTCAAAAAGTTTAAGACGATTATTCATATCAAGACTAATCAGTAAATCGTCAATAACAAGAATTTTCAAACTTTCTTCTTGCAATGTGCCGAGTAGTTTTTTGATAGCAACAAAATAAATTGAGATAGCAAGTGCTGATAAGCGTGCTTCATTTAAGAATGTATGATATTTTTCAATTTCATTTTCTTTGTAATCCACATTCATAAAAACACAAGGAATCCCTTTTTGAGTATCTTCTTCAAGTTCAATTGTTGTTTCAAAACTTGTAATTCTAACGTCAGAATTAAAATATTTTTTCAGAAAATTATTGACTTCATTCATGAAATATTTTTCTAAAACTCTTTTTAATTCATCAAGATAGCGTGTTAAATCTTTTGCAATATCACCCAGTTTTTGGTTTTCGTTTATAGGATAGCTTTTTAATAATTGCCTGAACATACTGTAAAGATTAACATTATTGCCGTTAATATTGGATGAATAATGAATTTGAAGCAGTTTTTTATAATCAAGTAAAGGCGAAAAAATAGATAAGCCATCTAGAAATTCATAGCCTTTGGGTTTTTGCTTTACATCGCTGGTGATAACGAGTGAAGGTTTGTTGGTGAATTCAAATTCAATTTCTACATTCTCATTATCTACAAAAATATTTAAGCTTTTGTCTAAATCGGTAAAATTATCTTGAGTCAGTAGTTCAAGGGCTTTATAAATTGCACTTTTACCACTTCCGTTTTCGCCATAAACCAGTAAATTTTTTCCATTGACAGGTAGTTCAAAACTTCCATAGAAAAATTTATAATTAGACAGCTTTATTTTACTGATTTTTACTTGGTTATTGTTTTTCATCGTTTTCTTTCTTTATTCATGGAAAATTCTGGGTTTGCAAAATGCTCTTGTTCTATAAATATAACATTTTGTGATAACATTTTAAAAACATAAGCCAAATTGAGGGCGTGTTTTTGAATTGACTTCTCATAAGCTAACTTATGATTTTTAGCATGTTAATATATCATTTTTAAAAAGTCAATTTTTATGTTCCTTATTGATGCGCCCTAAGTCATTTTTCATAAAAACTCAACTAAATCAAGGTTTTAGATTTATGTCAATTAAACCCCTCGTTAGTGGGTGTATATTATCGTATGCCCTGTTAATCCCTCTCCATGCCGCTCCGACTGATCCTGTCGTCGTTGTCAATGGGGAAACGCTCACAGAACAAGATTATGACAAGTATGTCAAAGTGCGTGCATTACAAAGCAATAGTAATGTGACAGTTGACACGCAGACGCTTATTGAGGAAATGATCCAACGTGAACTGTTGCGACAAGATGCGTTGCATAAGAAATTGGATAAACAGCCTGAATTTATTCATAAACTCAAGGAAATGCAGGATAATCTGCTGATGGCAATGGGTATGCACGATTATTTGGAAAAACACCCATTAGACGATGCCGCGTTAAAAAAAGAGTATGACAAGCAACTTGCTAAGATAGAAGCGCCTAAAGAGTATAAGGCTCTGCATATTTTGGTGAAAAGCGAAGCAGAGGCAAAAGTCCTCATTGCTGAACTGGGGAAGGGTAAAGCTTTTGCTGAACTTGCTCAAGAAAAATCCACAGACACTGGTTCGGCAACAAGTGGTGGTGATTTGGGATGGATTACCAAGTCAAAAGTGGCTCCAGAGTTTGGTGCTGCCCTTGAAAAGTTAGAAAAGGGCAAGTACACCACTACTCCTGTCAAGAGTCAATATGGCTGGCATATTATTCAACTTGATGATATGCGCGATACGCCATTGCCCTCATTTGAAAGTGTTAAAGAGAGAATCCGATCAGGCTTGCAAGGTCAGCTGATGCAAGAATATGTGGATGGGTTGAGAAAAACAGCGAAAGTTGAAATGATCAAGAAAGTTGAAATGATCAAGAAATAAGGCATAAGCATAAAATCGTTTCGAGGCTAAAGTTTTTTCTTTAAAAAAACTTTAGCCTCGAAGAGGTTTCCGCTTCAAAAAACGGAAACATCGAAAACTAAGGTTTGATGAACCTATCCCACTATTCGTTTTTGAGCTTAGAAATCCGATTTTTGGAAAAATCGGATTTCTTAAACCTCATTTTTTGTCAAAAAACCAACTATTTTTATTCATTATTCTGCATTTTTGAATAGTGGGATAGGTTCATGCAACGTTGTAGAAGTTATTTTGTTGTTGTAGGGGCATTCGAGGCTAAAGTTTTTTCTTTAAAAAAACTTTAGCCTCGAATCCTTTATGGTTGCCCTGTTACCCTCTTTTTTAAATACCACTTTAATAAATCTTCATCTATATCTTTAAGAGCAATCCGTAATTCTAACTCCACATCTTGAGTGCTTTCTGTTTTTTTCTGTTTTTTTCGTAGTGCTTTACGAATAATATGATAGTTTTTACTATGAACAGTTGATACGGGCAGATTTTTTTTAGGTAAATAGTGAATGAGTTTGGAATCTGTTAAAAGCATCCATATTGGAAAATGTACCGGATTCAGTTCTTCCTCAATACTTTCAAAAATCCACCAACGATCACGCAGATTTTTTACAGACAATATTGCGGCAGCGGCTTTGTCAGGAAACTGCCAAAACAAATAGAACCAAATTTCTATTTCGGTTTCTAATTCATTAAGAAAATCAAGTGCTTTGCACAATCTCAGTGCTAAAATAAAATGCTGAAACCAGTGCGGTTCATTTTCGACAGATTCACGTACACCTACCCAATCTGTGGTTTCACTATATACAAAGCTACAATGTAATTCTGGTTTCAAAGGATTAAAACATTGCCCGTGCAACGCTTTGGCTAAACGTTGCCATAAAGGTATTAGGTAATTTTGTGCCTCCTTTCCCAGTAATTTTAAAGTGGGTGCTCTCAGATCACGCAATTCATTTAATTCATATTCTATCTCCTTAACCGGCTGGTGAAATCGTTGTTGTGCGATCAATAATTTTTGTAAGTCAACTAATTGAGAGTGAGAAGGATGCTCTTTTTGAAGAAGTTGGATAAGTTGTTCTGCTTCAGTCGTGTTGCGTGTACATAATGCTGATACGAGAGCATTAATAATTATATCGGCATTATTTTGGAATAAATCTATTTGGAAATAGTTCATATTATAATGCGAATTATTTTAAAACGGTTTTCAAATCAAAGCGTTAAAAAAAATGGAGATCGAGGTTTTTGTTTTTCTTCAAAAAACAAAAACCTCGAAAACGCTTCAGCTTTGGCGATTTAATACAACAGTTTCAAAACTATAGTTTTTTCAGATAATTTCACTAAAAACCTCCGAGGTTTCCAAAACCTCGGAGGTTTCGCACGAACTATTTTTCTGAACATCTATAGCTGAAGCGTTGTACTCCAAAATACGTCCAAAGCTGAAGCGTTGTACTCCAAAA
>JAOZSV010000387.1 GCA_029939505.1 Thiotrichaceae bacterium | reverse complement strand
CTTAAACCTCATTTTTTGGTCAAAAATCCAACTATTTTTATTCATTATTCTGCATCACCTATTTAGAAAGCATAAATAGTGCCAAACACTATCTTATTGATTTGTAAGGATAAAATAAAAAATAGGGTTAAAATGTGTTGAGTTTCAACACTTTTTTTTGCGGTTTGCAAATTTTATTGCTATCACATTGATTTTTAACTAAAAAATGCGAAAAATAGAGCAGTGCTGACTCCTTTTAAAGCGCGTTTTTCGTCTATTTTTTACAATTTAGTCATTTTTATCTTATTGATTTTAAAGTAAAAATGATAAAAAATGTGTTGAAACTCAACAGGTGTTGAGTTTCAACACCTAGTATTCTATTTATTTTTATGATAAAATGAATACTTTCGTTTAGACTTTGTGGGCGATTTTTTGGAGTCCAAAGCTGAAGATTTGGGCGATTTTTTACTTTTCAAACTTTAAAGGAGACATTCTTATGAAAATGGTAACAGCTATTATTAAGCCTTTCAAACTTGATGATGTACGGGAAGCCCTGTCGGAAATTGGTGTACAAGGCATCACGGTAACTGAAGTCAAAGGCTTTGGTCGTCAGAAAGGCCACACTGAGTTATATCGTGGTGCTGAATATGTCGTGGATTTTTTACCTAAGGTAAAAATTGAAGCGGCTGTTAGCGGGGAAATAGTTGAAGAAGTCATAGAAGCCATCAGCAAAGCAGCCAACACCGGCAAAATTGGAGACGGCAAAGTTTTTGTTTATGATCTTGAACAAACGATTCGTATTCGTACCGGCGAAACGGGCAAAGAGGCCCTTTAAAGAAAATGAAAATGAGGAAAAGCAATAAATTTCTATTGTCCGTGTTTATATTTGTGCTGCCATCCCTGAGTTCTGCACAAGATACCCTGAATACGGGAAATACCGCTTGGGTACTAACAGCAACAGCATTAGTGCTGTTTATGACCCTTCCTGGTTTATCCTTTTTTTATGCCGGTATTGTACGCAGTAAAAATGTATTATCGGTTTTGATGCAATGCTTTGCCATTACTTGTATGGTGTCTATTCTGTGGATGATGTATGTCTATAGTCTCGCCTTTGGTGAAGGCAACAACTGGATTGGTGATTTAAGTAAAGTGTTCATGGCCAGTGTTGATAAAAATGCCATGATGGGGGATATTCCAGAAACCGTCTTTTCTATGTTCCAATTGACCTTTGCTATCATTACACCCGCTTTAATCGTGGGTGCTTTTGCAGAACGTATGAAGTTTTCTGCAATGCTGCTCTTCAGTGCGATTTGGGTTACTTTGGTTTATGCACCAATAACTCACTGGGTATGGGGTGGCGGCTGGCTTCAAAAGATGGGACTGCTTGATTTCGCTGGTGGAACGGTTGTCCATGTAACTGCCGGTACAGCTGCTTTAGTCGCCGCTATTGTCATGGGTAAGCGTCATGGATTTCCGCAAACGGCTATGCCACCGCATAACTTAACCATGACTGTAGCTGGGGCTGGAATGCTCTGGGTCGGTTGGTTCGGTTTCAATGCCGGAAGTGCTCTTGCCGCCAATGGCGATGCGGGTATGGCGATGATGGTTACGCATATTTCTGCTGCTGCTGGCGCAATGGCTTGGATGTTTGCAGAATGGTTCAAATACGGTAAACCCAGTGTCTTAGGCATAGTGACTGGCATGGTAGCCGGTTTAGGTACCATTACGCCCGCTTCGGGTTTCGTCGGTCCTGCTGGGGCATTAATTATTGGTACAACGGCGGGATTTGTTTGTTTTATTGCAACGAGTTATTTCAAGCGCGTACTGAAGATAGACGATTCTTTAGACGTATTTCCAGTGCATGGTATAGGTGGTATTTTGGGTACTTTATTAGTCGGTATTTTCGCTTCCACCGAACTTGGCATTTTCAGTGGACAAGGTTTTGCTGAAGGTGTAAATAGTATGAGTCAACAAGTCGGCATTCAGTTTGTGGGAATGATTTCAACACTTGTTTATACGGCGGTTCTCACCTTTATTATCCTTAAAGTGATAGATATTACTATTGGCTTGCGTGTCTCCAAAGAGGAAGAAATTGAAGGTTTGGATATTACGCTTCACGAAGAGCGTGGTTATATTCTTTAATCTCGGTTATTTAAACCCTTCGCCAATGGTGAAGGCCATGAATGGTGAATGGTGAAGGCCATGAATAATTCAATTTTTCTTTAAACGATTGATTTCATTCATCATTCACCATTCACCATTCATCATTCACCATTAACCATGAACCCATCCCACTATTATTCCACTACAAGTAATAACTACAAGGATTATTTATAATAAAGGAGTTTTGTACCGATTTTACTTTATAAGTGATTGATTTAAATCATTTTCCATTGTTAGAATCAGAATTTAAGAATTTAAGAATTTACAGAATTTAAAACCTCATAAGTCAATTCGAGGATATCGAAAACTCATTTGATTTTGTAACTACTCAGGGCAATCACAAAGGATTGCCCCTACATAAGGGCAACCATAAAGGATTGCCCCTACATAAGGGCAACCACAAGGGATTGCCCCTACATCAGAATATTTTCGTCACTCAACATAAGAATATTTCAGCCTAAAGTTTTTTGAAGAAAAGCATTCGAGGCTAAAGTTTTTTTGAAGAAAAAAACTTTAGCCTCGAATAGGCTGAAATGTTGTAGGGGCAATCCTTTATGGTT
>JAOZSV010000192.1 GCA_029939505.1 Thiotrichaceae bacterium | reverse complement strand
ATGTGACGCAAGCAAGGTGCTTCCAAGTTCCACCGATTTCATCGGTGGCTATTCATGTTTAACCCCTTCAGGGTTGAAACTAACCCCAACGGGGTGAAATGTGAATAGCCACCGATGAAATCGGTGGAATTGAGGTGGAATTGAGAATCCTGTACAAAGAAAATCCTGTTAATTCCTTAATCCGTTTAATCCTGTTCTACATCTACTCTACAACATTGATCTCACCAAAAACCATTAACGTCATATTTCCATTTCCCCCAGCACCCGTATCTCCGACAGGTGAAGTAATGCTGATAGTAATGGTTGCCGAATTTGGCAGGGGATACTCTTGACGAGTGTGTTCATTACCATCCTTATCCTTTTCAGTAATCTCTTTAGGCGGATTACTTGAAAGGGTAAATTCGATAGATTGCAAGCCAAGTTCATTGCGAGTAAAGGTAAAATCCGTTTGTCCGCCCAATACGCCATTATTGGTGGTTACTTGCACTTTTGTCCCTTCAACCAATCCATTGCCATAAATATCGCCGATGCCAGAAACGGTAAAAGTTTGGGCGCCTGCATTGGGGATCGAAAATGAAGGCGGGGTTACAATTATTCCTTCATATTCAGTTCTCATCCGTGCGGAAAAAAGGATTCGTATATCAGTCCAAATGGTGGTATTTTTAAAAGCACCGCCGGGACCATCAAATTGACCATTGCCATTGTCAAATTGACCATTGCCATTGATATCAACATATAATTCCCCTTCTGCCTCAAAATGACCATTATCATTGCCGTCGATATAGGGTTCGCTTAAATCATCAAAAGGTTCGTCCTGATCATAAACGCCATTACCATTCTCATCGACAAAACTTTCGCTGCCAGTTGTGTAGGCAACAATAGTGGTGAATCCCGGATTACCACATAACAACACGCCGGGTAATGGGTTTTCAACATTCCGCCAATCGCTACTGCATCCATAACCTGCCGTTTCGACTGCGGGAACACCGCCTAAAAAGGGTGTTGTTGGTTCGGCAGATTGCAAAATGGCTGTGGCTTGCCCAAATTCAGTGCTTGTCGTAAACGCGCCACCACCAATACTTTTACCTATCATGCCGCCTTCAGTGATAAAACTCACAGAAGTACCATCTGGTACAATATTCCCAAAACGATCACCGACATAAGCGACTATTTCATCAAAGAGTCCAAAAGTCACACCGCCCGCAATGTTGAGATATTCTGCCGCTAAGGAGAAATGATCTGCATCTGGCACAGAACCGACAATAGTGACTCGTGCGATAGTGCTAATCGTGTCATTGATGGTAGCAATCACGTCGATATTACCTGCCACAGTTCCGCCTTTTAAGGTGACGCTGACTAAACCATTATTGGTTGTTCCATCCGCCGTTTTGCCCATGTCGCCTTTAGTCGTAATCGTTTCATTGCCCCCCAAAGTGGTTTTGCCGAGAGAAAATTTCACGGGTGTACCATCTGCCACAATATTACCCAAACTGTCTTTGACTAAAAATTCAATGGTGGCACTTTGAACGACACCACTGCCAATAATGCCTATCACCTCGGGTTCTATTTTACTGACTTCAATTGTTCCCGCATCACCCGGTTGCACTTCAAGTGTGAGGCTATCAGTCACGTTGCCCGCAGTGGCTGTGATGGTGGCTAACCCAGATTGCATATTTGGGCTAAAATTTGCCTCTGCGATGCCTTTGTTGGTTAGCACAGATTCAGTGATTATACCCAGGGTTGTGATAAAATCGACAGGTGTACCATCTTTGACAGGATTGCCTTGAACATCTTTGACAACCGCTTTAATTGGCACTTCCTGACTATTAAATGATAATGAATCTGCATCAGAGCTGAGCATCAAGCTGTTAATCAATTGGCTGGCGTAAAATGTGAGCGTGGAGGTTGCAGGCGTTAAAGCATCGGCTTGCGCTTCAATCACGCCCTGATCAACGCTGTTGCTCGTCACGCTGACGGTTGTTCGCCCTAATTCGTCTGTCTTGGAACGAAAATGATCTAAAAAAATACTGTTTCCTGTTATCACGCGAAAATAAACAGGACTGCCGACAATTCCAACACCATCTTTATCACTGACAACGGCTGTTAATGTGACGGGCGATGCGCCATCAGCGAGATTCTCTGCCTCAGTAGGCGATAAACTGATATTTGCGCCAAAGTATAAGGGAATTTCTTGCTTTGCACTGTCTGCTTGTACTGTGACGATGACATTTTCGCCATTGGTGATAATCGCTTTAACTTCCCCTTTTTCATCACTTCTCCCTGTTTCAGGCGAAATATTTGCATGACTTTCCCTCCCATCAGTCGTTTTTACTGAAAAAGTCACTTGCTGCCCTTGAATGGGCAAATCATTATGATCAGTAATATGTGCCGTGATCGTCGCTGATTGCTTCAGATTCAATACCGTGGCGGTTGTTTCAGCGTCAAGGTGGCGATTTTCTCCAAACGCGGCAAGAAAATTCACTGTCGCTTGGGCTTTAAACGCGCCGCTGCTCACATTCACTTCTGCTGTGCCACCATTGTTTTCTAAATCTCTAATGGTAACGATAGCTGTTCCATCAATATCAGTCGTAACCGTGCTGGGTGTCAATATTTCGTTATTGTCATTAACGAAGTTAAAAGTCACTTCTTGATCGGCAATTGGTGCATAATTGCTATCTTTTAATAAAGCCGTTAGGGTAGCCGTTTCAATGGCATTGACTGAATGAGGCAATAAGTTCAAACTCGCGCCAAAATAGAGTTTTAAGGTTTTAGTCACAGTGCCACTTGTTACTGTAATATCCACATTTTCTTTATGACTATTTGTCACTGTAAAAGTGGCTTGCGCCCTCTCGTTCGTTATTTCTGCTACATCATGCAGCACTGCATTCCCAGAAGCAGTTACATTGAATGACGTATTAGGTAATAAAACGTCCATATCAAGTAATTCTTGATATAAACTGTCAGTCGCATAATAGTAGTAAAAAAAACGATCATATTTATCGAAAAAGAAGTCATCGAAATCAACTTTTTTAAGTAGCGTAACAGTGATACTACTTGAATCGCCTGCTTGTAAAATAGTTTGTGACGCGCTTAAAACCATATTGCCAACAGGGAGATTAGTAAATGTGACTTTGACAGGTTCGGCTTTTTTCCCGCCTGCTGTGGCTATGACTTCAAAAGTTTCTGGAACGCTGCTGGTAATAAAAGTGCTGAAACGACCATTTTCTTCTGTTCTACCACTCAATGTCTCAAAAAAAGCGGTATTAGATTCACTCATTAAATTGACAGGTACGTTTACAAGGGGGGCATTCGTCACATCACGGGCTATCACAGTGAGGGTGATTTTGTCGTGCCCATTGGCGGGTTGAAAGTCATTACTCACAATCAAAGTCACCTTAGAAATCCTTGGATCAACGAGAAGTTCTCCAAATATCACCGTCGCTTGTGCAGAGAGTGTTCCACTATTCGCTTCAACTGTCGCTTCTCCTCCATCTTTAGCTAAATCGGTGATAGTCACCTGTGCCGTACCATCTTCACGGGTGCGGGTGCTGGTAGGGCTTAAAGTTTCATTATTTTGATTGATAAAGTTGAATTGGACTTCTTGATCTATAATAGGCGCATTGTTGCTATCTTTCAATAAAGCCGTTAAGGTAGCTGTGTCAAGCGCGTTGATTGATTCAGGCTGCAAACTTAAAGTTGCGCCAAAATAGAGTTGTAGGGTTTGAGTGAGCTTTCCGCTAGTGACAGTGACAGTGACTGTTTCTGCGCGATCATTTGAGACTGCAAAACTGGCTTCGCCATTAATTCCTGTGATTGCGGGTACATTGCTCAATGTCGCTGCTCCTGAAACCGTCACATTAAATGGGGCTTCGGGTAGCCGCTCTCTTGTAAATTCCTCATGTATCTTCACAGTGACTTTCGTACTATCGACTTCGGATAATACTTCTTCATCGGCACTTAATTCAATGATATCGACGGGCGCAAGAAAAGTCACCTCGACAGGCTGGCTTCGTTTTCCACCCGCCGTTGCTGTTACCTCAAAAGTTTCAGCGACACTGCTGACAACGCTTGTTGTAAAACGACCATTTCCTCCAGTTACGCCACGGGGTGTTATAAATACGGCAAAATCAGAGGAACCTGCTAAACTGACTTCTACACCTGATAAGGGCGTATTTGTTATATCACGGGCAATGATAGTCAGGAAAATTTGCGATTGAGAATTGGCAGGTTGGAAGTTGTCAGTAACAAGTAAAGTGACGGTAAAAACTCTGTCATCAGTGATTTCGATAATGCCTGTATTATAACTTTCGCCGCCGCCATCGCCACTACCGCCACCACCGCCAAGGCAGCCTGTGAGTAATATGGATATCCAAATCAGTGCAAGTAAAGTACGATTTAACATTTATGTTGATTTCCTTGAGATTTATCTGAATTTAAAAAGTGAGTGTGATTTTCATAATAGTTTATACTATTTTTAAACAGAATTCGAGGTTTTTTCTGGTTCCCACGCGCCGGCGTGGGAACCAGAAAAACTCAACGCGACGGTTTTGTCTCTTCCACTCCCGTAAAAAAGCCTACGCGCTGACTACTGATTTTCTTCTTCGTCACTTTCAACGATAAATTTTTCCAAATTTAAATCAGCTATTATCCGATAATGTTTATCATTGCCCGTCAAAAGAGGTAATTGATAATGCAAAGCGGTTGCGGCAATCAGCGCGTCTGCCAGCATAAGAGAATGACTATGAAAATGTTGCTTTACTAAATTAACAGCATGATCAGAAATTTCTTCATTAATGGGAAAAATCGTTGCCTTCCAAGTTGTTAAAGTGGTTTCTAAGGAAGACAGTTCTGCTTTATTCCGCATTCCTTGAATTAATTCCATATAAGTCACAGCCGAAAGTATCATATTATTCATATTATCTAAATACTTCTGCCGCTTTTTCATTGCCACGCATGTACCAAATAATGACATCAGTATCAACAAGTTTCAAAACGGTTTCTCCTTAGATGACGAACATAAGTCCCTACATTTTGTGCATCATCATAGTCACGCCAAATACCAAATAAAGGCGTATCTGTTGATATTGCTTGAGTCTTTAACTGCACCGTTTTTTCTATCATAATGATGACCGAAAATTGATGTCCCAATGGCAATTGTTTTGTCCACTCAATCGGTAAATCATGGTTTGTCAAGTGTTTTAAAATTAAAGGAGACTTCATACCGTACCTCTTTGAATTTGACTTAATTGTCCTCGTTTCCACCGTTCCAGTGTAGGAATGCATACCACGACGCTCCAGCGTCGAATAAATTTTTTTCCTGTTGTTACCTCCAATCTTAATTTGGATAAGTTTTGGAGTCCAAATCTTCAGCACCTTCAGATTTGGAGTCCAAACCTTCAGATTTGGATTATTTCGCTTAAATATCAATTCGAGAGTCGAGGTTAAAGTTTTTTTAAAGAAAAAACTTTAACCTCGACTTGAGTTTTTTTTTCAAAAAAACTCAAACCTCGAATACTTCCAAATCTGAAGGTTTGGACTCCAAGGCTTCACTTAATGACATTGAACCGACGACTACTTTGAATACAGGAAGTTTAAGAAATCCGATTTTTTAAAAAAAATCGGATTTCTCAGTTTGAATATGAGGGCAAACTTGGAATCATGAGTAAAATACTGCTAACCAAATAACTTCTTCACTTGTCCATTCAACTTGATGTTTTGTGTGTGCTTTTATATTAACAAAATCCCCTTCATTGAGATGAATCATTTTATCATCCAATTTAAATCTTAATTTAGCCGCTCCTTTTAAAACGATGATCCATTCATTTTCAGTTTGATTATACCAAAAATGAGGTTCTGATTTATGTCCTTGTGAAACAATTCTCTCAATTCTAACGCCATTGGAGTTGACTAAAATGTTTGTCAGTTCTTCAGGTAATCGTTTTGGTATGTTATAAAATATGTTCATTATGGTTATTCTTGTTTCTTTAAGACAGTCAACATTTCTTCACGCGCCAGCGTGGGAACCTATTTTCGACGCGCCTCGAACGGAAACGGGAGGTTGGCGCGTCAATAATGGGATTTCCACTCCAATGTTTGAATCAGAATTTTCAGAATTTGAGAATTTTCAGAATGAAAAAAAACAGAATTTCATTTTTAACTTATTGATTTAATTAACTGTTTATAATATATATTCTCTGATGTTACGCAAAGCGATTCTATTCAAACTTAGAAATCCGATTTTTTGTTCTGAATCAGAATTTCTTAAATATCGTTTCGCCGCTTCTTAAACATCTTGGAAACATAGTGCGTAACATCAGTTATTATGATAAAATCATTTTCTTCTCAAATTCTGAAAATTCTGATTCAAACAAGAATGAAAATTGATATGATGGATTCCCACTCCAATATTTGAATCAGTAGATGTAGGGTGGGTAGAGTGAAACGAAACCCACCGCAACCGTTCTGTATTAATTGAGAAATGGTGCCGCTTCGTACCCACCCTACTCTTGCTTATGTGTCTGCCATTAAGTTAATGGCAATGAGACATTGCCTTTGGCAATCGGAAAGCCGGCTTCTTTGGTCACTCTAATAAAAAATCGTAGCACTTCATTTACTGATTCAGAACTCGGAAAGACTTCTGCCACATCCGGTTCTAACTGCACAATTTCCCTTTCGCTGAAACTTTTCCGTTCTGGACCAACCTTTCTTATTCGCAAACTTCTTAAATCATATTCTGACCGGAGTTCGTCATCCATTTCTGTTTTAACCTTTTTCATAAGTTTTTTGCTCTCGTCCTGTTGCTTCTCTTGCGCTAATTAATCGAATGGTATATGCTCGTTCTGTATATGAGACAATCAATAATCGACCTTGTTGTGATTGTCCAACGATAATGTACCGGTGTTCTTCATCTGAATGGTCGATGTCATAGAAGTCAACATAAAGCGGATCACTGAAGACGGTTTTTGCCTCGTCAAATGAAACATCGTGCTTCGATAAATTCGCTGCTGCTTTGTTCTTATCCCATTCGAATTCCATAAACAATCCACCTTTTGCCCCATTTAAAGTAGATACTCTAAACGGTATATGTAATAGATGTAGGGTGGGTAGGAACATCCTACCCACCCTACGCTTGCTTCAAAAAACTTGAACCTCGAATTTTATATACAATCCTTGTAGTTAGCGTTTTTAATCCCTTCGCTGATACAATCCTTGTAGTAGTACGGTGCCGTTTCACTCCTACCCACCCTACCTGACTGGGGGCACCCCCAGACCCACGCTAAAGGGTAAAAGCGTTAAATATCAAACAGTTACCTTGCGAGGCGAAACCCCACGCCGCTGTTGCGGTAGTCATGCGAGCCCCAGTAACGGCTCGCTGCCCGCACGCCCCTCGGTACGTTGAGCCACGAGCCACCGCGAATCACAGGCAGCCTGGCACGATTCTTGCTTATACATTGTTTTTCTTTACCACTATACTCATTTTCATATTCAGAGCAAGTCCATTCATAAACATTGCCTACCGTGTCATATAATCCAAAAGGATTTGCTGTAAACGAACCAATAGGAGAAGTATATTCAAAACGATCACCACAACGATCTCCATAACAATTAGCTTTATTAGAACCAATGTCATTTCCCCACCAGTATTTAGTGTCAGTACCAGCACGAGCGGCATATTCCCATTCAGCCTCTGTCGGCAAACGATATTCTTTCCCTGTTTGCTGACTTAGCCATTCGGCATAAGCGACGGCATCATCCCAAGAGACGTTTATCACAGGGCGATTACCACGCCCCCAGCCTGAATCATCTGCTTTATTTCTACTGGTGGCTTCAGCAAATTGGTCATATTCTGCAAAAGTCACTTCATACTTACCCATCGCAAATTGTTTGATACTCACTCGATGCACTGGTTTTTCATCATCATCACCATCGCCCTGAATATCGCCCATCCGAAAACGCCCCGCGGGAATAACAACCATTTTAGGACCTAAACTACCGTCTTGTAAGCGATCACGGAAAACGTCGCCGGGTAAAGGTTCTGGAGAAGGTTCTGGAGAAGGTGGGCTTGACTGAGCAAAATAAAACGGATCAGTCAAAGACACAGAATCCCAAGGGACTTGTTGTGCCTCAAAAGTGCGCGTTTCTTCTATCACACCCTTGCGAACACGCATCAATAAACGAGTAATATTGACATCAGGTTCGTTCTGCAACGCCTTTAACAAATGTTTGGTATAAACAGAATTGCGTTCACTCGGCAAGCCACCCCAAGAAGTCGTATTCGGGGCAGTCGCATAAGCGATTAATGAACCAACGGGGGCTTGCATATTGGTAAAACCCGCTTTTAAATCCCCCGCAAATAAGCCCTTATTTTCCCTATCGTCAAAAAAATCGCTAGGAATACTATCACGACAGGCATCCAAAATGACAATATTCACGCCTTTCCGATTGGCTTTTTCTAAATGGCGTAAAACATAATCAGTCTCTAATACTTCGCCCTCGATATCAATATCACTCGGCATAGCGGCTCGCACTGGCACCAAATAATTGGCATTTTGATATTGAAAGCCATGCCCAGAAAAGTAAAATAAACCCACTGCGCCAGTTTCAGGCAAACGTCGCCGAAATTCCAAGACGGCTTTTTTCATCGCCGCTTTGGTTTTGAGATCGAGTTTTAAAATCACATCAAAGCCCAAATTGCGTAGCGTTTTTGCCATATCTTTGGCATCGTTGACAGGATTACGCAGGGAGTCAAATTGAAATTTCCCCACAAACGCTTTGCGATAATCGCCAAAACCCATCACCAACGCCACCCGCGACTTATAAGAACCTGTTCCCACTAACGACGCTTGCCCTGATAAACTGATGCCCTTCTTTTCAGCGACATCTGTACTTGGTTTGATAAAAAATAAAGCCCCTATTATGATGAAGCCGAAAATAATAATGATAATTCTCATGGTCAATTCTCCTTTATTAACTGATGTTACGCAGGGTGCTTCTAAATTCCACTTCTAAATTCCACCGATTTCATCATTCCACCGATTTCATCGGTGGCTATTCATGTTTAACCCCTTGGGGGTTGAAACT
>JAOZSV010000386.1 GCA_029939505.1 Thiotrichaceae bacterium | reverse complement strand
GGGTGGGAAAAAAGGTTAACGGTGTATTGACAGAAGCTTATCTCTACCAAGGCGATGTCAATCCGGTTGCTGCTCTTAATAACCAGGGCGAAGTCATTGCCCAATACGTTTACGCCAGTCAAGATCATGTGCCTGACTACCTCATCACGGACAATGCGACTTATCGTTTGGTGACAGATGATTTGGGTACGGTGAGATTGGTGGTGGATATCAATACTGGTGACATTGTCCAACGTTTGGATTATGATGTTTGGGGCAATATTCTCGTTGATACCAACCCCGGATTCCAACCGTTTGGCTATGTTGGCGGACTCTACGAACCTAAAACGGGCTTAACCCGCTTTGGTGCCAGAGACTATGATCCACAAATCGGACGTTGGACCGCGCAAGACCCGATTGGACACGCCAGCCAAGATACCAACCTATATACTTATGTTTATAATGACCCCGTCAACAATGTTGATCCTTCTGGGTTGTTTTTGAACCTTTTTGTTGGATGCGCTGCCGGTGCCGGTATAGAACTGATTTGGCAAATGCTGGTTGACGGAAAAAGTTTGGCTTGTGTCAATTGGTCAAGCGTTGCGACGGAGGCTCTGAGTGGTTGTGTTGGGAGCATGGGTGCTGGCAAGTTAGCGAAGTTGCTCAAAAAAATGTTTGGTTGTAATAGCTTCACTGCTGACACCTTGGTTCATACTGAAAATGGCCTGAAACCCATCTCTGAAATCAAAGTCGGTGACAAAGTCCTTTCTTACGACGAGAGAACCGAAACCACGAGCGACCAACCCGTGATGGCGGTGATTCAAGGTGAAAAGCAGTATCAGATGGTGTTGATCACACTGGATTCTGGTGAATCCATCGAAGCCACCGCCGAACACCCGTTCTATATTAAGGGCAAAGGTTGGAATCCTGCGAGTAGCCTGAAAGTCGGACAAGCCCTGCAATTGCACAATGGCACGACGGTGGTTGTCAAGGAAATTGATACTAGCGTTCGGGTTGGAAAGGTGTATAATCTGACGGTTGCCAATACCCATAATTATTTTGTGGGTGAGAGTGGGGTGTTGGTGCATAATATTGATTGTAATAAATTACATCATATTTTTGATAAAGCTCAACATAATCTGGGTGATTTGCTTAGTCATTTTGGTGGTGATAAGGCTCAAGCATTCAAAGCCATAGAACAGGCAACTAATAACATGATTAATTCAAAAGGAATTTCAGGTGTTTTTGAGGAAACGGTTCAAGTGGGCAATCACTCTGTAACAGTTAGAGGATTTGCTAACAATGGCGTGGCTAAAATAGGCACCGTATTTAAACCGTAAATGTAAGACTTTTTCTTAGAAATCTGAGTTTTTTTAATTTGAGTTCTCTCTAATTTATTGAGTGATAATCTCAATTCAAAAATTAGAGAGGACTTATTTTCGGTACAGTATGGAAAACAATTCCAAAACAAATCAAGTTGAATTAATAACTGATGTAAATGACGTGGCTAAACTCAATTCCAATGTTTTTTCAGTAAAAGGGGATGGAATTGGAAATGCTGAATTATCTATTCTTAGTCAGCATGGGCAGTTAAAGTCTGTTGATTTGACCGGATGCGATGAAATTACTGATTTAGGATTAGCAAGTTTAACCAAACTTTCTTCTTTACAAATATTAAACTTGGTTGGATGTGAAAGGATAACTGACAAAGGGTTGAAATATCTCTCACAAATAAAATCTATTAAAAATATAAATTTAAGCCTTTGTCATAGAATTTCGGATCAAGGACTATTTTATCTCTCTGAATTGAGTCAATTAGAATTTATCAACTTAAACTGGTGTTACAATATTACTGATCAGGGATTGATAGAACTCACAAAGCTTTCTCTGTTGGAAAATGTTTCCTTATGGAGTTGTGAAAAAATGACAGACCAAGGTATTACCTTTATTTCTAAACTTCCTAAATTAAGAATATTAGAGCTTCCAGAATTTGCAAGTATTACAGATACTGGTATTAAAATTTTGGCTAAAAATGCCTATCAAATACAAAGGTTAAGATTAGCTAATTTGGACATTTCTGACGTAAGTCTAACAGAATTAAGTCATTGTACTTCCTTAAGAGAATTAATAATAAGTTATTGTCCTTTGATAACTGATGTGGGTTTACTTAAATTGGTACATATCACAAAGCTAAAATGTTTAGAAATTAATCAATGTATGGGAATTACCCCAAGTGGTCTGAAGCAATTCCAAATGATATTACCATTATGTCAGGTAACAAGTAACTCGAAAGAATAAAAAATCGTAAGCCGCATATGTCTGATTGATAAATCGTAACTCGTAACTCGTAAGCCGCATATGTCTGATTGATAACTCGTCAATCGTAGGGTGCATAAGCGATAGCGTCATGCACCTTTTCTCGTTCCCTTCGAGGCGAAAGTTTTTAAAAAAACTTTCGCCTCGAACTCTGTTTGGGAATGCCTTCCTTCCTCGACGCTCCGCGTCGAACCGTTTCTTAACTCGTCAGCTGTATTAAACTATAAGATTTGTAGAACTCGTAGAACTCGTAGGGTGCATAAGCGATAGCGTCATGCACCTTTCAATAATGGTTTTATTCCCATTAAATCGGATTATTTTTGGTGTATGACGCTCCGCTTATACACCCTACGAGTTCTTTAAAAAAACTTTCGCCTCGAACTCTGTTTGGGAATGCCTTCCTTCCTCGACGC
>JAOZSV010000040.1 GCA_029939505.1 Thiotrichaceae bacterium | reverse complement strand
TATCCTAATAATCCAATTCAGTTAAAGATTTTTGTCTTAATACCTCTGAGGTTTCGGAAACCTCAGAGGTATAATGACTTTAAATTATATGAACAGGCGATATGGCGAATCAAGAAATCCGATTTTTGGAAAAAATCGGATTTCTAAACTCGTTTAAGGAATGTTCGACGCAGAGCGTCGAGTAAGGCGTTCCCAAACAGAGTTTGGGAACGATTAATAACTCAATTCAGTTAAAGATTTTGGTCTTAATACCTCTGAGGTTTCGGAAACCTCAGAGGTATAATGACTTTAAATTATATGAACAGGCGATATATCATCAACATGATTGGAAAATTAATGCACCTTCCAAGCCAATCCATACCACCTTCAATTAGCCGAATTGCTCCTACACATAATCGTTTCTCCATCCACCCAACTCGTGCTACCAGACTGGCGGCCAAGAAGGAGACACTTCAATAATGGTATTGAACAAGACGAGTTTATGTGATTTTTTCAGCTTAATGATTTGATGGGGGTAAATGTAAGCATCTGTCAATCCAACTGTTGGATCATTGTGATCCGATCTGCTAATCCTTACTGTAACAATTATAGAATCATCGGTCTCAATGATGTGTTTGACATCAATCCTAAAACCATCATTTGGAAAAAACCCTAAAAAGACAGCTATCACCATTTCTTGGGTGAAATCGATCACCGGCGTTTTATCTGGGATAGAACTATCCAATTTGTTTTCTACAAATTCCTGCCAAAATGAATCAAAATCTCCATTTTCGCGTATCACGAGAAATTGTTGGACTTCCATTTGGCTTTCACTTGAGCCTTTACTGATTATGCTAAAGGGAATCTCACTCTCACCCTTTTCAGGAACACTCTCAACTTGACCCACCTTAGTAACAACAAATTGAAGGGAATCTGGAGAGGGAAGCCGTTCCATATTCGCTTCATAAACCTGATTTTCGTTTCCTAGTACCTTCACATCCACATAAGGAATATGGAGTTGACCATCCGCTGACGAATAAGTCGCATGTTGACAACTTTTATCACTTTCAGCCCAGCTAGTTCCCAGTACTAAAAGACTCGCAAAACTGATTACCGAAATCACTTTTTTGTTCAACATAGTTTTATCCTAATAATCCAATTCAGTTAAAGATTTTTGTCTTAATACCTCTGAGGTTTCCGAAACCTCAGAGGTATAATGACTTTAAATTATATGAACCGGCGATATCTCATCAACATGATTGGAAAATTAATGCACACTCCAAGCCAATCCATACCACCTTCAACTAGCCGAATTGCTCCTACACATAATCGTTTCTCCATCCGCCCAACTCGTGCTACCAGACTGGCGGCCAAGAAGGAGACACTTCAATAAGGGTATTGAACAAGACGAGTTTATGTGATTTTTTCAGCTTAATGATTTGATGGGGGTAAATGTAAGCATCTGTCAATCCAACTGTTGGATCATTGTGATCCGATCTGCTAATCCTTACTGTAACAATTATAGAATCATCGGTCTCAATGATGTGTTTGACATCAATCCTAAAACCATCATTTGGAAAAAACCCTAAAAAGACAGCTATCACCATTTCTTGGGTGAAATCGATCACCGGCGTTTTATCTGGGATGGCGAACTCTCTTTCTTCTAAAGATTCGGGAAATTCGGGCCAAAATGAATCAAACCAAAATGAATCAAAAAGTACCTTTTCGCGTATCACGACGAATTGTTGGACTCCCACTTCCATTAGGCTGTCCGGGACTTCACTGATTATGCTAAAGGGAATCTCACTCTCACCCTTTTCAGGAACACTCTCAACTTGACCCACCTTAGTAACAACAAATTGAAGGGAATCTGGAGAGGGAAGCCGTTCCATATTCGCTTCATAAACCTGATTTTCGTTTCCTAGTACCTTCACATCCACATAAGGAATATGGAGTTGACCATCCGCTGACGAATAAGTCGCATGTTGACAACTTTTATCACTTTCAGCCCAGCTAGTTCCCAGTACTAAAAGACTCGCAAAACTGATTACCGAAATCACTTTTTTGTTCAACATAGTTTTATCCTAATAATCCAATTCAGTTAAAGATTTTGGTCTTAATACCTCTGAGGTTTCGGAAACCTCAGAGGTATAATGACTTTAAATTATATGAACAGGCTATATCTCATCAACATGATTGGAAAATTAATGCACACTCCAAGCCAATCCATAGAACGTCTGTTCACCAGCACCAGACCATCGTCTGAGCTTGACTGTATATGTCCGGCCAGCCACACCATTAAACTCCGCAATCTCATAACTATTATCCCACGATGCACTCCTGGCGACAATACTGCTTCCGTCATAGACTAAAATATCCATATCAATAACAAGCTCTGAAGTTGCTGGACTGTTGGTCACTTCGCTATTCCAAGCTAAAGCCACTTTGACATGATTACCACCTGTACTCGGTACCTGAATGTGATAAGAGAATGTTGATTCAGGATGCTCACCAGAACCAAAACTTGAATCCACCAAGGTTCCCACATTCCAACCTCTTGTTGACGCTGAGTTGTTTATGGATATTCTGTTCAGTGCGATTTGTACTGACTCCTCAGCATTTAACGCACCAGAACCATCTCTCGCATCAACACCGGCTGAAACATCCTGTTGCCAAGTGTTTCCAGAAACATTCTGTGTAGCACCCGCTAACAGAACTGCGCGATTACCCTCTGGCCAAGAGCGTAATGTCGTATTTGCCTCATGCAAAAGCGCCACTGTTCCCGCTACAGCCGGTGAGGAGAAGCTTGTACCATTAGCTGTGCGTCCAACGGCAGTCACATCTTCCCCATTGGCAGCTAATTCTGGCAATTCCCGATCCCCGTGTGGACTATTGGGGTTGAGGGAAACAGAAAAGCCAGACATGGTGGTGGCAGTATCATTATGACTACCAACAGTTAGGCTATTAAAGCCTTTGTGATTCACAAATTCACTGCTAGGACCATTCCCTGCCGCTTGTACGATGGTTGGATAGGGATAATGTACTGCCATGTAATCTTTATGAAGATCATTCGCCGATAGATCACCATTGTATTGTTCTGACCAGTAATGGAAACTCTGGTTAATAATACGAGACCTCTGAGGAGAATTCACACACCAATCCAAGGCAGCCACATCATAAATATTATTAGGATCATAACTATTACCAGAATAAACGGTGGCATTGGGGGCATAACCGTTGGGCGCACCACCACTTTCACTATTCCTGATAATGCCGGTCACCAAGCGGGCATGCCAGCTATCGCCGGGCCACGGAGTGGTGTAGTGATCTGAAATCACTAGATTGGTCAGAACATCTGGGCCACCTTCCCAAACACATACTCTAGAACCCGTTCCGTCAAAGCCTAACGTATTTACCACGTCATCAGCATTGGAAATAGCCATTGAGTCAGCTAAGTCATCAAAACCCTCGGTTTCATGTAAGAAGAGCCCCCCGACTTCGTCCCAGCGATTCAATTTTTGAATTTGGCTTGGAGTCAGTTCCAAATATAAAGCCGGCACAACGTCAGACTCAGCCTGAACCTCAATTTGCAATTTCTGGCCGAGCAGAGTGCGTAGGTTTGACTGTGCCTCTTGGTTCTGTTGACGATAATTCAGTAGGGACTGAGGTACTCTTTGAAGTTGTTGATCGTCAAATTCGCTCTTATCAACCTTCTCTTCATCAACAGCGAGCCAAAGTACGACTGGGAGACGTTCACCAGGACGATTCTTCGCCATTTTGTTGTACAAGGTAGGGCTTATTTTTCCATACTTTTTAAGATACGCCCTCTTATCTTCACGGAGAATCGCATCAATATCTACCTGTTGACCACGCTCGTTGACGGCAATCTCGTAGGTTTCCTTGCCATCTATGGACATGCCCTTAATTAAGCCAAACCGTTTATTTGACATCCGCAATTGAACGGTGGTTCGATTTAGGACAACATTCGAGGTTTTAGTTTTTTTCAAAAAAACTAAAACCTCGAATACCTGTAGGAATAAGACTCC
Source organism: Thiotrichaceae bacterium (assembly GCA_029939505.1). GTDB lineage: Bacteria > Pseudomonadota > Gammaproteobacteria > Beggiatoales > Beggiatoaceae > QNES01. Next base: position 23,099 of record JAOZSV010000040.1, on the reverse strand, counting down.
ATGGAACTGTAACCCCCGCCTCACGGGTTGAACCATCAAATGGTGCGGCATAAGCCGCATTCAGAGTAGCCATTGGGGCAGCAGTCAATACCCCTAATGACATTGCAATTGCACGGGTTAGATTTTTCTGCATTTTTAAGTATTCTTTTTAGTTAAAAGTTATAATTACGCTTGCTTGCAGTCAAAACAATCAAAACGGCTTGTCAATTAACATTAAGCCAAACATCACCTTCTTTGATTGTCGATGCCTCATAATCTGTCAATAAAAAAACAATGAAATTGCTAATTCCTAATTAAATCAAAGAATTACCAATTTTACCCTACCGAAACCACCAAAACTGTTCCTTCGGCACCCCTTAAAACAAAAATTGTCAGTCAAATTTCTCAGGCTTTCCAAGAGCAATCTGTCACCCGACACTGCCTGAAACTTGGGGAATGTTTCAAGTGAAAGTCGCCTATTCTCTTAGCAAATTTCAGGCCATTTTTAATATCTTATTGATTTATAAGATTATTTTATAAATAAGTCCATATTTTACTGACAAATAGGCTAAAAATGTGTTGAGTTTCAACACATTTTTGCCCCAAAATCTCCCCTTTTTTCAAAAAAATCTTCTTATAAATCAATAAGCTATTAAAAAAAAGTGTTGAAACTCAACAGGTATGTGTTGAGTTTCAACACATTTTTCTCTAACTCAAGGTTTGACGCGGTGAGAGAGCGGTTTTTTTTTGTGACGATAACCTTACTTTTTTTATGGGATTTCGACTGTTGTTTTTTCACCTCTGGTTTCAATCTCGCCACGATACAATCGGTGGAAACGGCTTGAGTGAACGTAGGGTGGGTAGGAACGAAGTGGAAACCCACCATTTTCCTTAATAAGTAATGTAGTATGGTGGGTTTCCGTTTCACTCCTACCCACCCTACGCTTAATAAGTGAACGTAGCACCATTTTCCAACTTATTCCAAATGAGTCGTTTTAGTCAACACAAATGAGGGGGCTTTAAAGGGATTGATAAGCGTTTCCGACACGACATTTAAATCTGCCGTATATTTGGCGACAAAATTCAAGACGGGATCGCAGGGTGAAGTGACACAAACGACTATTTCTTGCTGAATGTGATGAACGGCGGGCAAATGTAATACACCAGTTGATTGTTCAAACGTCGGGTATTCGTGATCACTGGGAAAAGTGATCATGCCCTGGAATTTCGTGGTTTGTAAGCCAGTTCCCGTGATAACAAAGCCAAACTTGGTTTTATCCGAATCACGAACCATTTCTGCATCAAGGACGAATTCTTTGCTACCCTGACTAATCACTTCAACAACGGGAAGACGAAGAATCGGTTGTGCCATAACGTCAGAGGGCGTGTAATCCATATAAACCTGTTCGGCGACTGCACTATAAACTATCAACGCGATGACTTGATGACCAGCAGTCGTGGGGTGAATATCATCCCAGTAGAAATAGTGAGATGGCGCATCACATATCGTTTCTGCTTCTCTATCAAAGCAAGCGTCTGTGAAGTTACTAAGGCTAAAGGTATTAGGATTAAAATGGGTTTCTGGATCAATCATCATTTCTAAGCCAGTTGGCATATCGGCTTGTATGACGTTGAAGGGTTGGAGATTTGTTGCCAGTGCTTGATTGAAGGCCATCGTTAATCCCGTCATTGCCGCGCTATTGCCGCTTGCCAAGCCTCTGGGTGTTTTACCCATATCGGGCAGGTTAATCACCAATAGGTGCTGAACACCATGTTGGCGTAACTTTCCTACCGCAGTCACCAGATTGGTAACGGCGGTGGTGATGGTTTCTTGAGGATTGCTCATATCACCCATGAAATCATTACTGCCTGCCCAAACGACATATAAGGCATTGGGATCAACGACCGTTTCTGCGATATACGAATCCACTTGCTGTTCTAGCCCCGATAGTTCAGCATCTGGTGCTTTTTCGCTCCAAACATTAGCCGTACCTGTGGTGGAACCTGCCCAGGCAAAGTTTGTTTTTGGGTTATAGCTTAAATCCAAAGCATTTGCAAGATGCTCTACCCAAAGTGGACCATTACTCGAACGACCTTCAAAATAAGGCGTTGGTGGCACCCCAATGGCTTCAAAAAGTCGCCCAGTGTCAGAAAGACTATCTCCAAAAACATAAATCTCGCTGTAGGGATAACTCCACGCTTGAATGGGTAAATATAAGCATACAACCAGTATAGATTTAAAAATAAAGCGATTTTTCATCATATCTCCATCAAAAGTGAACCAAAAGATTAAAGATTTATGATAACGCATATTCTGTAAAAAGTACAATTATTCGTCGATATATGACACTTTAGTTGAATAATGACAGCCAGGAGGAGAAAGTTTTTTGAAAAAAACGTTATCCTCGTCATCAATTCTCGTGGAACGTTTTTTAAAATTATTCCGTCAATCCATTGTACTCAAGATTTCTATAAACAAAATTTGCTCCAAATGAAAATTGAGTGTATTATATTGACGACAGATTAGCAGATTAAACCATGAGGCATTCACTTTTAACAGGATTGATTCATATCCGTTTAATCCGCTAATCCGCTGTACTAACTTAGGAGCAAAAATGATGAACTTTTTCTGGTTCCCAAACTCTGTTTGGGAACCCATTCATGGACGCTCCGCGTCCCGGAACACGACGCAGAGCGTCGTGGAAGGCATTCCCAAACAGAGTTTGGGAACGAGAGTAAACGAGAGTAACCTAATAACCCCTTGCATCAATCCGTTCACTCCCCTGATCCGTTGTACTAAATATCGGGCGGAGTCGTTACAGTTCATTAACCATTAACCATTAACCATTAACCATTAAAAAAATTAATGATCCCCCAAACTATCGAAAAACTTGAACCACTCGTCGCTCCCCTACAAGGCACTAATTTGATTGAAGCCAGCGCAGGTACGGGCAAAACTTATACGATGACAACTTTAGTTATCCGTTTGATTTTAGAGAAGAATTTGACGATTGACCAAATTTTAGTCGTCACTTTTACTGAGGCGGCGACAGAAGAATTGCGTGATCGTATTCGCCGCCGTTTACGGGAAGCATTAACCGCATTTGAACAGGGCGGCTATCCAGATGATGATGTTTTAGCCGAATTGATGCGACAATGCTCTGATCACAAAGAGGCGATTTTTCATTTAAAGCATGCTCTACGTGGTTTTGATCAAGCCGCTATTTTTACCATTCATAGCTTCTGTCGGCAAATGTTACAAGATAATGCCTTTGAAAGCGGGATATTATTTGATGCCGAATTGGTGAGCGATCAATCTCATTTACTGCGCGAAATCGTTGAAGATTTTTGGCGACAACATTTTTACCAGACATCACAATTGTTTATCACTTATGCGTTGGAAAAGCATTTTAATCATCCTGCGAGTTTGCTCCGCATATTACGTCATGGACAATATGTTGGACAACCTTTTTTAAGGATTATCCCAAAACAAGACGCGCCAATGACTGAAGCAAAAGAATTGGCGTTTTATACCGCTTTTACAGAAACGCAGCGCGTGTGGCAATCTGAATCGGCGGAGATTGAAGAATTACTTCTTAACGATAAAAACTTAAATGGGAATAAATATCGAAAAAAGTCGATTCCGCAATGGTGCAAAACAGTCGATCATTTTCTAAACGCCCTCAAAATGTCCATCACATTGCCGGAGAAATTGATTAAATTTACCCCGAGCGAATTGGCGCGTTCGGTGAAAAAGAATAAACAACCTCCCGAACATGTTTTTTTTGATTGTTGTGAAAAATTATTGGATTGTCAACAAGCCCTTTCTGAATGTTATCGAGAAAAGTTATTGGCTTTGAAAAGAGAATTGTTTAAAGTGGCTGAACAAGCACTTTCCGATAAAAAACAGCAACATCATATCCAGTCGTTTGATGATTTATTGATTAATCTGCATAAAGCCTTAAAGGGCAAAAATGCCGATAATTTGGCGGTTATGATTCGTAAAAAATATCCCGCTGCCCTGATTGATGAATTTCAAGACACCGATCCGGTGCAATATGAGATATTTCGGATTATCTATGGTGATAGCGATCATACCTTGTTTTTAATTGGTGATCCAAAACAAGCGATTTATAGCTTTCGGGGTGCAGACATCTTCACCTATATTAATGCCTGCCATGATGCCAAACACCGTTATACCTTAGCGACGAATTGGCGTTCCGAACCCGCTTTGATTGGCGGAGTCAATAAACTGTTTGAAAAAGCGGAATGTCCCTTTATTTTTAAGGATATTCCTTTTCAACCCGTGCAAGCCCCCGCTTTAGAAACAAGAGAAGAAAACATTCGTTTAAAGATAGAAAACAAATTTTTACCGCCTTTACAATTCTGGTTTGTCTCCAGAGGAATGGCGGAATGTGCCTTAGATAAACCCATTAATAAGGAATGGGCTAGGCAGCAAATCCCCATTTCTGTGGCTCACGAAATTGCCCGTTTACTGGTATTAGGGCAACAAGAACAAGCCGTTATCGGTGACAAGCCTTTAGTCGCTGGAGACATTGCGGTGTTAGTGCGTACAAATACGCAAGCCCGGCAAATGCAAAAAGTCCTTTCCCAATTACAAATTCCCAGCGTTTTGTATAGCCGCGAAAGTCTCTTGGCTTCTTATGAAATGATGGAAATCGAACGGGTACTCGTCGCGGTGGCTGATTACAATAATGAAGCTTTAATCAAAGCCGCGTTGACAACAGAAATGTTAGGCGTTTCTGGCACTGAATTACATCACCTCATGGAAAATGATCGAGAATGGCAAGAACGCCTGAATCGTTTTCAATATTACCATTTTCTCTGGCGAAAGTTCGGCTTTATCCAAATGTATCGCACGCTATTATTAAAAGAGCAAATCCAATTACGTCTATTAAGCCGCCCTGACGGAGAAAGACGTTTAACCAATGTATTACATGCTGCCGAAATGTTACAACAAGCCGCCGTTCAACAAAAATTGGGGGTTAGCGGATTATGCCAATGGTTATCAAGACAACGCCATAAAGAAACGACGGCTGAAGAAGAACAATTGCGCCTAGAAAGTGATGAGAAACGAGTCAAAATTGTAACAATCCATAAAAGCAAAGGGCTGGAATATCCCATTGTCTTTTGCCCTTTTGTCTGGGATGGCTATTTACATAATAACAAAGCGGAACAGTTTACTTTTCATAATGAGGAAAACGAATTAACATTAGATTTAGGTTCTTTTAAACAAGGCGAGCATCGCGAACTCGCCCTTAAAGAAGAAAGGGCAGAAAATTTGCGTTTATTTTATGTCGCCGTTACCCGTGCTAAACACCGCTGCTATTTAATCTGGGGTGCTTTCAGAGATGCAAAAACCTCTGCCCTAGCCTATTTACTTCATCCGGGCGAAAGCGATGTAGAAAATATCGACGATACGACACTCTGGCAGAATTTACAGCATTTCGCCGATCAGACAAACGTGCAGGTTTCCCATTGTCCCATAGATAAAACTCCTTATCATCGCCCCATTGAAACCGCCGAACCACTCAAACCGCGCCCCTTTTTAGGCAAAATTGATAAGACATGGAAAGTGTCCAGTTTTACCTCACTCTCTGCCAGCACTATTGAAATGACTGATCGCCCTGATCATGATGAAACCATCCGTTTTTCTCTACAAGAAAAACCGAATACGAATGAAAACAACATTCGAGGTTTGAGTTTTTCTTCAAAAAACTCAAACCTCGAATTCACTTTTCCACGCGGCGCGAGGGCAGGTTCATTTATGCACGCCTTATTTGAAAATCTGGATTTTAAAACGCCTGAATCTCAACTTCCCGATTTCATTAAAGCGCAATTACAGAATTTTGGATATGCGGAAAAATGGCAAAACGCAATAACAACACTCGTTAAACAGGTGCTAACGACTTCACTCGAACCACAGCAAGATTTGACACTTTCCGCCCTGACTTTCGATAAACGATTGAATGAATTAGAGTTTTACTACCCACTGTCTCACATCACCCCTTCAGGTTTACGAGCCGTATTTGCCAAATTTGGGCATCAAAACCTCACACATTTCACAGAAGAAATGAATCGCCTCACATTTTATCCTGTACGTGGCTTTATGAAAGGCTATATTGATATGGTATTTGAGTACGAAGGACGTTATTATCTGGTTGATTATAAATCGAATATGCTCGGCATCCACCAAGAGAACTACCACTACACTCATTTGAACGGAGAAATGGCACGGGCAGGATATATATTGCAATATCACATTTATGTCGTCGCACTGCACCGCTATTTATCCACCCGTTTACCTGATTATCGTTATGAAGCACATTTTGGGGGTGTTTATTATTTATTTCTGCGAGGAATGAATTCAGATTGGGGAGCGAATTACGGTATTTATCGGGATAAACCCAGGGAGGAATTGATTAAGGAACTTTCAGCGTATTTTTGATATGGAGTTCAACGCTTTAGCTTTGGAAGGATTTTGGAAGAATTTTGGAGTCCAATCAAGAAATCCGATTTTTGGAAAGGATTTCTAAACTCGTTTAAGGAATGTTCGACGCAGAGCGTCGAGGAAGGCGTTCCCAAACAGAGTTCGAGGCAAACGTTTTTTTTAAAGAAAAAACGTTTGCCTCGAAGGGAACGAGTAACGGGCAAAAAAAAACCTGTCAGGTTTGAAATTGGTGACTTTGGCGAATCAAGAAATCCGATTTTTCCAAAAATCGGATTTCTAAACTTTATATCAATGATAGGCACCAGTCAAAAACGAGAAAAAAAACCTGTCCGGTTTGAAATTGGTGACTTTGGCGAATCAAGCGATTTTTGGAAAAAATCGGATTTCTAAACTCGTTTAAACTGTCAAAATAACCATTTTTATTTTATGGGTTCAGCAGGTTAAAAATTTCTCATTCGTTGTCAACACTCGTTGAAAAAAAATCATCGACCTCCTTATTCCCTTAAAAAAAATAGGACATAAGCCCCTTGTCATTTATATTTTGGGCTTTAAGTTGATTTGGGGTTCGAGGTTTGAGTTTTTTTGAAAACGAAAACCTCGAAGGGTGTTTTGAGGTTTTACCCTTTTGCCTATCAGTTATTAGTGGTGGGCAACCACGTTGCCCACCCTACCTGGCTTGCTTTTGATTTACCCAAACACTTCACGGACGACATCTGGACGTTGTTTAGCGATTTGAATAAGCGATATAGCAGTACGACTTGGTTTGCAACGATCTTGTTCCTAATCTTGAAGTGTACGAATTGAAACGCCGAGTAACTCGGCAAATCTTGATTGTGATAACCCTACATTTTGACGAGCTTCAACAACTGGCGGTAATTCAACTGTTTTTACACGACCAACCTGACCCGCTTTGATATCGCGCACCGCATCTAAAGTTTCTTGCCATATATCCCGTTTCAAATCACGTTCAATTAGATCTATTTCATTCATAACCATCTACAAGTTCCTCTTTCAATGTTTTGAGAATATGTGCGGGAATATTTTCTTTCTTTGATTTTGCGTAAAGAGTTAGCAACCAAATAAGTCCATTACCTAACTGAATGAAGTAGACGATTCTGATTCCACCTCTTTTTCCTTGGCCTTTTCGTCCCCACCTCACTTTTCGTACTCCTCCTGAACCTGGGACAACATCACCAGCATAAGGGTTTTCAGCTAACCAAACCGCAAATTCACCACATTCATCTTCTGACCAATAATCTGGCCATAATTTAGTAAATATTGGAGATTCAATAAGTGTTATCATTTTTCAAATTATACGTTATTTACATTACTATAAAATAATTCGAGCCTGGCTCCTTTTCTTCCAACGAATACCAAAGAACTAGCTTTTTTGATTCGTTGTTATCTTTTGGTTAATTTTACTCTGATCCATTTATTCCTCTGATCCTTTGATTAACATAAAATCCCTATTTTTTTATTATATCATAAAAATCATTGGCATCCTTGTCCCCTTAAAAAATAGGGCATAAGCCCCTTGTCATTTAGACTTAGGTTTTAAGTTGATTTTGGGTTCGAGGTTTGAGTTTTTTTGAAAACGAAAACCTCGAAGGGTGTTTTGAGATTTTACCCTTTTGCCTGTCAGTTATTGCCGTTGCACCAAAAAGACGTTGCCCACCCTACCTGGCTGAGTAGTTACCGATTTTTTTACAAATAATGCGATCTAAAAGCTTGGTAAGAACTTAATAGAAAAGTGTAATTGCTAATTTATAAATTTTAAAATTCAAAATTCAAAAAGGAATTGAGTTTCTTTGGTAATTGTGTCAGAATAACGTACCTGATTTTTCAATGCTAAATTCATAAAAGACAACTTTCTTAATTTATTAGACTTGTCCCTTAATAAGCTAAGTTATTGATTTATATCGTTTTGATATTTAGCCTTTTCAAGGGTTTACGTTTATTAAGGGACAAGTCTATTGATAATTTTATATGCCACATAACAATCCATTTATATACGGTAATCCCGTCGCGCCCGATCAATTGATTGGCAGGAAAAAAGAATTGCGTCAGATTGCGGGGCGCATTATCACAGGGCAGTCTTCTATTATTACTGGCTCGCCGCGCAGCGGTAAAACTTCGGTGCTGAAGTATCTAATGGAAAGAAAGGCTGAACTCTTTGGTGGCGAAGCTGAAAAATTGATTTTTTCCGAGTTGGATGCGAGTGTTTATGGCTTTAAAGTTGATAAAAGTCAATTTTGGGATTCTGTTTTTAAACCACTACTGGAGCAAATTCAAGATCAGGATTCTCCATTATTTAAAGCTTATCGAACATGTCAAAAAAACCATTTTGCGCCTTATGAATTCGATAAATTTATTGATCAAATCAAACAGGCTGAATGGCAATTTGTCTTAATCATAGACGAATTTGATTTTCTTTTGAATGAGATTCAATCTCATCAGGAATTTTTTGCAGGGCTACGAACAAACTTTTGTCGTCCTAATAGTCCTATGTCTCTGATTATTGCAACTAATCTTTCACGCAGTCAATTGGATAGAAAAACCGAACAATTTAGACATCAAGGGGGTTCGCCTTATTTTAATTATATGGGAGAAATTATATTAGGCGCATTATCGGGTGAAGATATAGACAAATTACTGCACCAAGATGATATTTATTTTACTGACAATGATCGTTGTTTTCTCAAAGAGATTGCGGGTGGACACCCCTATCTTTTAAAAACAGCGGCCTCAATTTTGTGGGAAACTTATGAACATGATGAAAAAAATGAACTCAATCTAAAGCGTGAATTGTATATCAAGGTTGCTGATATATTGGATAATATATGGAAATCATGGTCACAAATAATGATGGATGAACAGTTTACTTCTTTGCAAAAAGTTTTTATTTCTGTTGCTTTAGTGCAAATAAAAAAATGGAAAGTCAATTTTAAAAAACACGGCATTAATATTGACCGGCTAATCCTGAAACGACATTCCATGAACACTTAACTGATTTGTTAAACAAATTGCCTTCAGAACAATCATTAGTGCTTTTGTTTGATGAATTTGATGTGTTTGATGATCCTGAAAACGAACAACCAGCGAGTATTGTTTTTTTCCCTTATTTGCGTCAGTTATTAGATATTGATCGGCAACGTCTCAATTTTGTATTCGTTATTGGACGCAAAATTGATGATATGACTAAAATTGCTAAATCCTTATTCAGAACAACACAGGCAAAAAGAATTTCTTTGTTAAAAAAAGAAGATACTATTGAATTAATACGCTTGTCTGAAACGAATGAAACACTTAACTGGACGAATGAGACGATAGAAAAAATTTGGCAATTGGCAAGTGGTCATCCATATCTTACCCAACAGTTTTGTTCGCGTGTATGGGAAAATGTTTATGATAAAAATCCTAACGAACCACCAACAGTGACTTTAAAAGAGGTCAATGCAGTAGAACAAGGTCATATTTTGGAAGCCTGTGGCAACGCATTGGAGTGGTTATGGGATGGTTTACCGCCGGCGGAAAAAGTGGTTGCCTCTGCCTTAGCGGGTGCGGGTGCAAAAGCCATTACTGAAATCGAATTAAAACAGTTATTAAATGAAAGCGGGGTACGAATTTGGGTTCGAGAACTACAAAATGCACCCCGTATTTTACAAGAATGGGATTTAATTGAATCAACTGATAGTGGCTATCGTTTTTGGGTAGAATTATTACGGCGTTGGATTGCCGAATACAAACCGCTTATTCGTGTTCAAGAAGAATTAGATCGGATTAATCCTGTCGCTGATGATCTTTACAAAGCGGCTCAGAAATTATATGCAAAAAGTCAATTAGATGAAGCACTTACTTCTTTACGCCAAGCTGTAAGTTCTAATCAGAATCATGTTGGGGCTAATTTACTATTAGCGGATATTTGACTTGCTAAAGAACAACCAAAAAAAGTCTATGATACATTGGAAGAGTTATACCGTCATCATCAAACAGCCGCAGTACGTGAAAAATTGATTCAAGTGTTACAGGTTTTAGTTCAGTTAGATAAAAGAGGTGGTTGCGAGTTTTTATGTGGTACAAAATTCCCTTAGATTTATCAATGTATAAGCAATCAGCTTGAAAGCTTGATGACGAGCTTGAATGGTTTCAAAACGTATCAATAATCGCTTAAATTTGTCTTGCCAAGCAAAAGTTCGTTCAACACCGCAATGAATAGATTTCTTTCTAGTTACCAATAACACAAAACATTTTCAAAGAATTCAGAAATTAAGTATTGAAAATTGGAGTATACATGAGCAAGTGTAGATGTAGAACGAAGTGCAATTTCTCATTTTGAGTTTGACAAGAGCGAACAGGTGGATACAACTCCCACCGCCCTTTCCCCTGCCGACTCCCCCAACCCTTTCCATTCAAAATCCTACCCAAAGACGCATCGGTGCCATTTGAATTAGCGTTGACTGATTGCCCACTCAAATTAACCCGTTGAAATTGAAAAAGAGTTATCGCTTCCATTTTTGGTTGGATGTGGCTATCATAGCGACTTTGGGAATGACTTTTTCAACGCGCGACATTGACGTGTAGGGGCGAACATAAGCCAGGTGGGGTGGGTAATGTTGTTGTCCACCATTTCCTTAAAACCGAAAATAATTCACAAATATCAGGTGATACGAAATGAATGCCGATGCACACCAAAACACATTTGCCCACTCTACCCGGCTAAATAATCTTTAAGCCAGGTAGGCCATTGCACACACAACTCATCTGATCATGTCAGTGACCGTGTGCAATGGCATTCATTATTTGAATAAGCCGTTGCACACGATTGTAAGTATTAATGAAGCCAATGGTTATGTGTGCAACGGCCTACCTGGCTCGCATATAGTAGAGATTATTTGCATCCGTCATCTTCAATATATTCTTCAACAACAATCAGAGTAATTTGTGTTTGTTCAGCAATTTGTTGAATGGCCTCTTTTACAACTTGCCAATTTAGGCCACCTAAACCGGCTCCCATTTTTGGTAATGCTATGGTTCTAATAGTTTGCTGTTCAGCTAATGTTAACATAGTTGTTATCGCTTTTTTTATCGCATTAAGTTCTGCCTTACTTCGCCAATGCTTTTGTGTACCAAGATTGAAAATATGGTAACCTTCTTCTTGCCAATAAAAGACATCACCTAGTTTAAATTGTTTTTTTGAGCAACGCCTTTTATATTCTTGATACATTTCTGGCCATTTTTTTCTAAATGTCACAGCAATTCCCTTACCCATAGAACCAGCACAATTGCAACCGTGGGCAAAAGCGATTACCTCTTTATTAAAAATGTTTCCTTTGGTATAAATGACTGACATTAGTATTTTCCTGTCATTCCCCTGATCCGTTGTACTAAATATAGAAAACAGTACCTGAGTCGTTACCATTTTTTTTGCAACTTCGTTAATCTTAATCTTAAATCCTAATTTGAATTTTTAAAATTTGAAGCCCTAAATTCTTGATAGCCTCATATTTTTTATAGATCATCAATTTGATTTTCTCTATCGTTTAAAAGTTTAAACTTTAAAAACGACTTTAAAATCAAATAGTTAAATTTTTTATCCATTCTGGAATCCAAAGTTTCAGCTTTGGCTAAGTACCTAAGCATAAATTTTCAGGTATTTTATTAGCAAATAAAAAATCAAGTTTTTTTAAAAACTTGGTTTCTAAAAAAATTTTTGGACTCCAAAAAAGCCCAAAGCTGAAGATTTGGACTCCAAAACGTCTAAAGCTAAAACGTTTTCTGGTTCCAAAATTCTGTTTGGGTTCCCATTCAGGAACGCGCTTTGTGGAGCTGAAGGCATGATATTTGCTGTAAGCTCAGTTTACGAAAAAAATTTGGTGAATGTTTGACGCATCGCGTCGAGGAAAAAATTATGTTTAAAAATATAAAAATTGGTACTAAACTCTCAATTACTTTTCTGCTGATCATTATTATCTTCATGACTGCTGGTTTGTTCTTTTTGCTTAAAAGTGAAGACGCACTTTCTCAAGCAGCCTTTAAGCAACTGGAAAGCATCCGGGCTGATAAAAAGGATCAAGTTGACACTTTTTTTAGCGAACGTAAAAGCGATATGCACGTGCTTTTAGACACGATAGCATTGTATAGGCAAACCGCTTTTCAAAGGTTGCAAAACATCCGCGACAACAAAAAAGCCCAGTTGGAACTATACTTTAAAGAACGCTTGCACGATATTACGCTTGCCGCCCAAAGCTTTGCCGTTTCGCAAGCATCAGTTAAATTCGATGAAACATTTCACCTAAAAGACCAAAAATCTGGGGATGATGCTTGGCAAGCGGATACCGAAAAATTCAAGGTTGGGTTGAAAAAGTTGAAGGAAGAACATGGCTACAGTCATATTTTTTTGGTTGCTAAAGATGGTGATGTTCTATACTCAGATGCTCAAGAAGCTATCGGTAAAAACGTGGTCACTGGTGTACTCAAAGAGAGTCCTTTAGCGAGTGCTTTTCTGAAAGGGCTTAAAGGAGTCACATTACAAGATTTTTTACCTTGCCAATTCCTTGATGGACATCCACAGACCTTCTTTTTTTCCGCGCCGGTTTTTTCCGCTGGAAAACTGGTTGGTGTATTACTCATAAGTATAGATGCTGCTCCCATAAATGCGATTGTACAGCAGCGTAAAGGTTTAGGTGAAACCGGTGAAGCTTATTTGGTAGGCAAAACGAATGGTAAAACCGCTTATTGCAGTGATAGGATTATCAAAGGCAAAGGTAAGAATGTTATCGGCGTTGAAAAGCGTAGCAATGATATCGACAAAGCGTTCGCTGGGCAAACGGGCTGTGAAATCAAGACAGGCAGTTTCGGTGAAGTAGAAATAAGCAGTTACGCGCCACTAGACATTCAGGATATTAACTGGGCGATTATGGTGACCATTAGTTTGGAAGAATCTCTTGATCTCATGTTGAGCGGCGACGAAAAAACTTTCTTTACCAAGTATATTGCACAATATGATTACTATGACATTTTCTTGATTCACCCGCAAGGACGAATATTCTATACGGTTAAACATGAATCTGATTACAATACAAATATCATCAATGGCAAATATGCTAATTCCGGTTTAGGTGAATTGGTGCAAGAAGTCTTGAAAACGAAAACCTACAAAATAAGTGATTATGCACCTTATGCGCCAAGTAATAATGAACCAGCCGCTTTTATTGCTATACCACTCATTATTGATGATCAGGTTGAAATGATAGTCGCTTTACAGTTTAGTGACGCAAAAATGAACAACATTATGCAGCAACGCGCTGGGATGGGTAAAACGGGTGAAGCTTATCTGGTTGGTAGTGATAAGCTCATGCGCTCTAATTCTTTCCTTGATCCAATTAATCATTCAATAAAGGCTTCTTTTGCTAATCCCAACATCGGTGCAGTAGATACCGAAAGCAGTCGCGCTGCATTAGCTGGTGAAACGGGAGCAAAAATCGTTAAAGATTACCTCAATAAACCGGTACTTTCAGCCTATACTCCTTTGCAGGTAGGCAACACAACTTGGGCATTGCTAGTTGAAATTGAGAAAGCGGAAGCGTTTGCGGCTATCACAACCCTTAAATGGTGGTTTGGTATAACAGTTCTGTTTGGTTTAGGCATTATCATTACTATTGCCATATTACTGACTCGAAGTATCAAGCATCCTTTAGACCATTTGGTGAAAATTTCTAACGCCATCGCCTCTGGTAATCTCAATAATGAGATTATTATTACGGGTCAAGACGAAATGGGCCAACTGTTACAAGCCTTTGCTGAGATGCAAACTCAGTTAAGAGAGCATTTAGAGCGAGAAATCAATAACATCATGCAGGCTATTTCTCAAGGCAATTTTGAAGAGCGAATTTGTCTTGAAAACAAAAAAGGCTTCTTTAGAACTATCAGCGAAAGTATTAATCAAATTGTGGTTCTAAATCAAGCAATAATTAAAGATACGATGCGCGTCTTTTCCGCCATTGCGGTTGGTGATTTAACCAAAACCATAGAGAAGGAAAATTATGCTGGGGTATTTAAACAATTAAGAGATGATGCCAATGCCACCGTCATGCGTTTGACTGAGATTATGAGCGTTATTCTACAACAATCTGAGAATGTCAGTAATGCGGCGGGTGAAATTTCGCAAGGTAATCTCAGTCTCAGTCAACGTACCGAAGAGCAAGCAGCCTCGTTAGAAGAAACGGCTGCCAGCATGGAACAAATGACCGGTATTGTCCAACAGAATGCAAATAATGCTAAAACCGCTTCTGGATTAGCTAATAACGCGAAAGAACAAGCTGAAAAAGGGGGTGAGGTGGTTAGTGCAACCATTGGTGCCATGAACGAAATCAGCAAGAGCAGTAAAAAAATTACTGACATTATTGCTGTAATAGATGAAATTGCCTTTCAAACAAACTTATTAGCCCTTAATGCTGCGGTTGAAGCGGCTCGTGCTGGTGAACACGGACGCGGTTTTGCCGTTGTTGCTTCCGAAGTACGTTCCCTTGCTCAACGTAGTGCGACGGCGGCTAAGGAAATCAAAGGATTAATTCAAGACAGCGTTGTGAAAGTTGAAGAAGGAACAGAATTAGCTAATCAATCTGGCGAAAATTTGGAAAAAATCGTGGCCGCAGTCACCAAAGTTAGCGATCTTATTGGTCACATTGCTGCTGCTAATGAAGAACAATCTTCTGGGATTTTGCAGGTTAATAAAGCGATGGAACAAATGGATGAAATAACCCAACAAAATGCGGCGGCGGTGGAAGAAATTGCTTCCGCCAGCAGTGCGATGAAGGAACAGGCTCAGAGCCTTAAAGAGCTAGTGGCCTTTTTTAATGTTGGTGAAGCCGAAATCTCTTTGCACGTTGCAAAAAATAAAAATGTAACGAATCCAGAGATTAATAAAACAAAGATAACACATCACCATAATGAGGATTGGAAGGATTTTTAGCTGGAAGACATGGCTCTCCCCACAGCCCATTCACCGCTCGCTTTGTTAGACTTCCAATGTTTTGGAGACATCGGAAGTCTTTTGTCTAACGAGAACAAGCCTCAACAGGCCAAGCCATTCCTTCGACATCATTCAGCTCGCGTAGGGTGTATAAGTGAAGCGTCATACACCAAAAATCATCAAATCGTGGTCAAAATATGAATGGTGCATGACGCTATCGCTTATGCACCCGACATAAGACAATTTATCAATCAAACATATACGGCTTACGAGTTCAAATGCCGTTGCACGAAAAAGACCTTGCCCACCCTACTTAGCTAAGTTATTATCTTAAAAACAACAATAGGAAACATAAACGATGTTCAAACAAAAAACCCTCAATATTTTAGCACTCACCTCTTTTCTGAGTGTCACAACAGCCCACGGTAAAAAAACTTCATAATTGGGAAAACCGTCAATGCACAATAAGAGATAATAGATGTCAACAGAAACCCTTACTTTAAACATTCCCACTTCATTGGCTCAAGAATTGAGTAGAGCAAGTCAAGCTTTTTTGGTTAATATTTTAGAACGCGGCTTGCATGATTTCAAAATTGAACGGGCTTTGGAGCAATATAGTCGTGGTGGGATTTCATTTGGTGCTGTTGCAAGACAAGCTAATTTATCCCAGGGTGTGTTAGCTCGACATGCTTATACGAGAGGGATGGAACCGCCTTTTAGTGCCAAAACGGTGGCAGAAGAATTGGGAGATTTGTGATGCCAACTGTTTTAAGTAATGCTGGTCCATTGATGGCTTTAGGAAAACTGAATCGTTTGGACTTGTTGAGTGAACTCTATAAACAAGTGCAAATTCCCCGTGCTGTTTATACAGAAACCGTTACACAAGGACTGGCTTACGGTGCTAACGATGCCCTGACTATCAAGATGTTTTGGCAATATCAAAATTGGCCAATTCTTGATATTTCGGAATCTGTTTTAGCAGCTTATACACCATCAGTTATTCTTGACCAGGGTGAAAAAGAATTGCTTGCTTTGGCTCAAACTTTATCTGATTCTGAGCCACTTGTCCTCTTGGATGATGAAGTGGCTCGTACAGAAGCACGACGTTTGAATTTACGTGTGCGTGGTACTTTGGGTGTATTAGTTGAAGCCTATCAACAAAAATTACTTCTTTTTAATCAAATTAATTTCTTATTCCAAGAAATTGCGGAGCGACAAGATATTTGGATTTCAGATAAACTGTGTCAACAAGTTTTAAAAGCACTGCCTAAGCATTAATGGCAGATTTAACTTTTTTTTTAAGCGTAGGGTGGGTAGGAGCGAAGCGGCACCATTTCTCAATTGGATTAAAAACGCTAACTACAAGGATTATATATAAGAAGGGATTAAAAACGAGCATAACCTCGATCCAATCCTTTCTTATATACAATCCTTGTAGTTTGTAGTTTGTAGTCGGCCTCTAATCCGTCAAGTACAACGAATTGGCGAAATAAACGAATACGACTTTCAAAGACGAAATCCGCTCATTTTCAGTTCGAGGCAAAAGTTTTTTGAAACTGTCCCCTCGAACACCAATTGATTAATTTTCTCAATTCGTTTATTTCGCCAATTCGCTGTACTCAACTGACGCCCAACTTGGTCAAAAGAATTTCAAGGGGTTGATATAAAAATATTGGCCCTTATATTATCCTTTGAACAGGATTGATTTACCGTTTTTAATCCATTCGAGGTTAAAGTTTTTTGAAGAAAAACTTTAGCCTCGAATCTTATATACAATCCTTGTAGTTATTCTCTTAAAAACAACAATAGGAAACATAAACCATGTTCAAACAAAAAAACCTCAAGATTTTAGCACTCACCTCTTTTCTGAGTATCACAACAGCCCACGCCAACGAGCCAACCACCGAACCCATACTCCGCATAGAAACGGGGATGCACACCGCACAGATATGGCGGATAGGTGTTGATGCCGCTGAACGGTTTTTACTGACGGCATCCCAGGACAAAACCCTGCGCTTATGGGATTTGCACACGGGCGATTTATTAAAAACCTATCGTGTGCCTATCGGTACTGGCGATGAAGGCAAGCTCTATAGTGGGGCTATTTCGCCCGATGGTGAATGGGTGGCGGGTGCTGGTTGGACTGGTTATGAATGGGACAACAAACATTCTATTTACCTCTTCAACCGTGCCAGCGGCAAATTGGTGAAACGTTTATCTGGTTTGGAAAAGGGCATTGCTCATCTTTGTTTTTCGCCGGATGGACAGTATTTAGGTGCGAGTTTGGTTGTAGGGCAAGGTGTGCGCGTTTGGAATACCCAGACTTGGCAACAAATTTTTAGCGATACGGATTATGC
This sequence comes from Thiotrichaceae bacterium, assembly GCA_029939505.1. Lineage (GTDB taxonomy): Bacteria > Pseudomonadota > Gammaproteobacteria > Beggiatoales > Beggiatoaceae > QNES01. The sequence goes on along the minus strand of JAOZSV010000040.1, from coordinate 5,320 downwards.
TGATAACAGTATGTGGTGTGATTTTGACCCGCAAAATAGGTTGGTAACAAGTTCTTTGGATGGTTATTTACGCCTTTACTCCTCCGCCTCAGACAGTTTTTCATTAGTTGCAAAAAGTGATGCACCGGGCGGATCACGACCGTATGCTGCCGTCTTTTCTCCGGCGGGTGATAAAATCGCGGTTGGTTTTCAAGATTCCACCAACGTCAATGTGTTAGATGGGCATGATTTAGCGTTTTTATACGCGCCGGATACGACGGGTATTAATAATGGTAGTTTAAATAGTGTAGCTTGGTCACAGGATGGGAATAGCTTGTATGCAGGAGGAGTGTATAGCTTGTATGCAGGAGGAGTGTCTTGGAGTCGTTCAGGTCATTCTGTCCTACATTGGCCACAAGCAGGGGGGAATTATACAGTATGGCAAGCGTCCGAAACTACGATTATAGATATCCGTCCTCTGAAAAATGGTCGCATCGTTTATGGTGCTGCTGCTCCTGCTTTTGCCGTCTTGGATAACGCGGGTAATAAAATCGTAGAGCAGGAAGCGAGTATTGCGGATTATCGTGGTAATAATCTGGATGGTTTTCTTATTTCTCACGATGGCAATACCATTCACTTTGGTTTTGAAATATGGGTAAAACGCACTGCCCGTTTTTCATTATCTGAACAGCGCCTCATTTTTAATCCCCAGCAGGATAGCAATTTAACCGCACCCGATACCACCAGCTTAGATATCACAGGTTGGAAATCTACTTATGAGCCAAAACTCAATGGCAAAGCGTTGTCCTTAAAACAATATGAAACGTCTCGTTCTTTGGCTATCGCGCCCGATAAGTCGAAGTTTCTATTGGGTACTAGCTGGAATTTGTATCTATTTGATACAAATGGAAAACAGATTTGGAGAGCAGACGTTCCATCAGTGGCTTGGGGTGTCAATATCTCTGGTGATGGCAAAAAGGCGGTGGCTGCTTTTGGCGATGGTACGATTCGTTGGTATAACCTTGACAATGGCGAAGAATTACTCGCTTTCTTTCCCCATAAAGACGGAAAACGCTGGATTGCTTGGACCCCTTCTGGTTATTACATGAGTTCGGCTGACAATACCGATAATATCGTTGGCTGGCATGTCAATAATGGTAAAGACAATGCGGCGAGTTTTTATCCCGCAAATGCCTTATATGCTGTCTTAAAACGCCCGGATGTGGTGAAAAAAATCCTCGTCACCTTAAATGAAGACGAAGCCATTCGCCTCGCTAACTCAGAAAAAGGGGAAGGGTTTGTCCCTTTAAACGTCGCAGAAGAACTGGCGAAGTTTAAAAACCGATATGAAGTCAAGCTCGAACCCAGTGGTTTAGGCAAAGCCATCATTATCGCGGCAAGTGGCGAACAAGATAGCAATACGCTATTTCCATACAGCAATGATGCGACGACAGACATGTATCGTTTTCTCCATCGCGTGGGTTTTTCGGATGGCGATATTATCTATATGAACCCTTATCCACCTGTTGTTCCTTTCAATGGCTATGTGGATGTTGCTCGTCAAGATTTTCCGATGCGTGATCCCAAAATAGAATTACACGACGCTTTTGCCCAAGCCAGCCAAGATTTAAAAGCGGGTCAGCAATTTATACTCTATTTACATGGTCATGCCCGTACCGACTATGTGCGTATTAGCCAAACTGCCGAAACCTCCGCTCAAGAAATCAAAACCTTACTTGACCAAATCCCGACTGATGTCGAACAAATCATCATTTTGGATACCTGTTATTCAGGATCGTTTTTGGATGAGTTATCAGGTGTGCCAAATCGTATTCTGATAACCAGCGCGGATACTGAAAATGAGGCTTGGAGCCCTGACAAAATAGGCGGTTTTTCCTACACCTTTATTCGGGAGTTAAAATCGGGACAAAGTGTTGGTGATGCCTTTGACTATGCGAAAAGCAAAATCATTGATGATCCAAAAACCTTTGGCAAACAAAATCCCCTCTTGGATGACACCCAAGATGGATTTTCTGCCAGCGATGATGGACGTTTTTCCCGTCGCACTTACATTGGCGGCAAGAAAATACATGGCTCACTGCCCCCTGAAATCACTGATATGCACCCCACAATTCAACTCGCAAACGGTCAAACCACCGCAACATTGTGGGTGAAAGCCATTCCTGACTTTAATGGCATAAAAAAAGTGCGGGCAATATTAGTCAATGAACTTGATGAAGTCATTCAATATCAGGGCGAAAGCACCCACTTTACGCGGCGCGAACTCACCTTGCTACCCAATTACGACTTACAACGTTATGAAATTGACTACGATAATTTTCACACAGCCCACGACTGGAAAATCCTCTACCAAGCCCAAAGCATGGAAGGCGATTGGTCAGAAATCTTTACGGGAACAGTGACTTATGAAGAAACCCTGGCAGACAACGCTGCCCTCACGCCGAGCCAATCGGTGTATCACGAAGACGACATTTTGCGCGTGACAGTGCCATTATTACCCGCCGGGCAAGTACAATATGTGGGCATGGGTTTACCCGATGGCACACTCTTATTGCTAACGGGTTTGAATGGGTTTGTCCCTTTGGATGCGGCAAATATTCCCGTCTTTCAAGGCGAAGTGGCAATAGAAGTGCCAGTTGCGGGTATTCCAAAAGGGGAATATAAGCTTTATCTCTTACGAATCCCCGTTGGCGTTGATTTGTTGACGAATCCAGAACAATGGATGGTGGGCGTGAGTGGTTTTAAGGTGGAGTAGAAACCAAGAAACCCACGAACCTATCCCACTATTCTTTTTTGAGCTTAGAAATCCGATTTTTTGAAAAAATCGGATTTCTTAAACCGATTGTCAAAAACAAAAATTATGTTCAACATTTTTTGAATAGGGCGGGATAGGTTCACCATTAATCTGAGTACAAAAGATTAGCGAAATAAACGGATTTTTGGCGAAGAAAGAAATCCGATTTTTTTTCAAAAATCGGATTTCTAAGCTCGAATAGAATCGCTTTGCGTAACATCAGTTTATAATGTCGTTGCACGATAAAGACTTTGCCCACCCTACGACTCAATGCCATTAAGTTAAGGGCAGACACTGTTCATATACGGCTTACGAGCTACTGTAGTTGAAACACAGGGATTGACATTTTTTTGAATAATGTCTATTATAGTCAATCATTCTTCAATAATTCGTAACGATTCAGGGCAACCACAAGGGATTGCCCCTACAACATAATCAGGGCAACTTATGTAGGGGCAATCCTTTATGGTTGCCCTGAGTCGTTTCAATAATTCTTCAATAATTCTAAAAATGTTTTTCACTCACTTTGCCTTATATTTTCCTTATGTCCATAACGGGCAGGTGATGTGGCGCATGTCTGTTTTTCCCCGCCTTAATATCCAGCTTCGACTGCCCTTTTTAGGGCAATAACATACATCACCGCGTACCCTGGCGAGGGTTAATTACGCCATTAATTCTGAATTGTGAACGGAAAATAATATTAATTCCAAATTCACGAGGCTAAAAATTTTTGCTAAACAAGTTGTGGTATAAACCTTTTTCAGAGAAATCACGACTTTTTGAGCATCCAATTTCCAAAGGATTTTTCGTATGAACACTGAAAAACTCATTATTTTTGATACGACTTTACGCGATGGGGAGCAAAGTCCAGGGGCATCCATGACAAAGGATGAAAAAATTCGTATCGCCAAGGCATTGGAAAAAATGCGCGTTGACGTAATTGAGGCGGGCTTTCCGATTGCCAGCGTTGGTGATTTTGAAGCGGTGCAGGCGGTAGCGAATATGATTAAAGAGAGTACCGTTTGTGCTTTGGCGCGTGCTTTGGATAAAGATATTGATCGCGCTGGGGAAGCCATAAAAGGGGCGAACTCTGCACGGATTCATACCTTTATTGCTACATCGCCTATCCACATGAAGATGAAATTACATAAGTCGCCAGATGAGGTGTTAGAGCAAGCCGTCAGAGCAGTTGAACGCGCTAGTCGATATACGGATAATATCGAATTTTCACCTGAAGATGCGGGGCGTTCAGAAACCGATTTTTTATGCCGTATTATTGAAGCGGTAATTGATGCTGGGGCGAGAACAATTAATATTCCTGATACAGTTGGTTATACTTTGCCTGATCGTTTTGGCAAATTAATGGCGGAATTGCGTGAGCGAATACCTAATTCAGATAAAGCTGTTTTTTCCGTTCATTGCCATAATGATTTAGGTTTAGCAGTGGCAAACTCCTTATCCGCAGTAATGAACGGGGCGCGTCAAGTGGAATGTACTATCAATGGCTTAGGTGAAAGGGCTGGTAATGCTGCCTTAGAAGAAGTCGTTATGGCAGTGTGTACCCGACAGGATGTTTTTCCGTGTCACACCGATTTAGATACCACCCAAATTGTGAATTGTTCACGTTTGGTTTCTAATATTACTGGCTTTCCTGTGCAACCTAATAAAGCCATTGTGGGTGCTAATGCCTTTGCCCATGAATCGGGTATTCATCAAGATGGGGTACTTAAACATCGCGAAACCTACGAAATTATGAGAGCGGAAGATGTTGGCTGGTTCGCTAATCGTATGGTGTTAGGCAAACATTCTGGGCGTAATGCTTTTCGCGAGCGTTTAAAAGCGTTGAATATTGAGCTTAAATCCGAAGAGGTTCTCAATGCTGCATTTGCCCGTTTCAAAGACTTAGCGGATAAAAAGCATGAAATCTATGATGGTGATTTGCAGGCACTTGTGAGCGATGCTTCAACAACTGAACATGAGCGAATTAAAGTCGTCGCGCTTAAAGTTTGTTCTGAAACGGGAGAAACGCCTCATGCCTTTGTGACTTTAAGTATAGATGGTGTAGAAAACTCAATTGCCGCAAAAGGAAGTGGTCCCGTAGATGCCATATTTAGGGGGATCGAAGCGTTAGTCAATAGCGAGGCGAATTTATTAGTCTATTCTGTCAATAACGTGACTGATGGTACTGATGCTCAAGGTGAAGTCGTGGTCCGCTTGGAAAACGAAGAGCGAATCGTTAATGGGCAAGGGGCGGATACAGATATTGTTATTGCCTCCGCCAAGGCTTATATCAACGCGCTTAATAAAATATTGACTCCTGTAGAGCGTAAGCATCCACAGGCGGCGCGACAGGTATAAGTTTATGTCCAAAGCTAAAGCGTTGTACTCCAATAACGGCTTCTGGAGTACAACGCTTCAGCTTTGGTACTCAGGGCAACCATAAAGGATTGCCCCTACAAGAATATTCTTATTAACTGATGTGACGCAGGGTGCTTCTAAATTCCACCGATTTCATCGGTGGCTATT
>JAOZSV010000039.1:17635-27467 GCA_029939505.1 Thiotrichaceae bacterium | reverse complement strand
CGAATGGATTAGGGAATCAAACGGATGTATTCAAGGTGAAAGTGTCGGAGACGAGGTTTTAGTTTTTTGAAGAAAAACTAAAACCTCGAATCTTTTAGATTTGGAAGTAATGTAGGGTGGGTAGGAACGAAGTGGAAACCCACCATTTTCCAACGTAACAGTATGGTGCCGTTTCACTTCGACGCTGGCGCGTCGAGAATGCGTTCCCACGCCGGCGCGTGGGAACGAGAAAAAAAGCCATTAAGTTAAGCAAGCCAGGGCGAACACGCAGGTTCGCCCCTACAGCCCCTAAATATGTGGAGTTTGTAGGGAAATACCTGTGTGTCTGCCCTTAACTTACTTAATGGCATTGACGCTGGCGCGTGGGAACAAGAAAAAAATCTAACCTATCTACATGACTAAAGCGAAAGCATTCGAGGCTAACGTTTTTCTTCAAAAAACGTTAGCTTTGAAAGCAGTTCTCCATAACCTTCTTCAACCAATTTCTCTTTTGGGATAAAGCGCAACGCCGCAGAATTGATACAGTAGCGCAAACCTGTTGGACCATCTGAAAAAACATGCCCTAAATGAGAATCACCATATTTGCTACGCACTTCAATGCGTGACATGAAGACTTTAAAGTCCTGACGTTCTATAATGTGATCCTTATTGATGGGTTGAACAAAACTCGGCCATCCTGTGCCGGAATCAAATTTGTCTTGTGAAGAGAATAAGGGTTCCCCGCTTACAATATCGACATAAATGCCCTCTTGTTTGTTATCCCAGTATTCATTTTGAAAAGCACGCTCCGTCGCATCGTTTTGCGTCACGTCATATTGCAGGGCGGTGAGTTGACTGCGCAAAATCTCATCTGTTGGCTTTTGATACTGCTTGGGTTCTGGCGTGGAAGTTTCAGTTAAGTGTTTCTCTGACTGATTTCCCCATGTTTTTTCCAGAAATTGATTTCTCCCGGATTGAGAGTGGTAAAGTTTGTAGCGAATTGGATTATTTTTGTAGTAATCCTGATGGTCATCTTCTGCAAGATAAAACGGTTCTGATGGCAGGATTTCTGTCGTAATTGGTTTGTTAAAACGCCCTGATACTTCTAAGGCTGCGCGTGATTTTTCTGCAATCTCTTTCTGCTTTGCGTCGTGATAGAAAATAATAGGGCGGTATTGTTCGCCCCGATCCACAAATTGCCCTCCATTATCGGTGGGATTAATTTGCCGCCAAAAAAATTCAACCAAGGTCTGATATGAAATAATAGCGGAATCATAATGGACTTCAATGGCTTCCACATGCCCTGTATTGCCAGATGAGACTTGTTCATAAGTGGGATTTTTAATCTGTCCCCCAATATAACCTGAAATGACTTCATGTACTCCTTTGAGTTTTTCAAATCCCGCTTCTATACACCAGAAACAACCGCCAGCAAAAATAGCCGTTTGTTGGTTTTCATTCTTCATTTTTATATTCCTTTGCCAAGTGTTTTCGTTAGACTCTTGAGAACATCCACTTAAAATAATAAGGCATAGTGTAGTGATTAATCGTTTTTTCATTAAATTTCTCCTAAAGCGTTGGACTCACTGCCATTAAGTTAAGATTTATTGGAATCCAAATCTAAAGGATTCGAGGTTTTAGTTTTTTTTTCAAAAAAACTAAAACCTCGAATGGACTCCAAGGATTCACTTAATGACATTGACGCGTTGGACTCCAAACAGTACCTGCCAGTACATTATTTCCGAAAAAAATGGGTGAATGCTTGTAAAAAAGCCTTATTTTCATCAGGTGTGCCTACTGTCACCCGTAAGCAGTTATCTAATAGGGGATGGCTACCCTGTAAGCATTTTATCAAAATCCCTTGTTTTTTCAAATGCTCAAACACGGCTTGCGCGTTTGCCACACGAAATAGAATAAAATTAGTTTGGCTTGTCCAAACCTGTACACCGTCAATAGCGTTGAGGTGTTTGAATAAATCTGCTCTATCTGCCTTAATTTGCTGCGTTTGTTTTTCTAGCACTGCATAGTGTTGCAACGCAAAAACCGCACTGAGTTGGGATAACACATTGATATTATAAGGTAAACGGGTTTTATCAATCTGTTCTAACCATTCATAAGAACCCGCCAATAATCCCAATCGTAAGCCCGCAAGCCCTAACTTGGAGACAGTACGCATCACTAATAAATTAGGATATTCTTCCAAGCGTGACATAAACGTGTTATCGGCAAAGGGCGCGTAGGCTTCGTCAATGACAACAATACCCGTACTGTTTTCTATGATTGTTTCTATGTCTGATGTGGGAAATGCATTACCAGTAGGGTTATTAGGGTAAGCTAAAAAAATTAAAGCCGGTTGATGAGTTTCAATGGCTTCTAACATGGCAAACATATTCAGTTTAAAATCATTGGCTTCCAAAGGTACACCGATATATTGCATACCAACGATTTGTGCGATGAGACGATACATGACAAAGCTCGGCTCTGGTGCCAATAATACCCGTCCATTCCCATTTAAACTTAAAATTAACATTTGGATTAATTCATCCGAACCGTTGCCAAGGAGCACATCCATTTTATCAGGAATTTGCATTCGTTGTCGTAATTGCTGTTTGACTTCATGCGCTGTTGGATCGGGATAACGGTTGATGGCTGCTGTTTGCAGGGTTTGTAGCCATTTTTGAATCAGTTCTGCATCCCACTGATAGGGATTTTCCATCGCATCAAGTTTAATCGCATCTCCGGGATCAGGAACGTGATAGGCCGTTAATTTTTGAATTTCTGGACGTATCCAATTTTTGTGAATATGATTCATATTTTGTTCGTGATGCTGTTTTAGACCTGACAGGTCTGTTGTGAGTATAAATCTATTTTATCCGATATTCTGCGGAACGCGCATGTGCCGTCAACCCTTCGCCATGAGCGATAATCGAAGCCGTTTTCCCCAACGTTTGCGCTCCCGTTTGAGAACACATTATGAGCGAACTGCGTTTTTGAAAATCATAGACACCGAGCGGCGATGAAAATCGAGCAGTGCGCGATGTCGGTAAAACGTGATTGGGACCTGCACAATAATCGCCTAACGCTTCGGCAGTGTAACGTCCCATGAAAATGGCTCCAGCATGACGAATTTTTGAAAGGGTTGCTTGAGGTTCTTCAATGGATAATTCTAAATGTTCCGGTGCGATAAAATTAGCCACTTTAATGGCTTCATCCAAATCCTTGACTTGTATAAATGCGCCACGACGTTCTAAAGCAGTGCGAATAATATCGGCGCGTGGCATTGTTTCAATTAAATGGTTCATGCGTTCTTGTACCGTATCCAAAAAAGAGGCATCGGCACTGATTAAAATAGCACAAGCATCTTCATCATGTTCAGCTTGCGAAAATAAATCCATCGCAATCCAATCCGGATCAGTATGTCCATCACAAATGACCACAATTTCTGAAGGTCCTGCAATCATATCTATGCCAACGGTACCAAATACCATGCTTTTAGCGGTCGCAACGTAAATATTACCCGGTCCGACAATTTTATCCACTTTAGGCACCGTATCTGTCCCATAAGCTAATGCCGCAATTGCTTGCGCTCCACCAATACTAAATACTTTATCTACATTGACAATAGCCGCAGCGGCTAACAGCATATCATTAAGAACATTATCAGGGGCTGGCACAACCATAATGATTTCGTTCACCCCGGCGACTTTAGCTGGTAACGCTGCCATGAGTACCGAGGAGGGATAAGCCGCTTTTCCACCGGGTACATATAAACCCACTTTATCCAACGGCGTGATTTGTTGCCCCAACATTGTGCCATCGTCTTCGGTGTATTGCCAAGACTTTTGGTTTTGGTGTTGGTGATAATTTAAAATACGTTCAGCGGCGTGTTCCAAGGCTTTGCGTTGAGTGTTATCCAAATTTCTCAAAGCGTTATCCAAACGTTTTTTGGGGATAATAAGTTCTTCTGGGTTTTGTACGTTTCGGCGATCAAATTGACAAGTGTAGTCAAGTAGGGCGGTATCACCATTGCGACGCACATTTTGCAAAATATCGCGTACCGTTTGCGTGATAGTCTCATCTGATATCGTCTGCCATAGCAGCAGATTATTTAGCTTTGACCAAAAATTATTATCTTTAGTCGTGAAGCGTTGTATTTCACCCATTTTAATTATTCTCTTGTTCATAGAATGACGATAAAGATTAGATACTTTTTATCCTTCATTGCATTAACTTTATCATTTAATTATATTCTCCATACATTACCGTGATAATGCTTCTCAGTTGAGCAGCTTGAGTCTCAGAAAGTTGATCAATTTTTCTGATTAACCGTTGTTTACTGATAGCCCGTATTTGGTCAACAACAATTTCAGCCTTAATACCATCGCAATTCACTTCTAGGCGAGAACGCCATGTAGGATGAATAGTTGTAGTTAAAGGACAAATAACAATTGTTTCTAAATAACGGTTCATCTCATTCTGACTAACTACCACAACTGGGCGAGTTTTCTTAATTTCACCACCAATCGTCGGATTCAAATTAGCCAAATAAATTTCATATCTAAGGGGTATTGAACTCATTTTTATTCTAGTCCATCTAGTAATGTTTGGTCAAAATCGCTCCAATCTTCTTGTTCCTCTGCTATTGCTTTATAAGTTTCTTCATAAGAAAGTTTATTGTCATCCATGTTTCGCAATAAAATACCACGCTCAGTTTCTTCCAATAATAACCAATTGGTAAAACCATATTTTTGTAATATGAATTGAGGTAATCTTATACCTTTTGAATGACCTATAGTTACAAGTCTAGTGTTTCTGATGAATGTTTCCATAATTAAACCTTATGTCAATAGGGCAGGTAAAATATCCAACCCATCATTTTATATTTTGACAACGAGTGTCAATTTTATATTTTATAAGTTACTGTTTTTTTAATGATTTTATTATGTCAGCCAATTTCCAGGTTCGAGGCTGAAAAAAAACGTTAACCTCGAACCGTATTGAATATAGCTGAACTCAAGCATTAATCGTTTCCAAAATCTTGGAACTTTCTGCTTGATAAGCCGTATTAAGAATTTTGTTACTCAATTGGGCCAAGCCTTCTATAGAACTATTATTAATAATTTGTTTAACTTCCAAAAAGGCTTCAGGATTCACACTGAACGAGCGCAATCCTAACCCCATCAGTAGTCGAATATAACGGGTATCACTTGCCATTTCACCACACATACTAATGGGTTTGTCCGCTTTTTTTGCCGCATCAATACTCACTTTAATCAAACGTAATACGGCAGGATGCAGAGGTTCATAAAGATAGTTGACTGCCGCATCTCCCCGATCAATGGCAAGGACATATTGAATTAAGTCGTTGGTACCTAAAGATAAAAAATCGACATGGGATGCGATTAAATCAGTACACAGGGCAATAGCAGGCACTTCCACCATCACACCATAAGGCATTTGGGGATCAAATTTGATTGATTGATGAAGTAATTCCGTTCTAACTTCATCAAGAATATGACGAACTTGTATTATTTCATGAAGCCCACATACCATAGGAATCATCATACGCACTTGACCTAGCGCAGAAGCACGCAAAATGGCTCGCAATTGTGGTTTGAATAATTGGGGCTGTTTTAAGCAGAGACGAATAGCACGCAAGCCAAGTGCTGGGTTAGTGACTGATGATTTATGGTAGTGGCTATCAACCACTTGTTTATCAGCCCCAAGATCGACAGTGCGTATTGTGACAGAATCGCCTTTTAAAGCTCGAATGACCCGGCTATAAACTTCAAAATGTTCTTCTTCATCAGGGGGGGAATGGCGATTCATAAACAAGAATTCTGTTCGATATAAACCGATTTCTTTACCACCAACCCGTTCAACCGTTTCCATATCTTCAGGAAATTCAATATTGACTTGTAAGGTAATCGGCATTCCATCACGAGTTATGGTGGGAGAATTCTTTATTTTTGTTAAGGCGGCCCGGTAACGTTTTGCCTCATACTGACGCATTCGGTAGTAACGTAAACTCCGAGCATCAGGATTAACAAGTATCACGCCTTGTAAACCATCAACAATGACGGTATCATTAGATTTGATATAAGGACTAGCGCGATGCAGCCCGACAACAGCTGGAATCCCTAAACTACGTGCTAAAATTGCGGTATGCGATGTCGTTCCCCCGTATTCTGTTGCAAAAGCGAGAACTCCATTCTGTTGCATCTGTGCAGTATCGGCTGGACTTAAATCATCTGCTAATATAATTGTGTTAACCAAACTTGATGTTTCAAAAGATTTCGATGTATCAGGGGAACCACGCAAAATACGTTGTATTCGAACCACGACTTGCTCAATATCATTTTTGCGTGAACTTAAATACGGGTCATCCATTTTATCGAAAATCTGCACAATGCTATCGCACTGCATTTTCAATGCCCATTCTGCATTGCATTGATGCTCATTGATTAAGTCTATTGGTACTCTTGTTAAAAGGGAATCCTCAAGCATTAACAAATGGGCATCAATAAAAACGGCAATATCGACGGTGGCATCTTTTGGCACTTTATCACGGATGTGTTGCAATTGTTGGCGAGCCATCGCTATCGCATTTTCAAAACGAGCGATTTCTTCCTCAAGAGCGTAATTGGGTAAGCAATATTCAGTGATTTCTACGGGTTCATGTTTGATGATATGAACTTTACCGATAGCAATGCCCTTAGATACCCCGATACCATGTAGGGTTAAACTCACTCTTCTTCTCCGAAACCGCTTTTGATTAAGTCACTTAAATTAGACATGGCGGATGTTTCATCATCCCCATTAACAAGCAATTCAATATCACACCCCTTGCTTGCCGCCAATAACATTACACCCATGATACTTTTGCCATTGACTTCGCGCTGCTTGCGTTTCACTTGAACAGCACTTTCAAAGGATGAGGCGAGTTTGACTAATTTTGTCGCTGCTCGCGCATGTAGTCCTAATTTATTGACGATAGTAAGTGTTTGTTTCAACATCAGTTATCATCCATTGTCAGTGATGACTGAATTCACATCAAGTACTCCCTGACAAGCACCTGAAAGTGCTTTACTTGCCAGTGTGTCTAAATCAGCATCTGGGTAATTCATTATTTTAACCAACATAGAAAAATTGAGTCCTGCCACTATTCGTACACGATGATGTGGAATTAAATGACAAGCAATATTACACGGTGTCGCTCCAAAAAGATCAGTCAGTACTAATACACCATGTCCTTTATTTAAACTCTGATAAATTTTTTCCGCATGATAGCGAAATGCAATAGGCTCATTTTTATGACGGATGGGTAAAACTTTCACTGGCAAAGGCAAGGTACCCAACATTTTTTGCAAACTCTTTAATAAACTTGAGCCAATATCATCATGGGTAATTAATAAAATGCCTACGCTCATTTCAGTTAGTTCCATTCAGTATTAACAATTCACCATTCGAGGTTTGAGTTTTTTGAAGAAAAACTCAATTCGAGGTTCAAGTTTTTTTACCGAAAAAACTTGAACCTCGAATCGAAACCATTCCTGATAACGGATAGTTCTCGATGTCGCACCAATACGTTGTCACTTTCTCTTTTAAAATGTTGTCCTAATTGCTCCGCCAAATAGACGGAGCGATGTTGTCCACCTGTACAACCAATAGCAACGGTTAGATATTGATGATTATCTGCGGCAAATTTGGGAATCCAATTTTCTAAAAAATCAATCAGATCGTCACGCATTTGCTGTACTTTAGGATCACTTTGCAAGAAATTAATGACTGCTTTATCACGCCCTGTTAAATTTCTTAATCCCGATTCCCAATAAGGATTCGGTAAACAGCGTACATCAAAGACAAAATTCGCCTCATTAAGAATTCCATGTTTGAAACCAAACGATTGAATTAATAATGATAAACTTTGTGTTTTGCATAATCCCACCCGTAGGCTGATCATATCGCGCAATTGGTGAACAGACAAGAAACTTGTATTAATACGAACCTCAGCATGACGGGCTAGGGGTTCAAGTAATTGCCGCTCACGTTGTATCGCTTCAGCTAAAGGTAAGTCTTGTGTTGTTAAAGGATGTTTACGGCGCGTTTCATTGAAACGTTTAATAAGTACCGCTTCATCTGCCTCAAGGAATAATACCTGATAAGGTATTTTTGTACGCTGAAGCCTTTTCAAAAGGGCTGGCATATCATGTAAAGCCGTCGTGCGAGCATCTATACCAAGAACGATACATTCATGAATTATCCCCAATTGGTCAGCTTGTTCAGCAAAGGCGGGTAGTAAACCGACAGGTAAATTATCAATGCAATAAGCCCCCATATCTTCTAGGCTATGCAATGCAATTGTTTTACCTGCCCCTGATAAACCACTGACGATTATGAGTTTCATCTTTAGTCTCTAAAAATAACTTTCGAGGCTTACAGTTTTTTTAAAGAAAAAACTGTAAGCCTCGAATACAAATACGTGAAGAGAAACCAAGTTTCTTACTTACTGATGTTACGCAAGGTGTTTTCAAGTTCCACCGATTTCATCGGTGGCTATTCATGTTTAACCCCTTCGGGGTTGAAACTAACCCCAACGGGGTGAAATGTGAATAGCCACCGATGAAATCGGTGGAAATCAATAAATCAATAAATCAATATGACATTCCTATATCCTGACATTGAACCACTAGCCACGCATCAGATCGCTGTTGGAAAAGAACATGTTTTGACAGTGGAAGAATGTGGCAATCCCGATGGTATTCCCGTTGTTTTTTTGCATGGTGGTCCTGGAGCAAATTGTAAACCGTACCATCGTTCTTTTTTTAATCCCAAGAAGTATCGTATTGTATTATTTGATCAACGCGGTGCGGGACGTTCTACACCAACGGGTTGCTTACAAGATAATACCACTTCTGACTTGTTAGCCGATATGGAAATCATCAGAAAACAGTTAGATATTAAAAAGTGGGTTATCTTTGGCGGTTCATGGGGAGCCACTTTGGGGTTATTATATGCCCAACAGTACCCTGAAAATGTCTTGGGAATCATTTTGCGAAGCATTTTTCTAGCCAGAAAATGTGACATTGAATGGTTTCATCACGAAAGCGGCTTATGCCGATTGTTTCCACAACAATGGCAAGATTTTATGTCTCCTCTGTCAGAAAAAGAGCGGGAAGAGCCATTGACCGTTTATTATGACAAGATAACCGGTAATGATATGAATACTGCCCTTCATGCCGCTTTAGCTTGGATGAATTGGGCAGGTTGTGTCGTTAGCTATGGACAATTTCCTGCCCTGACAGAATCGTCAGAACAAACCCTCAACGAAGCCCGTATTGAAAGTCATTACATGTTTAACCGCTGTTTTATTGATGAAAACCAATTATTGCGGGATATTGATAAAGTGGCTCATCTCCCAACGATACTCATTCATGGGCAACGTGATTTAGTTTGCCCCTTAGACAGTTCCTATCTCCTCGCACAAAATTGGCAAAATGCCCAATTCAAAGTGATTCCCACAGGCGGACATTTAGCCAGCGAACCACCAGAAATGCTTTCAGCATTGGTAGAAGCAACAGATGAAATGATCAATTTGATAAGTACCGAATCATAAACTTCAACGAAAAACCTCTGAGGTTTTGGAAACCTCAGAGGTTTGGCTCGGTTTGGCTCGAAAAAGGTTTGGATCAAAAAACCTCAGAGGTTTGGCTCGGTTTGGCTCGAAAAAGGTTTGGCTCGAAAAACCTCTGAGGTTTTGGAAACCTCAGAGGTTTGGATCGAAAAAGGTTTGGATCAAAAAACCTCTGAGGTTTTGGAAACCTCAGAGGTTTGGCTCGAAAAAGGTTTGGCT
>JAOZSV010000039.1:0-17535 GCA_029939505.1 Thiotrichaceae bacterium | reverse complement strand
CGAAAAAGGTTTGGCTCGAAAAACCTCTGAGGTTTTGGAAACCTCAGAGGTTTGGCTCGAAAAAGGTTTGGCTCGAAAAACCTCTGAGGTTTTGGAAACCTCAGAGGTTTGGATCCAATTAACTTAATAACGAAAGAGAAAACGTATGAAAGATCAATTTAAAGGCATATCCATAGCAACTGAAAAACATGAAGTTGTTAAAGACTACTATGGTAAAGCCCTACAAAATACACAAGATTTAAAAACAGATGCCTGTTGCACTGAAACTCAAGTGCCGCAATATATTAAAGATGCGCTGGCTGAGGTCCATGATGAAGTTTCGGCGCGTTATTACGGGTGCGGGCTAGTCGTACCTGAACAATTGGAAGGAATGCGTATCTTAGACTTAGGTTCTGGTTCAGGGCGGGATTGTTATGTCTTATCGCGGTTAGTCGGAGAAAACGGTTATGTTGTTGGGGTTGACATGACTCCAGAACAACTGGCTATCGCTAATAAATATGTGGATTATCACACAGAAAAATATGGATACCGCCAGCCCAATGTGGAGTTTAAGCAGGGTTATATTGAACGCTTAGATGAACTGGATTTAGCCGATAATCGTTTTGATATTATCATCTCTAACTGTGTGATTAATTTATCGCCTGATAAAGAGGCGGTATTGCGTGAAGCTTATCGGGTGCTGAAACCGGGCGGAGAAGTTTATTTTTCTGATGTTTATGCGGATCGGCGCGTTCCAAAAGAATTAGTGAGCCATCCCGTGTTATATGGTGAATGTTTGAGTGGTGCGTTGTATTGGAACGATTTTATGAGACTGGCTAAAAGTTTGGGATTTCTTGATCCGCGTTTGGTTGAGGATAGATTGCTGAAAATTGATAACGAAGAAATCCGGGCATTATTGGGTAAAATACGTTGTTTTTCAGCAACTTATCGCTTATTTAAACTGCCCAATTTGGAAACCGCTTCCGAAAACTATGGACAATCCGTCATTTATAAAGGAACTCTCCCACACCATGAACGGTTTAAATTGGATAAACAGTACCTGTTTGCGAAGAATGAAGCCTTTCCCGTTTGTGGTAACACTTATCGGATGTTACATGATACGCGCTTTGCACCCCATTTTGAGTTTATGGGTTCTTGGGATACACATTATGGTCTTTTTAAAGAAGCTGAAACTCCTTTTGACGAGAAGCAAAATGATTCAGAGACGACGTATGGCTGCTGTTAAGGAATGGAGTACAACGCTTCAGCTTTGTATTCACAATGGAGTACAACGCTTCAGCTTTGTATTCCAAACACAATGGAGTCAGGTAGGGTGGGCAACGTGGTTGCCCACCAAAACGTTCAAAGATTTAAGAAGATTTCTTATACTCCATGAAATGGTGGGCAAACAAAAAAACGTTTGCCCAGCTACCTGGCTGGCTCAAAGCTAAAATCTGCTAAAGCAGACTAACACAGCTAAGTAGAGCAGTCGAGCCGACTTTAGCTTTGAGCCTCGGGATTGATCCAGAGGCGGTATTTGGTTTATTACAAAAGGCTGGTGCGTAACATCAGTAAATAATTGAGTACCATTTTTTCTGGTTCCCACGCGCCGGCGCTCATCGTATTCACAATGGAGTACAACGCTTCAGCTTTGTATTCCAAACACAATGGAGTTATTTATGAAACAAATACTCACCTTTTTCTGGTTCCCACGCGCCGGCGTGGGAACCGAGTCTGGACGCGCCAGCGTCCAAACCACCACGACGCTGGCGCGTCGTCACTGCATTCCCACGCCAGCGCGTGGGAACGAGAAAACGAGAAAACACTTCCAAATCTAAAGGATTCGAGGTTTGAGTTTTTTTTTCAAAAAAACTCAAACCTCGAATGGACTCCAAGGCTTAACTTAATTGATGCCGGCGCGTGGGAACGAGAAATTAGTGACGTAAAAACCTGTCCTCTTTTCTCCTGTCTTTCTGAGAGAAACTGACATTTCTCCCATTCCTTATTGTATGCGTTCGAGGTTTTCGTTTTTTTGAAGAAAAAACGAAAACCTCGAACTGATTTTGGCTCAAAAAATGTTCTCGTGATTCTCAAAAAAAAGATTGATGAGTCATTGATTTTTAATGTTCGCATTGCGATTTTTTGGCTTGGATTTCTTCAGTCTCAAGTATTGAGTTAAAGAATTTTCGAGCTGGGATAGAAAGTCATATTTCTTGCCTGAAGCGTGTCTATGGTTTAAGGCGCTGTACTTGGAAGGGTTTACCTCATTTTAAAGTTTATGTTTGGTCAGCGGTGATCACTTATAATTTTACACGGTTTACACGTTTGAGTATGGAAGCGGGTTAACCACAAAAGTGAACTATTTCAATTAGTTAAAAACGAAGCGGGGGAACCGAGGATTTGGTGTGCCTCAATTTGAGCAAAAATGGACAAAAAAAAGCTTGTTGAATCATTTATTATAGAAAGTCACTCTAAAATTTCCAATTAGTGATTTCTTATTCATCTCAATTGGACCGGTTTAGAAAAAATTCAACTTTTTGGGTTTCCGGATAGACACTACTTAATATTTTAGGTTTTCTTCTGAAAATTCTCAAATTCTCAAATTCTGATTCAAATTTGACGACGATGAAATTCCGCAGTAATCGCATTCAATACCACCCATTTTTTCTGACACCACGCTGGTGCCAGCAAAACATCCTTCGATGCGGTGGCAATCACGCGATGATAAATCACTTCAGGCGGTGTTCGCTCAATCATATCGACAACAGTGGAAACAAAAGTATTCATTTCTAATGGCTGATATTCCCCTTTTTGCCATTGTTTCGCTAAAATAGTCTGCTTGACAACATGGAGGGGATGCAATTTAATACCTTCTACACCCAATTCAAGCACACGATCTAAACTCTCTAAATAATGCCAATGTTCTTCACCAGGTAAACCAATAATCAAATGAGTGCAAAGAGAAATACCTCGTTGTCTTATCGCATGAACGGCTTTTTGATAATCCAGAAAATTATGCCCCCGATGAATCCGTTCTAAAGTTTCATCAAAAGCAGATTGCAAGCCTAATTCCAACCAAATTTCATAACCACGCTTCTGATAGCCTTCTAATAAATCTAATACTTCTTCCGAAACACAATCAGGGCGCGTTCCAATAGATAAACCAACCACATCCGGTTCAGCAAGCGCTTCTTCATAGAGCCTCTCTAAATACTGTATATCGGCATAAGTATTGGTATAAGCCTGAAAATAAACAATAAAACGCTTTGCCCCTGTGCGCTTGGCAATCACACGACGACCATTTTCTAACTGTGTGGCTATGGATAATGAATGACGGGTATTGGGACTAAAAGACACATTATTACAAAAGGTACAGCCACCCCGCCCCTTACTGCCATCCCGATTGGGACAAGTAAAACCGGCATTAATGGAGAGTTTATGTATCCGCTCACCATAACGCCGTAGTAAATCTTGACCATAAGTATTAACGTAATCTGAAAGTACCATATTATTGTTGTGTTTGTAGATTGGGATTATAGTGTTAGCGTTATCCAGCCTAAAAGGGTGGATTTGCCAGCAACGTTTCCACTATTTCATTAAGTGTATTATAAGCTGCTAACGGTTTTATGTCACTTGAGGGTGGATTCTTCGGATTCTTTCCATGTGCAACCCAATCTCTATACGCTAATATTTGTTTAGCGTGTCCAATTAAATGAATCCTATTTTTAAATAAACTTTCTTTGAGAAAGTCGAGAATTTCCCCTGGTTTCCAAAATTCGACTTCTTTTTCAAAATGTTGATAAATGGAATAACCTAAAGCGGGTGGTTTATTGTTACGCAGTAATTTGCCCCTTTCTTGCAAATCATTTCTGAGAAATCGCTCAAAAGTCGCCCACATATTCAACACAAATAAGGTATCAGACTCTTTATTACCTTCTTTAATCATACGCATGGCATCCGTGAGAGTCGGTGTTTCAACGCAAGTACGTTGAAGTAATCTCTGTTTTGCTTTTGGCTCCTTGGTTTTGATGGCTCTCTCGGCAATTCTAAAACTATCACGAGCCGTTTTATAAACCAACAGGATATGCTGCAATGGATTAGAATTCATAGTCGCTCACCCAAGTAATCAGTTGCAGTAATGTCGTTTTGTTATCAAGAAAATGGGGATCAACATCCTCGCGCTGTTCTTGCCAATACCAACCATCTGCTTCAACTTTAAAGAAAGTTTGGGGATCACTTTCCAGCATGTAGAGGACATATTCTAAACCTATATCGCCATCCACATCCATTGCCCCATCCGCCAACAAAACCGACGCACCTGTGGGTTTAAACTCCGCTAACTGTTCACCCTCTTGGGTTTTAATGGACAATTTTGGGGCTTGATAATGCCCTAATGCTTCTATCACGTCAGTTTGAGCTTCCTCTAAAATCAAAGGCTCATCTTGTAACCAATTTCTGATATTGGTATAGAGTTGATTGACGCGCTGTAAGTAAATTTGTTGTTTGACTTGAGCATCTTGTTCTTGTTCTTCTATAATCATGTTCATCTTTCTTCCTTTAAGCCATTTTAAATGTGTAACCCTTCAATTCTATCAAAATGACTATCATTTGTAAGCAGTATTAGATTATGTGCATTTGCAATTGCGGCAATGAGAATATCGGCATCTGGTAATAATTCACCGCGACGCTTTAAATCGGCATAGATTTTTGAGGCTTTATCTAACAGGTAATCCACAATGTCATCTCCTTATCAAGCATTCGTCAAAAATCTTCATTTGTTCTGGCGTAAAATCGTTTAACATACCCGCTACTAAATGAAGTGCCATCAGCCTTCCGACATGTCCATTTAGTTTATCATCCTGCATTGTGATAAACCGTTCAAGGGGTATATGCTCCATTATTTCCGTCATAATATAAACAAGCCATTCCCCTTGACTACATTTTTCAAGATAAACCCCCTCTTTGTCTGAGGTGAGTTCTCTCTCAACAAGGGGGTTAAGTCGAATATGGTAAACCTCTTGTTTTGGAATCATTGTTGTATCGTGGTTTGAAAACATATTTTTCTCCTTCTATAAAATAAATTGGTTTCTAAAAAAGTTCAACATTTCAGCAAAAAAAACCTGTCAGGTTTAGAAAGAATGGCAATCCGTTTCTTCCACTGAAGAAAGTCATGTAGGTCAGGTTAGGAGAATGTCGGGTTACGTTTTTTTGCTTTGCAAAAAAAGCTAACCCGACCTACATAGCTAACCCGACCTATATAGCTAACTAGTTATCAACTACCCACAATACGCTGATAATAACGCGCCCGATAAAGTAAACGGTGTTCTGAAGCCTCGGCTGAATCAGTAAAACCAGTGCGATCATGCAGTACATTATTACTAATAAGCCCTTGCCCTGGCTGCAAAGTGCCTCTGAAAATGTAAGCCGAATCGCCATCTAACTGAGATTCCAAAAACTTGACGGCTTCTTGAGTCGTTTTGTCCTCTTTCCAATTAATAGAGCGGGTTCGTTTAGTATAACGGGTGTGCAAATGACCATCCGGCATCACTGAAAAAACGGGACCACAATGAACCGGTCGTAGTTCTTCCCCATTCACTATATTGGCTGGAATACACATTGCATCCGGTTGCATCAGCGCGTGAATATACTCTGGATTCTCATCCCGCAACCAAATATAAGCAATTTCATGATCAAGCAAAGCATTTTCACCCCCTTCCTTAGCATTGTGCACACAATGTAATAACAAGGCGTGAATCTGTGTTTCCAGTGAATTATAATAACCATCAGTGTGCCAGTGAATGGGGCGATTTGTATAGGGAATATAAGTCTGTCGTTTCCCCCCATTAGCCACCGTTAAAGAAGTGACACCATCATCATCGGCGCACATATTGCTATTTAATTGCGTCAGATTAAATTGCTTGCCTAGTTCATGAATAATCGCTTTATCCTCATCTTTGATCGCACTCGCATAAATCGCCATATTGGCAACACGACAACGCGCTAAAATCGTTTCATGTTCGGCCCGACTTAACTGGCGTGGATTATTAACTTCCACTATTAAACTTGGTAAATCGCTGGGGTAATTTTCCAACTTACGCGCCCGCCATGTTTGATAAGCAGACTCATTATCCAGAAGAAATGGATTGTTATTTTTTTCCATTATGATTCCTAAAGTAACGTTAAAAATATAAAAACTTCAAAAATATAAAAACCTCTGAGGTTTTGAAAACCTCTGAGGTTTGGCTTCAACAAATGTTAAAATGGAATAAGTTCTCCCACTTGCACTATAATCTCGTGCCAATCTACTGTTTGAATCAGGTATCCTATTCCGCCAAGAATAATCAGCGCCGGAATAGAAGCCAGTATCCATTTAATCATCAATATCACCAGTGAACCTGCTGGTATTTTTATATTGATAATGTGGAGTGTATTATGATCAAGAGTCAGTGTTTGTTCAGGTTCAAATGAAAATTGTTCAATATCCCCCTCAATGCCTGTATTATCAATGATTGCATCATCTTTGTCATTAACGGTGAAAGATTCAGCATGATGTGGATTTTCCTGTACAGGCTTAGGATTAATCTCGCTTAATACGCCTATTTTTTCAAGGCCATTTTTATATTGGAAAGCCACATCAAGCGTTAATTTTTTCCTAATAACCGTTGGTTTTTTGAGAAGTTTAGGTATTTTTTTAAGCGCAATGTCAAAAACAAGTGCTAATTTTTCATGGACAATTTCTACATCATAACCTTCCGCAATTTTTCCGCTTAGAATCAGTTTATAACTATTATTTGCCATTATAAATTCCTGAAAAAAATATAGTTGGAATCAAACCTCTGAGGTTTTTAAGTGTTAGCTTACTACTAAATACGAGTTGGAATCAAACCTCTGATGTTTTGAAAACATCAGAGGTTTTTAAGTGTTAGTTAACTCGCTGTGCTAACTCTCCACTCGCATAACGTTTGAACATCTCCTCTAAAGAAATCGGCTTGATTTTATCAGCCATTCCTGCACAACCAAAAGCCTCATAACGCGCCTTGCAAATCCCCATCATCGCCTTCGATGCTTCCTTGAAGTATTTACGGGGATCAAAAACAGACGGATTTTCATGTAAGAATTTACGGATAGCACCCGTCGAAGACATACGCAAGTCAGTATCAATATTGACTTTATGCACACCATATTTAATGCCTTCGACGATTTCTTCAACCGGCACGCCGTAAGTTTGCCCCATGTCTCCCCCATAATTGTTGATGATGGCTAACCATTCTTGTGGTACAGAAGAGGAACCGTGCATCACTAAATGGGTATCTGGAATACGGGCATGAATTTCTTTGATGCGATCTATCGCTAAAATATCGCCTGTTGGTGGACGGGTGAATTTATAGGCACCATGACTGGTTCCAATCGCAATGGCGAGTGCATCAACGTCAGTTTGTTTGACAAAATCAGCGGCTTGTTCAGGATCAGTCAAGAGTTGATCATGGGATAATTTGCCTTCTGCACCAGAACCATCTTCTTCACCCGCTTCGCCTGTTTCCAGAGAACCCAGGCAACCCAATTCACCTTCAACAGAAACTCCCCCAGCGTGAGCCATCTCAACTACTGTTTTAGTGACATTGAGATTATACTCAAAACTGGAGGGCGTTTTCGCATCTGCCATTAAGGAGCCGTCCATCATAACAGAACTAAAACCACTTTGTATCGAACGTAAACACACCGCCGGTTCAGAACCATGATCTTGGTGCATCACAACGGGGAGATGTGGGTACATTTCTACAGCGGCAGAAATTAAATGACGTAAAAACGGTTCACCCGCATACTTACGCGCTCCTGCCGATCCTTGCATAATGACAGGGCTATTAGTCGCGTCAGCCGCTTGCATGATTGCATGGACTTGTTCCATATTATTCACATTAAATGCCGGTAATCCATAACCGTTTTCTGCGGCATGATCGAGTAATTGACGCATCGAAATTACCATAAAAAATCTCCTTCTTTTATCAGTTGTTGTTAATGAACCTATCCCACTAATATTTAACCCAAACACAATCAATATAACTACAAGGATTATTTATAATAAAGGATAATCACTACACAGGATGTTTAAGAAATCCGATTTTTTCAAAAATCGGATTTCTCAGATCGAAACGTATGATGTTTAAGAAATCCGATTTTTGAAAAAAAAATCGGATTTCTTAAACCTCGTTTCGCCGCTTAGAAATCCGATTTCTTTCAAAGATTTCTTAAACCTCGTGTGTTTCTTCGAGCTTAGAAATCCGATTTTTGAAAGAAATCGCTTAAACATCTTGGAAACATAGTGCGTAACATCAGTTATTAAGTAAGATGGGTTCATCATTCATCATTGCCCACGTTCTTCAAGAATCGCAACGGCGGGCAATTTTTTTCCTTCTAAAAACTCCAAAAAAGCACCGCCGCCAGTAGAAATATATGACACGTTATTAACAACGCCGTATTTATCTACTGCTGCCAGCGTATCGCCTCCACCTGCAATCGAAAACGCGCTACTTTCAGCGATGGCTTTTGATAATGCCCTAGTGCCTGCACCAAATTGCTCAAATTCAAATACACCAACTGGGCCATTCCAAAGAATAGTCCCCGCCGTTTTGAGGATTTCAGCGAATTTGGCTGATGTTTCGGGGCCAACATCAAAAATCATTTCGTCATCAGTGACTTCATTAACTAATTTAAGCGTTGCTGTGGCATCCGCCTTTTCAAATGGGTTATTTTTACCGACAACCACATCTGTGGGTACAGGAATATCGCCACCCCGTGATTGTGCGGCTGTACTCAGATTTTTAGCTTCTTCAATTAAAGAAGCCTCATATAAAGATTTGCCTACATTATGACCAGCAGCGGCAATAAAGGTATTGGCAATTCCACCACCCACAATGAGTTGATCCACCACTTTGGAGAGCGATTCTAACACGGTCAATTTGGTGGAGACTTTAGAGCCTCCAACAATAGCAACCATTGGACGGGCGGGATTATCTAACGCTTTGCCCAGCGCCTCTAGTTCCCCTGCTAACAATGGCCCTGCACAGGCAATGGGTGCGTATTTTGCCACCCCGTGCGTTGACGCTTGGGCGCGGTGTGCTGTGCCAAAGGCATCCATCACGTAAATATCACATAAGGCGGCCATTTTTTTTGACAATTCATCGTCATTCTTTTTTTCGCCCTGATTAAAGCGTACATTTTCACATAGCACAATTTCACCAGCAGCGATTTCTATTCCATCTAGCCAGTCTTTGATCAATTTCACTGGTTTGCCCAGCAACTTTTCCAAATGCGCGGCAATTGGTGCCATAGAGGCTTTGGGATCAAATTGACCTTCTTTTGGGCGACCTAAGTGAGACATTAACATGACTTTTGCACCTGCCTCAAGTGCGTATGTGATAGTTGGTAATGAAGCACGAATACGGACATCGCTAGTTACTTTGCCATCAGAAATTGGTACGTTCAAGTCTTCGCGGATAAGAACTCGTTTACCTGTGAGTTCTAAGTCGGTCATTTTAATGATTGGCATATTAATACCTCAAAGTGATTTTGGAGGAATCTTTGGAGGAGTCCAAAGCTGAAGCGTTGGACTCCAGAACGACATTGTTATTTGATTTTGGCTTCTTTATATTCGACATGTTTACGCACAACAGGGTCATATTTTTTTAAGACCAACTTATCAGACGTTTTACGCTTATTCTTTGTTGTGGTGTAATAATGCCCTGTTCCTTCTGATGAAACTAATTTAATTTTTTCACGCATAATAATTATTCCTAAATGAGTGGATAAAAGTGGTGAGATGCTCTCTTGATAAGGAAATACTTCACATTTCGATTGCAGCCCATATTCAAAATAAACAACGATAGGGTAAAACTTTTGTCATTATAAGTCAATAATACCCGAAAATAAACCTGCCAGGTTTGGCTTGAATATCAGTGAACCTATCCCACTATTCATTTTTGAACTTAGAAATCCGATTTTTGAAAAAAATCGGATTTCTTAACCCTCGTTTTTTGGTTAAAAACCAAACGATTTTTATTCATGGTTCCGCATTTTTGAATAGTGGGATAGGTTCGTGCCTATTCGTCCGTCACACAGCCTTCTGATGCGTTTTTGACATTTTTGATATATTTATATAGCGTTCCTCGTGTCGCTTTGTAAGGCGGCATCGTCCATTTGGTACGACGTTGCGCTATTTCATCATCACTAATAGCCACACTGAGTGTGTTGTTTTTTGCGTCAATTGTAATAATATCACCGTTTTTTATCAACGCAAGCGTGCCGCCTTCTTGGGCTTCTGGGACAATATGCCCGACAATA
Organism: Thiotrichaceae bacterium; assembly: GCA_029939505.1. Taxonomy (GTDB): domain Bacteria; phylum Pseudomonadota; class Gammaproteobacteria; order Beggiatoales; family Beggiatoaceae; genus QNES01. Next base: position 7,218 of record JAOZSV010000039.1, on the reverse strand, counting down.
AAGCCATGTGAACCGCCAGAAAACCGTCCATCTGTGAGCAGGGCGACTTCTTTAGCTAAACCTGCACCGACAATGGCAGAAGTTGGAGTCAACATTTCTGGCATACCAGGACCACCTTTTGGTCCTTCATAGCGAATAGCGACTACGTCGCCTTTAACAATTTCTTTACGCTCTAGCGCGTTGAGCATGTCTTCTTCACTATCATAGACTTTTGCGGGTCCTGTGAAGATTAAACCTTCTTTGCCGGTAATTTTTGCTACCGCTCCGCCGAGGGCCAGATTGCCTTTGAGTATCTGAATATGTCCCGTGCTTTTGATGGGAGATTCCAGTGGATGAATAACTTGTTGACCTTCTGTTAATCCAGGTAAGTCTGCCAAATTTTCTGCAATGGTTTTGCCCGTTACTGTTAGGCAGTCACCATTAAGCAGTCCTTTTTCTAAGAGGTATTTCATCACTGCTGGCGTACCACCGATATTATGAATGTCTTCCATGACATATTGTCCACTTGGTTTCAGATCAGCTAAGAATGGCACACGATCACTGACTTTTTGAAAATCATCAATGGTTAATTCAACGTCTATCGCTCTAGCCATCGCAATCAGGTGGAGCACTGCATTGGTAGAGCCGCCTAATGCCATTATAATGATCATTGCATTTTCAAAGGCGGCGCGAGTCATAATATCGCGGGGTTTAATGTCTTTTTCTAGTAAATTGCGGATGGCTGCACCCGCTTTGATACATTCGTCTAATTTACCGGTAACTTCGGCGGGAATAGATGAACTATAGGGTAAAGTCATGCCTAAGGCTTCAATGGCAGAAGCCATTGTGTTTGCGGTGTACATTCCACCACAAGCCCCTGCGCCTGGGCAAGCATGTTTGACGACATCTTGACGATCTTCTTCGCTCAATGTTCCTGTAATACATTGCCCATAAGATTGAAATGCGGAAACAATATCTAATGTATTATTATGTTTATCATGCCCCGGTTTAATGGTTCCCCCGTAAATCATGAGGGCAGGGCGATTGAGTCGCCCCATTGCTATGATACATCCTGGCATATTTTTATCGCAGCCTGGGAGAGAAATATTTGCATCGTACCATTGCGCTTCCATCACTGTTTCAATGGAATCGGCAATTAAATCGCGCGATTGTAGCGAAAAACTCATGCCGCGTGTACCCATTGAGATACCATCGCTCACGCCAATGGTATTAAAACGCATTCCTACCATGCCAGCAGTTATTACGCCTTCTTTAACTTTATTGGCTAAATCCATGAGGTGCATATTACAAGGGTTGCCGTCATACCAAACGCTGGCGATGCCTACTTGTGCTTTATTCATGTCTTCATCAGTCAAGCCTGTCGCATAAAGCATGGCTTGAGACGCGCCCTGTGATTTGGGTTGTGTAATTTTTGAACTGATTTTATTCAATGGGTTTGCCATTTAAGTCTCCAATTCTTGAAAATTTTGATATTGAGTTTTTTTTAGTTTATAATACGCTAAATTATAATAATATACTCAAAAATTAATTTTTTCGCCAAAGGAATGAGACTTTAATAATTTCCAATGCGAATTAAGAACTTTGATTTGGAGTACAACGCTTTAGCTTTGTTTTGTGATTTGGAGTACAACGCTTTAGCTTTGTGATTTGGAGTACAACGCTTTAGCTTTGTTAGTCCGCCCAAAGCTGAAGCGTTGGACTCCTATTTTCACTCTGAATTCGCATTCCAAAATAACCAAAGCTGAAGCGTTGGACTCCTATTTTCACTCACATTTTTCTTTAAACGATTGATTTAATTCACCATTCACCATTAATTAACGGCATTTTATGAAAATTATTCACAGACTACGAACAAGATTAATCATCATGTTTTCTATTGTTACCCTAATTCCAGCACTCATAACAGGTATTTACGCCATACAGGTTTCAAGTAAAAGCCTACGGGCGCAGGCACTGACAACGCAAATAGCGCAGGCAGGAACGCTGGCAAATAATATCACGTCTTTTTTGTCGGCTGTTAAGGGTGATCTCTTATTTTTGAGGCAATCGCCCTTGATGATGGATTACTTGAAATTGCATGGCATTGGGAATTTTTTAAATCAGGCTACCCCAGATGAATTGGCAGAATCTGATTTAGAGTATAAGACGTTACAAGATGTTCAACCTGCGCTAGAGCAAAAGCGACAAGACTTGGAAAGAGAATTTCTGGCTTTTTCTCGCAATCGTCGTATTTATTATCAAATCCGCTATCTTGACGAAACAGGGCAAGAAATCGTTAGGGTAGATTCAAGTGGTTTACGAAGTTGGATTGTTGACAGCGAAAAGTTGCAAAATAAGTCGGATCGTTATTATTTTAAAGAAACCATGCGCTTATCAAGTAACCGACTATTTGTTTCTCCTTTAGATTTAAATCGCGAAAGGGGAGAGATTGAGTTTCCCCATAAGCCTGTTATTCGTTATGCCGTTAATCTTTATGACGATTATAATTATAAGGCAGGAATTATGATAATGAATATTGATGCAAATCAATTTCTCAAAGCATTAGACGATGTACGGCTAGTCACTCAAGACGGTTATTTTGCTCATCATCCTGATATCCAAAAACGTTGGGGAAGCCCTAACGATTTAGACACAAGTTATAATTTAGAAAAGGAATATGCTGAATTAGCAAAATACATTCGTGGTATCAATGATACAATCAGCAATGAAGCATTAACCCTCTTTCATTTGCGGTTTTCCGTTCCTGGTTCTACTGATGATTGGATTTTGATTGTTCAACGTGAGTCCGATAAGATTCTCAAAAGTGTCAGGAAATTTCGTATGACATTTATTGTTATTATTATATTTGCCGTGTTGGCGGCTTTTATTGTTGCTGTACTGTTTAGTAGAAAAATCACAGGACCAATTGAACATTTAACTTATATTGCCGATGCGATCAGTAAAGGTGAACTGATTGATAATCCTGTCGAAGTGAAGGAGAAGGGTGAAATCGGTCAATTAGCCCAAGCGTTTGAACGAATGCGAATCAGCATGGTCATCTCTTTTCAAAAATTGCGTCAGAAATCAAGGACTTAATCTATTATGGGTACGAGATTACGGTTAACATATTCTAAATTGATAGCAGAAATACGTCGTTTATCATTAGAAAAACGAACAGGTACGATCTTTATTACCTCTGATGATAGTCATGTTGTGCGAATGGTCTTAAATGAAGGACAAATTATTTGCTTGGTTTTTGATGTTAAACACCGTGGCTATGATGCAATTTCATTTATTAAAACGATAAAATCGGGTAAATTAGAATTTGCCGAAGGCATTTTTGAAACCACTCAAGAAATCTCGTTGCCCAGTACTGAAGAAATTTTTCAGATGCTCTATGAAGATGATGATATTTCCACGACACAAGTGCCATCCAATATCAAAGAGATCATAAAATACATCAAAAAGGGACTGGCGATTCATATTGGTCCTATTGCCATCATTGTGTGTGATGAATACATTGAAAAAGTAGGTCATCTCGAAACAGTGGGGGATGTTTTTGCTATGCTTGAAGTAATCGCACCAGAAATAGAAAATCTTGAGGAACAAGAGAGATTTAAAGAAAAAATCAAGAATGATGTCGTTAAAATAGTAGGGTATTAACAGCTTTGGACGTATTTTGGAGTTCAAAGCTTTTGCTTTGGACGTATTTTGGAGTACAACGCTTTAGCTTTGGACGTGTTTTGGAGTTCAACGCTTTAGCTTTGTATTCCATCTCATCGAAAAAAATATTCAACATGCTCGAAAATAACAAGATTTCCTCAAAAGAACGTTATATTGCCATACGCAATATCACACTGATTGGTGTGATAGGCAATATTTTTATAACGATTATAAAACTCGTTTTTGGCTTCTATGGTCGCTCACAAGCATTAATCGCAGATGGTTTGCACTCCTTATCTGACTTAATCAGTGACGGGGTTGTATTGTTTGCCGCTAAATACAGTTCGCTTGATGCTGATGCTGATCATCCTTATGGACACGCCCGTTTTGAAACCATAGCCACCGTCGCACTCGGCTTTTTACTCCTACTTGTTGCAGGGGGAACGTTAATAGATGCTGTACGACGTTTGTTGGAGCCAGAATTATTATGGCATCCCTCCAAGATAACTCTTATTATTGCTGCATTATCTATTTTTGTCAAAGAAGCCCTTTACCAATATACGATATTGGTTGCCAAACGTCTTCGTTCACAAATGTTACGCGCAAATGCTTGGCATCATCGTAGCGATGCCTTTTCATCCGTCATTGTGGTAGTGGGAATAGCAGGTAGTATGGCAGGTTTTCCTTGGTTAGATGCGGCAGCAGCGATTCTTGTCAGCTTTATGATTGCCCATATTGCTTGGTCATTAGGCTGGGGAGCTGTTAGGGATTTAGTAGATACAGGCTTAGATGACAGTCAAATTAATCAGATTAAAACACTTATTCAATCAGTAGATGGTGTGCATACTTTACATGAATTACGCACACGCAAAATGGGGGAAAATGCTTTAGTCGATGTACATATTTTAGTCAACCCCCGCATCAGCGTATCAGAAGGGCATCAAATTGGTGAAATGGTACGACAGTCTTTAGTTCAGAATATAGAAGAAATCACTGACGTACTGGTGCATATTGATCCAGAAAATGATGAAAAAATTAGAGCCAATTTGAATTTGCCATTACGCAATGAAATCATAACTGATTTGCAAAAATGCTGGCAATCCGTAGAAAATATCCAAGCGACTCCGCAAATTACTTTACATTATTTGTTAGGTCAAGTGACAGTGGAAATTTATCTCCCTTTAAGCATTGATATAAAAAGCAGAGAAGCCATTTCTCAATGTTTTAGTGATTTTACAGCTAATTCGCCAGATATGGAGACGATTAAAATCTATTATTTTGAAGAGCGTGAAAATTGACTTGGTTTAATTCGAGGTTTTCGTTTTTTGGTAACGACTCAGGGCAACCATAAAGGATTGCCCCTACAACATTTCAGCCTAAAGTTTTTCTTCAAAAAACTTTAGGCTGAAATATTCTTATTTATACAGACGAAAATCTTCTGATGTAGGCTGCACCCCCTTGTGGTTGCCCTGAGTAGTTACAAATAATTTAGAGTTTGAGGAATATTTTGGAAATGAACTTAGACACTTTTTTGCGTCAAAAAAAACAACAGCAGCCCCTAATTGATTGGGAAAGTAAAAAACAAAGATGGCTGTTATCCGTCAATGAACTTTATGCCACTATCGAAGGTTGGTTGTCTCATCTCACAAGCGATCATATTGTCAAAATGAGTTATGACACGATTACCTTGGATGAGTATTACCTTAACCCTTACTTGATAAGACAACTGAACTTATTAGTCGGTTATGAAAATGTCCAATTTGAACCCAAAGGAATGATTGTAGTTAATGCGGCAGGGCGCATTGATATGATTGGAGACGATGGCACTCTCAAGTTGCTCCTAACAAAAGACGATGAAACAGATAAATTACAATGGGTTATAGCGATTTCAACCGTACATTCCTTATGGTTTCCACTCACAAAAGCGTCTTTTAGCGATGCACTAGAACAGGTGATGCAGAAAAATGTCTAGCGGCGCGTTTGCAAGTTCAGGTGAGGAACTCAGTCTGATAAGGATATGGGAATGGTACGAAGAAACTGAACAAGCCATCAATCTTTATCAACAAGAAGTGATTAATGGACTTATTTCTGGTGAGCGTGTTTCTGAAACTTTTTCAAGTATGACAAGAAAAGAGGTTAAACAGTATTTTTCTGATCATAAAAAAGAATTAGAGCATATTGTCAGCTTAAATATCATTGCCTCTACGGAAGCATCATTGCGAGTTGATTACTTGAGGCGAGCATTGAGGGGAAAGAGAAAGAAAAATAAAATAGATAATAAATTCAAAGAGTTATATGAAAAACAAGGAACTAGAGTCAGTTTGCGTGATGAAATATTGGAGGCTTGGAAAGAGGTGCATCCCGATTGTACAGAAGCCATTGGTGATTTTCGAGGTGCGTTAAACGTCCGTGATTGGCTTGCACACGGTAGATACTGGATTCCCCGCTTTGGCAGAAAGTATAATGTTACACTGGTTTTTAACATTTCCAAGAATTTATTTGAGAACTTTCCTTATGATTTTTCTTGGGCAATTAAATAAAAAAATGTATCCTATCAAAATTTGGTTTCTTAATGTAGGGTGGTTTCGAGGCTAAAGTTTTTTTAAAGAAAAAACTTTAGTCGAGGTTTTAGTTTTTTTACAAAAAACTAAATTCTAGGTTCAAGTTTTTTTACCGAAAAAACTTGAACCTAGAATCGACTCTCGAAAGGAACGAAGTGGCACCGTTGAAAAATGGTGGGTTTCGCTCTCGCTCTACCCACCCTACATAACGACCACCAAATTTTAATAAGAAAAAAATGATTATCGTATTAATTGGAGAAATGGTGGGTTTAGCTTCGCTATTTCAACTCTTAATTCACATTAGAAATCCGATTTTTTCAAAGATTTCTTTATTCACCAAACGATTATGAAAATCCTAACTAATGACAACTACACATTTTCCGATTATTTTAAATTACCATATCCAACTAAAGACATCGTCGCAGAATTTGGTTATCAATTCCAATTAAAGCAGCTTGAATTACCTAAAAAGGATGTTTCTCATTTAAAACTTGATCGTTTAACTCAAACATTCTATAAAAAATTACCACATATATCCCTCAATTCTGAAGCGGCTAAACGAGAGTTTTTGATCTCACCATTATTGTTAGAATTGTTAGACTATTCTGATTTTGATATTGATGTAGAGTATCCAATTAAAATTAATGATAAATTAAAGGGAAATATTGACTATTTTATTCATTCCAAGACAGATTTCATCATTATTGAAGCCAAAAATGCAGATATGGAAAAAGGATTTACCCAGTTAGCTGTTGAGTTAATTGCGATGGAACAATATTCAGAAACAAGTAATCCGATATATGGTGCTGTAACAGTTGGCAACATTTGGCAATTTGGTATTTTAGATCGACAGGAGAAAATGATTTATAAAGATATTGATGTGTTTACGATTCCAGCTAATTTAAAGCCATTATTTGCTGTCTTGTTAGGAATATTTACTTAAAAACATTCCTAACAAATGGAGTCTCAACGCTTTAGCTTTGAGGAGTCTCAACGCTTTAGCTTTGAGGAGTCT
>JAOZSV010000385.1 GCA_029939505.1 Thiotrichaceae bacterium | reverse complement strand
TTTCTAAGCGGCGATGTTTAAGCGGCGAAACGATGTTTAAGAAATCAGATTTTTTCAAAAATCGGATTTCTAAGCGGCGATGTTTAAGCGGTGAAACGATGTTTAAGAAATCAGATTTTTGAAACGGATTTCTAAGCTCGAATAGAATCGCTTTGCGTCACATCAGTCATTAATGTCCACCCATTTTGACGTATTTCTGGTTCCCATTCTCCGGAGTCACTGCCATTAAGTTAAGCCAGGGCTCACACGCAGGTTCGCCCCTACAACCAGATAATACGCGGGGTTTGTAGGGGCAGACCTGTGTGTCTGCCCTTGTGTCTGCCCTTAACTTAATGGCATTGACTCGCCGGAGTGGGAACCCATTCTGGACGCGCCAGCGTCCAGTACGATTTCAAATCACAACGGAAAACTCAAATGATGCGATTAAAATTTCCCTACGGAATAAGTAATTTCTATCGAATTATAACCGAAAATTACTTTTATGTGGATCGTAGCAACCATATTCGACTGATTGAAGAAGCGGGTGATCAATTATTATTCTTACGCCCGCGCCGATTTGGTAAAAGTTTGCTATTGTCAATGCTAGAAAATTACTACGATGTGGCAAAAGCGGATGAATTTGATAAGTTGTTTGGAAAGTTAGCAATTGGTCAAAATCCGACTCCGAAACATAATCAATATTTGGTGATGACTTGGGATTTTTCTAATGTCAATCCAAAAGGTGAAGCGCAACAAATACAACAGCGATTATATCACTATATCAATCGCTGTATTCAAGATTTTGCGGACAAATATCAAACCTTGCTTCCTATAAATATCCATATTGATCCAGAAGATGCGATTGATTCGTTTTTTTCCATGTTAAGTGCGGTGCGACAAACCCCTTATCACCTCTACCTGTTAATTGACGAATACGATAATTTTGCCAACGAACTCATGATGGGACGAAGTGAAATTAACCCCGAACGCTATAAAACACTGATTTCCACCGAAGGTTCACTCAAAACCTTGTTCAAAACCGTTAAATCGGCGAGTGGTGGACGAGGTTTAGAACGAGTTTTTCTCACGGGCGCATCTCCGATTTTGATGAGTGATATGACGACGGCTTATAATATCGCCGAAAACATTTATTTGAAGCCGTATTTTAATGACTTATGTGGGTTTAAAGAACCAGAAGTTCAAGCGGTTTTGAATCAAGTCGTCGCAGAATGTGAACTGAGCCCAGAATATGGGAAAGAAGCGTTAAAATTGATGCAAGCCTTTTATAATGCTTACTGTTTTAGCGATATGGATAATGAATTGATTTATAATCCAACATTAACACTTTATTTTCTCAAACATTTGCAACAGCATTGCAAATTTCCGCGCCAAATGTTGGATGATAATTTAACAATGGATTTGAACAAACTTTTTTATCTATCTCGTTTGCCTAATGGAAGGGCTATTATAAAGCAAGCATTAAATGGAACGCCGCCTTTAACCCTCTCATTGCTTGCCAATCGCTTTGGTTTAGAACAGATGTTAAAAAACACTCAAAGCAATCAATTTATAATCTCTTTGCTTTATTATTTGGGCATTTTGACTTTGGATGGGGAAACTGAACTGAGACAACTGCGTTTTAAAATCCCCAATTTGGTGGTGCAAAAACTCTACGTGGAACATCTTTTTGAAATGCTGTTACCACAAGACACTAAACGCGAAGAAGTTCGCTTGTTGGCGGAGGAGTTTTACCAAAGTGGTGAATTGCAACCAATCTGTGATTTTATGACAAAGCGTTATTTTAAGGTATTTGATAATCGTGATTACAAAGAGGTGAATGAATTAACCATCAAAACCGCTTTCTTGACGGTACTTTTTAATGATGCATGGTATATGATGGATTCAGAAACGCCAACAGAACGACGTTATGCGGATTTAACCCTGCTGGTACGCCCGGATTTTCGTCACACCATTTTAAAAAATTTTATTTTTGAATTCAAACACTTAAAATTATCTCATGTCAATTTAAGCGGAGAAAAACTGAAACAGTTAAGTCTCGCAGAATTGGAAGCCTTAAAACCGGTGAAGGAAAAATTGGCGGAATCGAAGAAACAATTGCTTGATTATCGAACCGACTTGGAATTGAAATACGATAATGTGTTTAAATTACAATTGATTAGTGTTGTTGCGGTGGGGTTTGATAGGTTGGTGTGGAAAAAAATATAATGGGAGGTTCTTTTTCTGGTTCCCACTCGCTGGAGTCAATGCCATTAAGTTAAGGGCAACCATAAAGGATTGCCCCTACATAAAATGCGGTCCTCTGTAGGGGCAATCCCTTGTGGTTGCCCTTAACTTAATGGCATTGACTCGCCAGAGTGGGAACCCATTCTGGACGCGCCAGCGTCCAGTACGAGCGGCGACGCTGGCGCGTCATCACTGCATTCCCACGCCAGCGCGTGGGAACGAGAAAAAATACCTTTCATACAACGCACAAAAATCATTAGGGTTGATACGGTACAGCATCATATCGTTTGGCTTCAAATAAGATTTGTGCTTCTTTGAGACGAGCCTTGGCTAAAATTCTCAGTTCAGTTTTTGTTGCCATTATGCTCATTATTTCATTGATCATAATAAGGAACGTGCATGAACCTATCCCACTATTCATTTTTGAGCTTAGAAATCCGATTTTTTTTCAAAAATCGGATTTCTTAAATATTGTTTCGCCGCTTAGAAATCCGATTTTTTTTCAAAAATCGGATTTCTTAAATATCGTTTCGCC
>JAOZSV010000191.1 GCA_029939505.1 Thiotrichaceae bacterium | reverse complement strand
AAATCTGATTTCTTAAACATCGTTTCGCCGCTTAGAAATCCGATTTTTTTTCAAAAATCTGATTTCTTAAACATTTTGGAAACATAGTGCGTAACATCAGCTCCTAAGAACAAAGCTAAAGCGTTGTACTCCAAACAACAAAGCTAAAGCGTTGTACTCCAAAGAATAAAGTTAATGTTGGATACCAAAGAACAAAGCTAAAGCGTTGTACTCCTAAGAACAAAGCTAAAGCGTTGTACTCCTAAGAACAAAGCTAAAGCGTTGTACTCTAAAGAACAATGCTAATGTTGTACTCCAAAGAACAAAGTTAATGTTGGATACCAAATCACAAAGCTAAAGCGTTGTATTCCAAAGAACAACGCTTCAGCTTTTGCTCTGCCTGATATAAAACATCTTGCCTTCATATTCCGTCTTTATCATTTTGCCTTCACTGAGGAGATTTTCAACGATAAGCCAATCTGCCTGATTTTTTGCAAGTAACTCACGCACCGCCTCTTCACGCATCGGATGAACAGCAGTAATACTCAACAAATCTTTGGCAGCATCGCCACTAGACGCAAAAGCATTGCCTTCGTAGCCCGTCAGATATTCCATAAGAGGTATCTTTTGACTAACGATTTGATAAATTCTGTTAAGTTCATCTTCGTCAGGGGGATGAATAGAAGAGATAGCAGGGGGGCGAGTCGGAATTAAAAAATAAGCCTTTTCTGGATTAATACGTTGGATAAAATCCGCGATTCCACTAACCGCATCATCACTCACATTGCGGTTTTTGACTAACATGGTTTCTGTCACCAATGTTCCGCTATATTCTTTGGCAAAAGTTATCATGCCTTCCAAAATCGCCGTGAGTTTGAGATTGCGATGGGGAATATTAATACGATGCCATATTTTTTCATCAACGGTGTCTATTTTGAGGGAAACCCAATCCGCTTTTTTAAGTGTTTCACGCACATCTTTGCGCCAAATCAGCGAACCATTTGTAATAACGGCAATTTTTATACCTAAAGGGCGCAATTTCTCTATTGTTTCACCGAGATCAGCATCAAGTGTTGGTTCGCCTTCGGGAACGAAAGAAAGATGATCAACAGTATCACCCTGTTCTTTGAGTTGTGCTACACGCGCTTTAACTAATTTCACGATTTTATCGGCCCCATAAAAATGGCGACGATTTATCTCCGTTTCTTCAGTCGGCCCAACTTGACAGTAAGTACAGTAATAAGAACAGGCTTTGGGCGGAATATTGTTAATTCCAAGACTGCGCCCAAGTCGTCTGGAGGGAATAGGACCAAAAATTTCCATAATTTACCTTATACTTGATGATCAAGTTTTCTCGTTTTCGAGGTTTTTGTTTTTCTTCAAAAAACAAAAACCTCGAAACCAAACAATAACTACAAGTTTAATCTTCGCTGCTCAGAAATCCGATTTTTTGAAAAAATCGGATTTCTTAATATTGTTGTGTCAATTCGATTAATAGACTAAAAACTTGATCATATTCTGGTTCCCAAACTCTGTTTGGGAACGAGAGTAAAAATCGTCAAAAGTAGGGTGGGTTTCGCTTTCGCTCTACCCACCCTACGAAAAAACCATTTAAATCAAATACTTAAATATTTTATTTAAATGCGAAGATTTCAAACGAAACTTAGCGCAAGAATAACCGTTTAATCCAACTCCGTCGTAATTTTGTACCTCGTTCATACTCTTTCAAAAGTTTAGCAAAATAACCGCCGCCTTGGAACACTCTGACTCGATTAAGTATTGAACCGACGACTGGGGGATTTAAACGTTCTAGTAATTGTGCCGCCCGTTTCAGTTCACCTGGAGTAACCGCACCTGCCTCAATGACGAGTAATACACCGCCTGCCACTTTACCCAACAACTCTGCATCTGCTGACAATAAAAGTGGCGGTGTATCTAAGAGGATTAAATCATAATGTGCATTGAATTGTTCAATAATAGAGCGCAACCTGCCATAAGTAGATAAGTAACGCTTTTCTGTTTCCCCAACAGGCAAACGATCAGGTAAATCCTCTGTGGCTGGAATGACGAACATTTCGGGAGAATTCAATGGTGTATATTGATCTAATAAAGTCGTCAAACTGTTATAAGGGCTTATTCCCTCATAACGCTCATCAGGTTTAAACGCATTGAGTTCCAGAGCTAAGGTACGCACCCCCATTTCACTGAGTATTTGTGCGAGTTCTAATGTGAGAGTTGTTGTACCACCGTCTGGTTTAACCGATGTTAGAACAAAAGCAGTCGTTTTATTGTTATGCCTTTCACGTTCCAATGTCAATGCCAAACGACGCAGGTGATCCAGTGCAAATTCTTCTGTACTTAAATTGTGACGATCTAAAATCCAAGCCATTGGTGAAAAGCCGAGAATTTTATGCACTTCACCCGGCGTGTGGATGTGCTGATCTAACAGATCTATCAATACAGATACGCCTATTGCTAAGGCAAGTGCAACAATCACGACGATAATTAAGATAAGTATTAAGCGTTTACTTTCTGCTGGATCAGGTAACGGTTTCGCTGGCGTATCCAAACGCACAAATCCAGGGGCGGTTGATTCAATCGTTAAATAGTCAATGCGACTATTAATTTTTTCCAACTCTTGATAAGCACGCGAAATATCTTTGTTTAATTCCAGTGCTTCGTGATACTGGCTAACATATTGATTTGCCTGTTCATGTTGCCCTTTTAATTCTTCACCCAATACTTGTTCAAAGCGTTGTGCTTGATAGATTTCAGCTTTGTGTTTTTCCAATAAACGGGTACGGATTTCTTCAAACAGCACTTGTGTTGCTTGTTCAATATCCCTATCAATTTTTTCCATTTCCCGTTGAGCCCGTTTTTTGCTCGGATGCTTTGAAGTCAAACCTAAAGTTTGGGTTAGCAAATCTGTGCGCCGATTAATCAAAGCCGCTTTAAAACTTTTTAAAGTGCCATCATTGGCCACCATTTCATTCACGAAGATATCCAACGTCGTTTTACCGTTACCTTGTTTATCCTTCAAAGTGGCTAAACGGATTTCAGCTTCAACGCGCTGGCGACGCGCTTGTGTTAAAGCAGAAGTCGTTTCAACGATAATACTATCATAAGGACCTAAAGTGTTTTCCTGAAAGGTTGTTACACCCAATTTTTCAGCAATTTCAGTGCGCTGCTTGAGCTGAGTTGAAAGCGAAAGTTCTACTTTATCTCGACGTTGTTGCAATCTCTTAATTCGACCATCGCTGTCATAAATATTTTCTGCCTGGGATTTTTTCAAATAAGTGTTAATAAGACCATTCAGTACAATATCTAAGCCTTTATATCTTGAACTGGAGAGTTTGACAGTAATAAACGGGTCACTGCGTTTACTTTTAGTTGAGATGGCTTTTTTTAAGCGTCCTTTAGCACGACCGATAGGTTCCCCAGGCCGTAACCAATTTTTCCGTACTTCTGGCAATTGCAGAGCTTCTTGCAAGACATCGTGGCGCGTGATTAAGTTGATCTGTTGCTTGACATAGAATTGATATTCAGTGCGCCCTAAGTCCATACCCCTTTCCGAGACAAGATTGGGGATAAACTTAGGTGAGACCAGTAGGACGACTTTTACACTGTGGAAAACCGGGGGTTCTCCCAGATGTAAAGCGACTGGCACCCCTATCGAATTGACCACGATAAAGATCAGCAAGGCCAGCCACTTATACCTCAATAAGCCGACGAGGGGTTTAAATCGACCTGTTGGTATAGATTGTTCTTCTGTCATTGATGTTGTAGATATAGGAGTGGACTTTATTCCAAACCCGAATTGGCTTCTATTTGAGCTTCAACGGCAGCACGCTCAGTTTCTAGGCGTTCTTGTTGTTGGTTAAGATTGCGAAGTTGTGTATTGGCACGAACACTTTCAATATTTGCATAAATGCCCAGCATGGTGGTGAAAGGATTCAGAAATTGTATGGCATAGTTCACTTTAGCAATCGTATTGGTTGGGACATAAATAATATCACCTTCCTCAAGTGCCACATTGACTTTCTGATTAGGTGTTATTAACTCACCCAGTGCTATTGGCTGATTGATACCTTGTTTTGGACGAATAAGGTTAATTCTACCAGCGGCGGCATCTCTATTTGGTCCACCTGCTTTTGCAAGCAGTTCCAGAAAAGACATACCTGACGTTAAGGGGAAGGCACCAGGACGATTAACTTCACCAAGAACATAGACTAATTTTTCTTCTATATCAGGTATATAGAGTATGTCATTGCGTTGCAATTTCAGATTTAAAGATAAATCCTTGCCTGTCAGCAACGGCTCAATTTCAATCCACACAATCTGATTGCGCCCTCGAAATATGGCACAATGCGTAAAGGGCAAACTTTGTGCGTCTCCTTGCAAACCACTGGCTTTTGCAAAACCGCCGGCTTTTGATATGGCTTCAAGCAAAGTGGGGGTTGTCATACCAAATAATATTTCCCCTGGACGAGCGACTCGCCCTAATACCAATATCCGATTGGACGCATATTTATCTACCCGCACTGCGACAGTTGATAAATCCGTATAAAATTGTGTTAATGCTTTATTGATGGTTTTTGCGGCTTTTTCTCTGGATAAATCAGTTAGCCGAATGTTCCCTGTCAGTGGTAATGTGATTTTACCATCAGGGCCTATCGTATGTTTACCAGATAATTCTGGATATCCCCATACTTCAACAGTGATTTCATCGCCCGCACCTAGGTAGTAATTTTTTTGCATATCAAGAACAGGGGTTTGAAATTTTGCGAGAAGATCAGGTGGTGTTACAGTAATATTTTTTCTGGAAGTTGGTTGCACAAAATTATCAGGAATGGGAGGCGGCGTACAACTCACCACTAATCCTATTAATATTAATAATTTAAAGATTAATAAAACATTAAAAAAATAAGGGTATTTATGTCTATATTGTACATACATCACTGTCTCACCATTTTTTGCTATATAACTAAAAATATTAAAAAAATGTAACTACTCAGCCGTTAGCCTTGAAATAAATTTCAAGGCTAAAAGCATTCGAGGCGAAAGTTTTTTCTTTAAAAAAACTTTCGCCTCGAATAGTCTGCTAAAGCAGACTAATTTCGAGGCTCTTGCAAAACTGTTTTTAGCCTTAGAAATCCGATTTTTGAAAAAAAATCGGATTTCTTAAACCTCGCGTGTTCAGAGTTTTGCAAGAGCCTCCTCGAATAGATTTATCTCAAGGCTGAGTAATGACCTCTTTTTTTAGGATGGCTGTTACAAAAAAATTATGGTTTATTATAATACCTTCGCCAATAGTGAATGATGAATGGTGAAGGCCATGAAGAACTCAAATTTTCTTTAAATGATTGATTTAATTCATCATTTCGAAGTTTGAGTTTTTTAAAGAAAAACGAAAACCTCGAAATCATTAACCATTAATTTTTGATTGGTGAAGGTATTGTTATTATACAATATGTTGATTTATTGAAGTCACTTTGTTATCATAAAAAAACTACGCGGTTGTCTTATGTTTTATAGATTTTATGCTTTAAAATAGGGCAAAATCTGACACGGGTTATAGTTAATTAAAGAAGAGAGGGATTAAAAAATGTATGATGTTCGTTTTTACAAGGGTAACTACAGTTGGCGGCAAAAACAGGCTAATCGAGATAAGTGTACTGCTTATGTCGAACAGCATTTTAATGCGTCAGCGAATACGAGTTCAGGTTATGCCGTAGTCGTCACGGGTTATCGGGCTTCTGAAACCAGCAAAAACTGGGGACGTTGGTATGCTAATAAAGTGGGTCAAGTCTTTAATATTCCCGTGGCTGGAAGAGGGGGAATATTGGTTGGAGGTTTTAATGGTCGTGGAAATGGTAATCTGAAACATACAAAAATGCCAGCCATTTTGTTAGAACCAATGTTTGTTAGCAATCCACAACATGCAGAGTGGGTTCGCAGTACGGCTGGGCAAGATAAATTGGCAAGAATATTAGCTGATAGTATTATAGAAGCTTTTCCAGATGGCAGTCGGATTGGTTTTAGCATCGGGCATAAGTATAAGACTTCTCGCCCTCGTGATCGAGGCGCTGCTGTTTATGGTGGCGGAGCCGAAGCCGATTATGCAGAAATTGTCATGGGAAAAGCCAAAGACATTTTGGAAAATTATGATGCTTCTGCCTCAAAGCAAGCAGATATTTCCCTTAAAGAGGAAGATGCCCCTATTAATGACATTCGTATCATCAAGGATGGTAAAGAATTGTGGCATCATGCTGATATTGATGAGGATGATGAAGTGATATGGGATCAAGAAAATCTTATATTGCATATTACTACGATGTAGATAATAAAAACCCCGCTTATGCGGGGTTTTTATTTAGAAATCTACTTGGTTTCACTTGTTTTTGGAGCGACGATAGAGATCAGTTCAATATCAAAAATCAAGGTGGCATTGGAGCCAATTTTACCGCGAGATCCTCGTTCACCGTAAGCTAAGTTGCTTGGAATAAATAACTGCCACTTAGCACCTTCCTTCATTAACTGCAAAGCTTCTGTCCAACCTGCAATAACACCTTTGACGGGAAAAGTGCTAGGTTTGTTACGTTTATAAGAACTGTCAAATTCAGTTCCGTCAATTAAAGTGCCACTATAATGAGTTGTTACTTTATCAGTCACTTTTGGCTTTTGCCCTGTTCCAAGGGTAATCACTTTATACTGTAAGCCGCTTGTCAAAGTGACAACACCTTCTTTGTTCGCATTTTCCTCAAGGAATGCCTTGCCTTCTTTAAGGTTTTTTTCACCTTCCTGTTTACGTTCAGCTGCCATTTTAGCAAATTTCTCTTTTTTGAAAGTCAACATAACGTCCTTGACTTCTTGTTCGCTCAAAATGGGTTTCTGATCGGACATAACATCTTGAATAGCCTTAACAAATACTTCTATGTTAATCGCTATTTCTTGTTGCTTGAAACTTTTGCCAATATTGTGTCCAATGCTGTAACTGAGTTTATCAGTTTGGCTCATGGACGTTTTGTCAGCAGACTTTTCAGTGCTGGTTTCATCAGCAACTGGCGTTTTGTCAGCAGACTTTTCTTGGCTGGCTTCAGCAGCAGGCGTTTCGTCAGCAGACGTGCTGGCTTTATCGACTGAACTTGTGGACGTTTCTTCAGCAGATTTTTCTGGACTGGCTTTATCAGCAGAGTTGGTGGACGTTTCTTGAGCAGAAACTTGGGTCATTAATAAACCCAATGTGAGTATGGTTATATAACGTAATTTCATTCAAACCCTCTTACTTATTAGTTAGTGAAATAGTAACTACTCAGCGGTTAGCCTTGAAATCAATTTCAAGGCGAAAAGCATTCGAGGTTTTAGTTTTTTTGAAAAAAAAACTAAAACCTCGAATAGTCTGCTAAAGCAGACTAATTAAATAATTTAGCCGAGCTGGCTTTAGCTGTCAGCCTTGAAATTGATTGCAAGGCTGAATAGTTACGTGAAATAAATTAAACAAAGCAACATTGTACCTAATTAATCTGAAAACTCAACAAACGAGGTTAAAGTTTTTTGAAAAAAATTTTAAATGCGAATGAAGAGTTTAGAAAAATGAAATGTTCATAAATTGCTTTTAAATCAATTATTTAAAATAATAGACTGTTTTTCTAAAAGCTAAAGCGTTTAGACTCCAATTTCAATTTTTCTAAAAGCTAAAGCGTTTAGACTCTAATGGCACTTACTTAAGCGAATTTGGCTTCAAAATGTCGATAGGGTTAGCGTCGCGTCACCCGACAATCGCAGGAAAATGTTGGGTTACGCTATCGCTAACCCAACCTACAGTCAATAATCCTTAAGTAAGTGCCATTACGTTTAGACTCCAATTTTCTAAAAGCTAAAGCGTTTAGACTCCAGTGTTTTTTAAAATTTTTTAACGCCGCCTAACCAATTAACGAAATAGATTAATAAAATATAAATAATCGCATAAAAGATTAATAAATACCATTGGGCATAAACAGGTAAGAAGGGGGCAATTAAAGCGGAGAGGCTACAAGTCGCCATTAAGGCATATTCCCATAATACAGTGCGTTTATGCCCCCAACCGAGTTGTACTAATTGTTGATAGTAATGATATTTATGCGCTTGCCATATTTTTTTCCCTTGCAATGTGCGCCGTAGTAATGTAGTGGTGGCATCAACAATAAATGGTGAAAATAGGAGTAGTGCTACCCATAAGGGAAAAATGCCCTCGTGGTTGCCCCATAAGCTAAAGGCTCCCACTAAAAATCCTAAGCTAGATGCGCCCACATCACCCATAAAAATTCGGGCGGGTGGATAGTTAAATATTAAAAAGCCGCCTGTGGCACTTGCTACCATTAAATTGATTGCCATGAATAAGGGTTGTTCAGCTAACCCGCCAAGCACTGCGAAAGTGCCGAAGCCAATTATTGCCATACCGCCCGCAAATCCGTCGATGCCATCCATAAAGTTATAGAGATTAAGCATCCATACCACAAATAAGAATGATATGCTGATTTGTAAAAAGGGCGATAATGTCCATGTTATTCCTGGCAAAACGAGGTGAGTGAGCCAAAATTCACTTTGCCATAAAAATAAGTAGGTTGCGATAAAATGTAGTAGTAAACGATTTATGGCGGATACGTGATAAAAATCATCAATCAAGGATATGATGGCAATCAATAAAGCACTGGCTATCCAAAAAAAATCGGGCGATGGCTTTAAATACCAATAGATAAAAACCGTTGAGATTGTAAAACTTATTAGGATTGCAAGCCCACCGTTGATAGGAGTAGGGTGAGTGTGTAAAGAGCGAGCATTTGGTTTATCAAGATGATATAGTCTATTTTTGGGCTGGCTAAAATATCGTGTTAATAATGCTGATACTAAAAAAGCCATTACCATGAAGGTAATAATCATGTTATAGTTAGGATTATGTTATTTTCTAGCAGTAATCAATTGTTAGAAATTTGCCTTTAAGATTTTGCAGGTTTATCAGATAGAATAAAAAAATCATTTGCTTTTTTGAAAACAGGCTGTATAATAATTGGCTATCATGCCGGCGTAGCTCAGTTGGTAGAGCAGCTGATTCGTAATCAGCAGGTAGGACGTTCAAATCGTCTCGCCGGCACCATTTCTTGTTAGTTCAGAATTTAAGAGTTAAAATTGGAGTACAAAGCTAAAGCGTTGTACTCCAAAGAACAAAGCTAAAGCGTTGTACTCCAAAGAACAAAGTTAATGTTGTATTCCAAATCACAAAGCTAAAGCGTTGTATTCCAAATCACAAAGCTAAAGCGTTGTACTCCAAAGAACAAAGCTAAAGCGTTGTACTCCAAAG
>JAOZSV010000038.1:11800-27803 GCA_029939505.1 Thiotrichaceae bacterium | reverse complement strand
TGGACTCCAAAAAACGCCCAAATCTAAAGGTTTGGACTCCAAAGATCGCCAAAGCTGAAGCGTTGGACTCCAGGACGATTTTTTTAAATCTTTGATTTAAAACCAGTTTTTAAACGCAAACTCAACCCACAAGTATCATGTGGTGCCAATGTCACCTTCATTAACTGTTGTTGTTGCCCTAGTCGAGATTCAAATACGCTGGTATAAAACAGAACACTGCGTACATATTTGCGTGTTTCATTAAACGGGATTAATTCAACCCAAATATCAGCAGGCATACAATTATTTCTAGCCGCCCAGCGTTTAGCGCGTCCAGGACCCGCATTATAAGCCGCCGTTGCCAACATGTGATTACCATCAAATCTATCAAGCATCTGTCGTAAATAGGCTGTACCTAAACTGACGTTAGTCTCAACATTCAAAATATCCTGGGTTCTTCTCAACTTAATACCAATTTTCTTAGCGACTAATCGCCCTGTGGCGGGCATTAATTGCATTAAACCCATTGCACCGGCGCGGGAGCGAACCTTACTCATAAAGGCACTTTCTTGACGGACTATTCCATAAACCCAAGCTAATTCAAGACCTTGACTGCTTGCCCCCGCTGCTAATGGACCATAAAAAGCTAAAGGAAAACGGACATCTAAATCGTCATAGTAACCTGCTTTAGCTGCTGTTATCAAAGCACGATCATGCCATTTCCAATTGCTGGCGAGTGCAGCGGCAATGGCTTGTTGATGGGATGAGAGCGATTTGATAACATAGTGCCATTCGCGCCGTGCGTTAAGAAGCCATTTATCTTTATCAGTGCGCTTATTTAAATTATAAAACTCGTAAGCACTCGCAATGCTGAAATTTTGCATCAATTGGGCTTCTTCTGCCTGAGTATATTCAATGGAACGATGTTGCATCTGATGTTTGGCACCAATGCGATCTGCTGCTAGAAAGCCATAGTAATCACGTTCATTAGCCAATGCCTTATAGAGCCGTTGCGCTTGAACCCGTTTTCCCATTTGTTCAGTCGCACGCGCAAGCCAATAACGCCATTGCAAAGTATCTTGTTCTTCTTCAGACAACTCCGTAATGAAATCAGCTAATGCACGCCAATTTTGTTGTTTAAAAGCAAGATTAATACGGGCTTTGCTGACTTTCTCATTGAGAAAGTTTTTATTAACCGCAGTTAGCCAAGTCAACGCTTTTGAATGCTTCTGCTTGACACTCGCTAATGCCAAATCACGCTGCATTTCGCCAATCTGCTGTATTGAAAACGCATAATGACGTTGAAAACCCTCCCAATACTCATTCGCCTGTTCAAATTGTTTTTTAGCCAGACGTTTAATACCATGCAGGACAATTTCACGCACGATAGGTAAATCAGGTTCATTAAATTGAGCAAGCGTTTGTGCTGGTTTTCTGTGCATGGATATCCAACGGCTTACCCACATCCTATCAGTGGGAGCAAGACGCTTCGCTAATACGCCTGCCAAACTCAGTTTGCCTTTTTTCATGGCTAAACCAATACGTTCCCAAAGCAGCGTTTCATTAACCAAACCGCTTTGATAGAGATATTCAAAGACAGGATTGCAGTTCTTAGGCTGTGATTTTCCAACGAGCCACAAATTTTTCGCATCAAGCTGAGCAGCGCGTGTATCTTGTCTCGTCATCAGACGCGCTTGCACATAGTCACATTGCAATTTAATGGACTCTTGGGGCGTATAAAATTGTACGAAAGTGGACCAATTGCCCTCCTTGGCTAATTGTTTTAGCCAATCACGGCGCAATTTTTCCCCAAAATAGCTGTTGCCATATTGCGTTAAAAACGCTTTGATTTCAGCAGTACCAACTCGTTTCAGCCGTGGTTTAAGATATTGATACCGCAAGTAATAATAAAGCGGATAATCTTGCAAACCGACAGAAATGTCGTGAAAACTTGCCAAGTTATTGTTTTTGAACGAATTAATTGCCTGTTCAAATTGCCATCGCTGATAGTTTAAATCGCCTGCTTGGGCATACAAACTGCTCAGGCATGTCACACTGATTAACAGGTGACGCATGAGTAAATTTAAACGTCGTCGTTTTATCATTAAAAGTTGCCTTCTCGTTTAAGAATGGGTTATTATGGTAACTGAAAACTTCGGATTTTTAGTATTTATAAAAGAGCTTTTAAAGCTAAAGCGTTGAGAAGTTCAAAGCTAAAGCGTTGAGATTCCAGTTCAAAGCTAAAGCGTTGAACTCCAAAAGGAAGCTCGAAGCTAAATTGAGCAATGAATGTGCCATAAGTGCTTGTAAAATGAAAAATTACTTCTTATTATCTCATAAAGATTTAAGAAATTGAAATTTTTATGATGAGCTTTCATTCTTCATTCCATCAATAGGAAATATTATTATGTTATTAAAACATAAAAAGTTACTTTATTTATTAACGGTGATGGCTTTTTTAGCTATGACAGGCTGTGCTCAGGTTCCAACGACGACTCCTACTCCAGTGAGTCAGTGTTTCAATTCTAAAAAGGTTCCAAGGATTCCTAAACAAGCTTGTGCCGTTACCCCTCCAAAACTTCGAGGCCACTACGAGGGCAGCTGTAAAAATGGCAAAGCGCATGGTCGTGGTTTAGCGATAGGTAAGCATATATATGAAGGCAACTTCGTCAATGGCTTGCCTCATGGACAGGGTACCTTCACTTGGGTTGATAAAAAGTGTTTTACAGGGCAATTTAAAAAGGGTGTCGCCCAAGTACCTCATGTGGGTTGTTATGTTGTTGATGTACGCCTTCGTGGCAGCTACAATGGAGAGTGTCGAAAGGGCAAAGCTTATGGTCGTGGTAAAGCCGTCGGCATAGACACCTATCAAGGCGGCTTTATCAACGGCGTTAAAAATGGGCGAGGCACTTATGTTTGGGCTAATGGGGATCGTTACATTGGGCAATTCAAAGGAGGTAAGGAGTACGGACGTGGTATGATGATCTATGCTGATGGGACAAGAGAGAATGTAAATAACTGATTAGACTAAAGTTTTATTAAATAATGATTAAGTGACCATCGTCGTTTATTTAAAGCAACAATTTGGAGAACATTATGGACAGACCTGGTAGAAGAAGTGCGGGTTTATCTTGGTTTCAAAGACTCTTTGGGAGAAAACTCCCGGAGGAACGTGAGGAGCGAGGACACAAAGCGGATCGTTTCCCCACAACGTATGATAGAAATAACCCGACAATGCTCAAACAACTTCGAGAAGCAAAAAAATACACTCGTCTCATTGAAGATGCAGCACGTCGATATAAGATTTCCCCTTCTGTTATTTGTGGCATAGGCTCACGCGAATCGCATTGGGGGTTAGCACTCAAACCGCCTGGACCCGGAGGACGTGGTGATTTTGCACGCCGTCGTCCGCGTGGTGAAAGACGTACTCCTGAGCCGCCTGATGGTCCTGGGTATGGGCGGGGCTTGCTGCAAATTGATTATGATTGGCATGAACTCGCACGTACTGGTAAATGGTATGATGCCAGAGAAAATGTGATGTATGGCTGCACGGTGCTTAACAATGCCAAAAAGTTTTTTCAGCGGGAATCCTCCTTTCGTTTAAACGATGATCAAATGTTGCGTGCAATGATTGCCGCTTACAACGGCGGCGCAACTGCGACAGCAAATGCGATTAAGGCTGGAAAAGATATTGATGCCAACACGACGGGCAAGGATTATTCCAAAGATGTGCTTAATCGGACTGGTTGGTTTCAATTACATGGGTGGCGATAAGTGAAAAAAAAACGCATGTTATTGAATTGAAAGGCGTTTGTAAACATTACCCCCATTTGCAGATTCTTGATCATATCAATTTGCAAATCAGAGCAGGTGAATTTTTTGGACTGGTTGGCGTAAATGGGGCGGGTAAAACGACCCTCATTAAGTGTTTGCTGGATTTATGTGAAATTGAGAAGGGCAGCATCCAAATATGTGGTGTTGCCCATACTGATCATCATGCGCGTATCCCCCTGGCTTTTTTGCCTGAACAATTTGTCCCGCCTTATTATTTGACAGGACAACATTTTTTAACTTACATGGCAAAATTACAGAGGTGTGTTTATAACTCAAAGTGCATACATAATATTTGTCATACTTTAGACTTATCCGTTTCTGCCCTCAATCAATCAGTACGCAACTATTCTAAGGGCATGACGCAAAAATTAGGACTTGCTGCCTGTTTTTTAAGTGATAAACGTCTATTAGTGTTAGATGAACCCATGAATGGTTTAGATCCAAAAGCGCGAGTATTGCTCAAACACTATTTATTCACGCTTAAAGCAAAAAAAACGACTCTATTTTTTAGCACTCATTTACTTGCGGATGTTGAAGCCTTATGTGATCGGATGGCGATATTGCATGAGGGACGATTGCCATTTGTAGGTACACCGTCAGAATGTTGTACAACCTTTGCCGCAGAAAATCTTGAACAGGCTTATTTAAACTGCATTGAAAATCTGTAATTTTCATTCTTAAACTGAAGAAATCCGATTTTTTCAAAAATCGGATTTCTAAATTCCATAAAAAACTAACTTGACATTCGCGCAACTAAAAAAACCGTCACTTGCCCCGCTGTTTGACGACGAATCACTTGCCAAGTCGCAGGTAAATTTGGCATTTCAAGACGACGTTCCATTTCTAAATACATAAGAGCCTGCGGACTTAGCCAGCCCCGTTGTTCTAATAAAGTACAACATGGATTAAGTAAATCCTGTCCAAAGGGCGGATCTAAAAAGACAATATCAAAAGCGGAGGCTGTTCCTTTAAGGAAAGTCAGGGCATCAGCGCAAATAATTTCTAGGTTATCGGTAGCCAATGTCGCTACTTGTTGCCTTAAATCTTGTACAATGTCACGTTTTTTTTCGACCAAAAACACTTGTTTTGCGCCGCGTGACGCTGCTTCTATACCTAATGCGCCTGAACCTGCAAATAAATCTAAACAGCGACTTCCTGGTAATGGCATGGCTAACCAATTAAATAAGGTTTCACGCACCCGATCTGATGTTGGACGTAAGCCCTGTTTATCAGAGACTTGTAGTTTGCGCCCTCGCCATTGCCCCCCAATAATGCGTACTTTTCCTTTCATGACGGAAATTCTAAAGCTTTCGAGGCTAAGGTTTTTTCTTTAAAAAAAACTTAGCCTCGAAAAGCATTTCAGCCTAAAGTTTTTTGAAGAAAAACTTTAGGCTGAAATCGAGTCAAAGTCAAGACCTGGCAGGTTCAAAAAGAAAACCTGCCAGGTCAAAATCAAGTTTGGTCGCTGTCCTAGACCTGCCAGGTTAAAACAAAACCTGGCAGGTCTGGTTTTAAACCTGCGTATTCGCCTGGCTTAACTCCAAAAAGCGACCCCCATCATTTTGACTCGCCTTCCTGTTTAACGATTTCTTGACGTACTACGTCCATATCTAAAGCCTTCGCTTTACCAATGACCTCTTCAAGACCCTCAGCAGGTAAACTTCCAGCCTGTGAAAAGATAATAATCTGTTCTCTAAAAATCATCAACGTCGGAATGGAACGGATTTGGAAACTACCCGCTAAATCCCGTTCTTCCTCAGTATTCACCTTAGCGAACACTATCTCAGGATATTTTTCGGAAGCACTTTCAAAAATGGGCGCGAAAGATCGACAAGGGCCACACCAAGGGGCCCAAAAGTCAACTATCAGTAAATCATTATCCGCTATCGTTTGCTCAAAATTGGCTTTTGTTAATGTAACTGTTGCCATATCGTCTCCTTAAAGTAAAATATTGTATAAATTTGATGACACAAAACAAAAGATTATGTCAAAATGTCCCAAAGCATTACAAGCGTTTACATTGCTTGAATTATTAGTGGCAATGACTATTTTCGCCTTCATTGCAGTTATGGCCTACGCTGGCTTAAACACTATCCTCACGGCACGTTTACAAACTGACCAACATGCGACCGAACTGGCGCATTTACTAATGACCTTTACATGGTTAGGGCGCGATATTGAACAGCTTATTGAACGACCCATTCGTGATCAATATGGCGATAAACAACCGATTCTACAAGGAACAATTTCAACCTTAGAATTGACCCGCGCAGGATGGCGTAACCCTCTCCAACAAAAACGGAGTTCATTACAACGGGTAGCCTATTTTATAGAAAATAATACCCTGTGGCGTACTTATTGGTGGGTACTTGATCGCGCACAAGATACGCATCCTATTAAAATGGATTTATTAAATGATGTCAATACCCTAAAACTACGTTATTTAGATGAAAACTTCAAATGGTACGAACAATGGCCTCCTTTAGACTTTACAACACCCCTTAACGAAAATAATGTTAAACCTATACTCCAACTTAAAGCGATTGAAGTCACTTTAACCGTTGATGGATGGGGAGACATTATTCGTTTATTCAGAACCAATTGAACTTTTAAGAAACCAAGTTTTTTAAAAAAACTTGGTTTCTTACATCACTAAGAAATCCGATTTTTTTGTTCTGAATCAGAATTTCTTAAACCTCGTGTGTTCAGAGTTTTGCAAGAACCTCTCTTGTCATAATTCATAATTCACAATTACTCCACCGTCACCGACTTTGCCAGATTTCTGGGTTGATCAACATCCGTACCCTTAATCAACGCAACATGATAAGCCAATAATTGCAAAGGAATGGTATAGACAATAGGCGATATGATTTCATCAACCTCTCCTAATTCAATAATGTCAATATAATCAAACGCTTGCATCATTGCGCGGTGATTAGCAAAAATGGTTAATTGCCCCCCCCTCGCATGGACTTCTTGCAAATTGGATTTCAGTTTCTCCTGCAAAGCATTATTTGGAGCCACCGCAATCACAGGCATTTCTGCATCGACGAGGGCAAGAGGACCATGTTTAAGCTCACCAGCGGGATAAGCCTCAGCATGAATGTAGGAAATCTCTTTGAGTTTCAGCGCACCCTCCATCGCTATCGGATAATGTATGCCTCTGCCCAAAAATAAAGCATGTTGCTTATCCGCAAAATGTTCGGCTAATTGTTCGATTTTATCATTAAGCTGTAATACCTCTTCAATTCGTTTGGGCAAAGAACATAAAGCATTAACAATCTTTGCTTCAACTTCGGCTTTCATCTGATGACGACGAGCCAATATCACCGTTAGCATTAACAAAGATAATAATTGCGTTGTAAATGCTTTGGTTGATGCAACCCCAATTTCAGGTCCCGCGTATGTCATCAATACCATATCAGAAGCACGTACCAATGAACTTTCTGGCACATTACAAATCGTCAAACTGGGACCAAAACCCAAACGTTTAGCCTCATGCAAAGCCGCAAGGGTATCAGCTGTTTCGCCCGATTGGGATAGAGTGATAACTAACGCTTTTGGATTAGCTAAAGGTTGTCGATAGCGAAATTCACTGGCAATTTCAACAACACAAGGTATCTGAGCCAATGTTTCAATCCAATAACGCGCCACTAATCCAGCATGATAACTCGTACCACAAGCGATAATTTGTACCGCTTCAATGTCTGAAAACAATTGCTGCGCTTTAGGACCAAATGCCGCCTCAAGTACCCGTCCATTATTCACCCTGTTTTCTAGCGTCTGCCTAATGGCTTTAGGTTGCTCAAAGATTTCTTTGAGCATATAGTGACGATATTCACCACGCTCAACAGCGTCCACTTGTAACTGGCTTGTATGCACAGAACGTTGGACAGGTTCACCTGAAAAATCGGTTATCCGAAAGTGATCGCGCTGAATATCAACGATGTCACCCTCTTCCAAAAAAATCACCTGTTGAGTCACTGGAATTAAAGCCGACACATCGGAGGCGACAAAATGCTCACCAACACCAATACCAATGACTAACGGACTACCACGCCGTGCAGCCAATAAACGATCAGGCGTTTTCGCACTCACAACAGCTATCGCAAACGAGCCTTCAAGCACTTGTAGGGTGACACGGACTGCGGTATATAAATCTTGATCTTGCTGGAGATGGTAATGAATAAGATGGGCTATGACTTCAGTATCTGTCTCTGAATTAAATTCATAACCCTTCTCTTCCATTTCCGAACGTAATTTCAGAGAATTTTCAATGATGCCGTTATGCACGACGGCAACAGTCTCTCTCGAAATCTGCGGATGGGCATTTTCGCGGCTAGGTTTACCATGCGTCGCCCAGCGCGTATGGGCAATACCGATAGGTGAAGAGAAATCATTCTCTTTAATTTTTTCTTCTAAAGAATGAACTTTTCCAGTCACACGCTGGTTTTCAAGTTCACCCGATTGAGAATCAAGAATAGCCAGCCCCGCAGAATCATATCCCCGATATTCAAGGCGTTTCAAACCCTCAATCAGTATAGGTACGACATCGCGTTCCGCCACGGCACCAATAATACCGCACATATTGTTATCCTTTATCAGTTAAGAATTATTGACTGATTATACTAAACGGAAATCAAATCTGTGAAATAGAAATCCGATTTTTTCAAAAAATCAGATTTCTTTATTCGCTATTTCAGCCTAAAGTTTTTTGAAGAAAAACTTTAGGCTGAAATATTCTTATTTCGACTGACGAAAATATTCCGATGTAGGGGCAATCCCTTGTGGTTGCCCTGAGTAGTTACAAATTATTTATGAATAGAATAATGAGCATAACGCATTATATTTCGAGTTTCGTCTCGTATTTTAGAATTTGACATAACTTGTAAAATAGATTATAAGATCAGATTAGGTTTATATTATTACGCCTGATTTTTAGCCAACGTAGGGTCAAGCCAGGGCGAACACGCAGGTTCGCCCCTACAACCCCTGAATACGTTGCGATTTGTAGGGGCAGACCTACGTGTCTGCCCTTAACTTAATGGCATTGACCCTACGCTTGCTACGCTTGCTTATGTTGAGTGACGAAAATATTCTGATGTAGGGGCAATCCCTTGTGGTTGCCCTGAGCGGAAACCCACCATTCCATTATAAAAAGGTGGGTTTCGTTCCTCTACCCACCCTACGCTTCAATGCCATTAAGTTAAGCCAGGGCGAACACGCAGGTTCGCCCCTACAGCCCCTAAATACGTGAATATTTGTAGGGGCTGACCTGTGTGTCTGCCCTTAACTTAATGGCAGTGACCCTACGCTTGCTGTGTTACAGCGACCTTACGGACTCACAACAAGACAAAACAATGGTGAAACATATGCTATCAAAATTATCACAGATTATGTCACACCCAAGCATTGCTGTAGACCTTGGTACAGCGAATACTCGTATTTATGTCTCTCAACATGGTGAATTCATAGAAAGGCCTTCTTCGATAAGCCTTACTAGCGGAAAAATAAATAATATTTCAGACGAATATTTAGAATACATTAATAATCGACTTACCACGAAACCACTTCGTTGTGGAGTGATTGTTAATCTCCAAGATGCCACAATGTTATTAAAACCATTAATCAAAAAATCCAGAAGATTTTTAATGGCTCCAATCACATTAGCTAGTGCCCCAACCGATACGACGAAAAATGAGCGTGATCTTCTTCGTAAAGCACTTGTTAATGCTGGGGCATCTCATGTGTCAATAATTCCAGAAGTTTTGGTTGCTGCAATTGGTGCAGGTATAGACATAACTCATCCAAATGCACAATTACTTATCGATATAGGTGATGGAGTCACTGACATGGCGGTATTTCGCAATGGTTGTATGATTTACTCTTCATCTGTACGAATAGCATGCAGTGATCTCCAAAAATCTATTCGTTCGGCAGTCATATCAAAATACAAAATGCAGATTTATGATTATGAGGCTGAACGTTTAACGCAGAAGGTTTTATCAATTTTGAACAGTCAAGAGCACAGTTATGAGTCTTTTGGTGTCACTGGATTTGATATTATCAAGAGGTGTAAGGCTAATATTTTGGTAAAGGAAAAAGACATTATCTCTGCTATTGAGCCAGTGTTGAACAAAATTATCAAAATGATTGAAATAAGTTTGAAAAGGCTCCCTGAAAAAATATATTGCGAAATACTTGAATCAGGTATTTGCCTAACAGGTGGCGGAGCTTGTATTGAAGGAATGGATATGTTGATAGCAATTAGGACCAATATGGAAGTTAGAATAGCATCTGACCCAATACATGCGGTGATAAATGGTGCAATTCAAACATTGAATTATTGGGATGGGAAGAAAAAATGGTGGGAAAATATTTTTTGGCCCAAGTCGGATAGGGTCGGTTATGCATCGCATAACCGACCAATTGATAATATTAAAAATATCGAAATGGTCGATTTCACTGTGTTACACCGATCCTACGGACTTTGTTCTAACCCGTAAGGTGTATAAGCGAAGCGTCATACACCAAATCAGAACTTATTAAAAAATGCAAGATGGATATATTCCACAACATATCATTCAAAGAGGTTTCTGTATAGAAACAACCCGTCAAGTCTATTTCGGAAATGAGGTAGATATGAAGGCTAGGCTCGAATTATTTTGCAACGGCACCAATAACTGATAGGCAAAAAGGTAAAACTTCAAAACGCCCTTCGAGGTTTGAGTTTTTTTTTCAAAAAAACTCAAACCTCGAACCCTAAATCAACTTAAAGCCTCAAGTCGTTTTACTTGGGGCTTTTTTTATGGAAACGGACTTCCTTGTTTGAATATTTCTGCAACGAAAAAAGGGAACAGGCTCGAATCAGCTTTGGCCGTTTTGGGTTTTGGGGAGTTTTGGAGTACAACGCTTCAGCTTTGGCTGTTTTGGGGAGTTTTGGAGTACAACGCTTCAGCTTTGGATGCAAAAAAAATGAGCATCGAAAGTTGTTGTTGTAAATTGAGATGACAGGATTGAATGAATATTGGAAATGGGGTTGAGGTTAAAGTTTTTTAAAAAACGCTAACCTCAAATTAAATCATTAAGAAATAATCAGGAGGGAAATGGCGTCCCCAAGGGGATTCGAACCCCTGTTGTCGCCGTGAAAGGGCGGTGTCCTAGGCCGTCTAGACGATGGGGACAATCTACAATCTGGAGCTAGGCGGGATCGAACCGCCGACCTCGTGCATGCCATGCAAGCGCTCTCCCAGCTGAGCTATAGCCCCTTAAAAAAGGATGGAAGCATTCTATAGCGTTTTTTTACTCTTGTCAAGCCTTTTTGAAATTTTTTTTGTTAATTAATAATTAATATTCACAATTAATTAATGCCATCGCCAAATTTTAACGGGATTAAACGGATGAGCGAATTATTAAAAAGTGATTTAAAATCAAATAGTTAATGATTAATTTTGGGCAGGTAATTTTTGTCTTGATTCCAAAAAACGCCCAAAGCTGAAGCGTTGAACTCCAAAATTTTTCACTTTTTTATCTTTTTAAAAAAGTTATAATGTTAAATTGGGCATTTTAAATTTATCCTATGAAAGTTAAAAGAACAGAACATTATCTTTGCTTATGCACAGACAAAGAGATGCCACTACTAACACGAACAGATGGGTACATCAAAAGGAGATAATATTAGGCCCTGTTGATTTTTGTCAAAAAACCTCATTGGTTAATGAGTGATAGAAATTAACGCTCTGATTATCAATCAATGATCTATGTTGAAATGTCAACACAGCTTAATAAAGGGGCAATCCATTAAAGTTGCCCTGGTACGACTGAGATTATTTTTCTGAATCTATAAGACGGCAAAAATTCTTGACTTTGCTATAGACAATTCTTTATGATTGCCATTAACTGATAACTGATAACTGATAACTGAGTACTATGAACAGTGAAATAGAATTAAAACTATTAAAAGAGATAGAAGAATTAAAAGGAAAAGTTCGTCTCTTAGAAGGCAAAGATGAAAATCAGATTCCTACTTACCAATATAGTAAAATCAGAGATACTGAGTTAAAAAAGTTATTTGAGATTAAGCAGAATTTAGATAAACAGATTTTTTTTAAGTGGTTCAACAATCAAATTGAAATAGATAACTCAGTGGAAGTGTTTTTAAACGATTTAATTGCCGAGAATGAATCTTTAGTTGAACGCTATCATGAAGAAGATTTGAAAGTCTATTACATAATCCCTTTGCTGAACAAAATTAATTTTCTTAATAGAGATAAGGAAATACGCGGTTTTTATGAACTACCCATGAGCTATACGACAGATAAATTTATCTTAAATGGTACTGTCGATTTTGTCGTCAGCGAAGGGTTAGTCGAAAGCAAAAAACCGTATTTTTTTCTTCAAGAATTTAAAAGAAGCGAAGATTATGGCAATCCAAGGCCACAACTGTTAGCCGAACTGATTACTGCGGTTGAATTAAACGATTGGAAATTCATCAAAGGTGCTTACATTATCGGTGGAATTTGGCATTTTGTTATCTTGGAAAAATTGGAACTTCACAAATATCAATATTTTATCTCACAAAATTTTGACTCGACTAAAATAGAAGATTTAAAAGCAATCTACAAAAACCTGTTATTTGTTAAAAATGAGATATTCACTATGATAGAAACATAGCTTATGCTTACCAATCATTCGTTATCGAAAAACCTTGAGGAAAGTGTGACCTTCATTTGATGTAGTACTATCTTAAAAACGGTGTGTGATGGGGGCAACCACAAGGGATTGCCCCTACACATTATCGGACATGGTAGGGGCAATTCCTTAAAGTTGCCCTTGTACTACTTCGATTATTTTTCTGAATCTATAAGAAAGACGGCAAAAATTCTTGACTTTGGTATGTTAAAAAAACTAAAGCTTGAACAAAAAATCGTTGATTTAGACCTTTTTGAAGATACCGGGTAAACAAAAACAGACCTTTTTTCTTCTTTAAATCGTTTGTGACCTGAAGCCGTTTTGGGCTTTATCAGGATCATTTTGTCCAAAATCTGAGAAGTGATTCTATATTAACAAGAAACCTCAAAAATTCTCCGTATCTTAAATCAATCTTAAATCAATCTGAGTTTGATTAATGGTAATTGCTCAAAATGATTTGATCTCATCAACAAAATTGATGACCTTGGTTAAGGTTGAAATGTAAACAATGATTTTTGTATTAGATAATTAGAATTGCTGTCCTATTTGAAACAAAAATGGAAAATTCAGAAACCGAAAAGTTAGAAATTGACTTACTATTAAATGCAATTGAAAAATGTTATGGGTATGATTTTCATCACTATGCCCGTGAATCCTTTACACGGCGCGTTAAAAATTTTTTACAAAAAAGCAACCGTCATCAGATTTCAGAGCTCATACCCCAAATACTCCATGACAAAGACTTTTTTAAATCCTTCCTCCTTAATTTATCAGTCACAGTCACAGAACTGTTTAGAGACCCTTTTTTTTATAAGGCTATTAGAAAAGAGGTTATTCCCTACCTCAAAACTTACCCTTTTATTAAGATATGGCATGCAGGTTGCGCCACTGGGGAAGAAGTCTATTCAATGGCAATTCTACTTAAAGAAGAAGGCATTTATGATCGTTCACAAATATATGCCACCGACTTTAATGACTTGGCACTGGATAAAGCAAAAAAGGGCATTTACCCGATAGAACAAGTTATGAAAGAAACGGTTAATTATCAAGAAGCCGGTGGTAAAAAGTCATTTTCTGATCACTATCATTCAGATAATCATTACGTGATAATGAATCGTGAATTGAAAAAAAACATCACTTTTGCCAATCATAATCTGGTAACAGATGCTTGTTTTGGCGAGATGCATCTCATTCTATGTCGCAATGTGCTGATTTATTTCGATGAAATTCTTCAAAATCGTGCTTTAAAACTGTTTGATGAAAGTCTGATTTACAAAGGGTTTCTGTGTTTAGGCACGAAAGAAACGCTCATGTTTACCAATATTAATGAACATTTTGAAAGAATTGCCCATCAAGAAAAAATATATCAAAAAATAATGGTGAATTCATGAATTATTCACTGATGTTACGCAAAGCTATTCTATTCTTAGAAATCCGATTTTTTTCAAAAATCGGATTTCTTAAACCTCTTGGAAACATAGTGCGTAACATCAGTTATTCAAAGCATTCACCATTAATAATTCACCATTAACTATGAAAATTCTTATCCTAATTGTTTCTTATAATGGTGAAAAAACCATTTGCAGTGTATTAGAATCATGTCTCACAGATGAACGTCTCTCTGATATTACAACGCTTGTCATCGACAACGCTTCGACAGATAAGACGATAGCCGCCATCCAATCAGTCAATCTTAATCCGCTTGAAATCATACAAATGCCCAGCAATGTTGGCGTAGCAATCGCCTACAATCTTGGACTAAAAAAGGCGAAAGAATTGGGAGCAAAATGGTTATTTTTGCTTGATCAGGATAGTGTTTGCTTAAATTGTTGCTTAAACCATTTGGTGGAAGAAGCCAAACTGCTTGAAAAAAAGGGAGAACAAGTCGGTGCAATCTGTGCCTGTGTACGAAGTTGGTTCTTTCAAGATACTATCCACTTACCTTATAATTGGACTGGAGATTCATTAGTAACAGCAAACATAGATTCTTCATCTGAAATAGTCATCCCTATCGATTCATCACTCAGTTCAGGCACACTTTATAATGTAGAAGCACTCAATGCAATAGGTGGATTTCGAGAGGATTATTTTATCGATTTTATTGATCATGAATGTCATCTGCGTTTACGCAAGGCAGACTGGGGAATATGGTGGCATAAACATGCTATTCTTTATCACCGCCTGGGCCTCATCCAAAAAATGACGAATGAAGGATTATGGATTGAGCAT
The DNA here is from genome assembly GCA_029939505.1 of Thiotrichaceae bacterium. Classification (GTDB taxonomy): domain Bacteria; phylum Pseudomonadota; class Gammaproteobacteria; order Beggiatoales; family Beggiatoaceae; genus QNES01. The sequence continues at coordinate 13,070 of JAOZSV010000038.1, read as the reverse complement.
CAACCCTATCGTTACTATTATATGGCACGAAATATGCTGGAAGGGTTGCGTCGCCTCGGTGGAAAAACGGCAGCAAAGCGTTTTATCAAGCAGGATATATTTGGACACATACAACGCCTTTGGCGATATGGAAAAAGTCCATGGAAAAGTAGTTATTTTATGATAAGAGGAATAATAGATGGCTTCTTGGGGCGATTTGGGAAGTATTAGCCAAATCATTGATTATGATACACTTTTACCAAATATTTCACGTTTACCACTGCCAATTGGACAACGATTAGCTCAAGCTCGAGGGTGGATACATGGTTTAATAGATTATGATTGGCGTTCACAGGGCATAGGGCAACATTATGTACGTGAAGCCACTTTGCAAGCGATGCAAGCCTTAATGCCTGAAGCCGGAAAAAAGCGACAATTACTCTATACCTTGCGTCGCTTTGTACATAATTCCAGAGAAGAATGGGAATCTTACCTTTTTAGAAACCAAAAGGTGATGCAATCAATTTTTGAAAAAAGCCAGATTGAAGGGCTAGAAGCACTGATAGAAGCACAAAAAAATGGAAAAAGTTTAGTCTTGTTGACGAGCCATTTAGATAGTTACTGTATGGGTATTGTACTGATGGGAATGAGTGGTTTACGTCTTAATGTAATGACAACCGCACTTCTCAAAGATCCACGACTTGATCCCGTTATACAAACGTTCTTCCAAAAAAAAATACAAGGCTTAGAAATGCACACACAGGGCGGCAAACTGATGTCACACGAGAAAAATCTCAGCTATTTTTATAAAGCCTTGTCAAGAGGAGAAGCGGTTGTCATCCAAGCAGATGTCCCCGCCGCGCCCAATGCAGACGCAATAGCCGTTCCATTTTTAGGCGAAATACGTCGAATGTCCGCCGGCGCACAACGTCTGGCAATAAAAACAAACAGTTTAATGGCAGCCTACTTATGTCTTCACCAAGGTGTTGGCAAATACAAAGTGATTTGTACCTCGCCAAAAATGATTGATCCCGCCCATCCAGAACGCACTTTAGAACCCATTTATCAATTCATAGAAACACATATTCGTCAATTTCCAGATCGATGGTTAGCAGCGGATTTACTCCGCGTTTATGAAAATGTTCAAGGTTCTAACTGATGTTACGCGCTATGTTTCCAAGAGGTTTAAGAAATCCGATTTTTGAAAAAAAATCGGATTTCTCAGTTCAAAACAAGGTTTAAGAAATCCGATTTTTGAAAAAAAATCGGATTTCTCAGTTCAAAACAAGGT
>JAOZSV010000038.1:0-11700 GCA_029939505.1 Thiotrichaceae bacterium | reverse complement strand
CAGTTCAAAACAAGGTTTAAGAAATCCGATTTTTGAAAAAAAATCGGATTTCTCATATCGAATAGAATCGCTTTGCGTCACATCAGTAAATAATCCTATGAATTAAATCATTCACCATTAATCACATTCATCATTAATTAATAAAATGCACCTCTTAAATCCCATATCTATTAAAAACAAACTTCAATTTATTATTATCATAACAAGTGCTATTGTACTACTATTAGCGTCAACTGCTTTTATCGTGAACGATTTGTTCACATTTCGCCGCCAAATGGTTGCAGATTTATTTGTTTTGGCTGAACTCGTTGGAATTAATAGCACAGCAGGATTGATGTTCAATAATAGCCATACGGCGGAAGAAAATATAGTCGCCCTCAAAGCCAATAAACATATTATTGTCACCAAGATTTATTCAAAAGACGGTACATTGTTCGCCAGTTATTTCAGAGAAGGGTTGGATCAAGACTCATTATCCAAGCATTTAAGCGTGAGTGAAAAATATTTTCGGCATAATCAAAAGAAACAGGCGCGTGACAAAATTGAAGAATCGTTTTTTTTTCATAATAATCATTTAGGGATTTTTAAACCAATCATTTTTAAAAATGAAATCATTGGCATTGTTTATATCAAATCAGATTTAGACGCATTTCATGAGCGTTTATTCTGGAAAATCTGGATTATGGGCATTGTTATGCTCGTCTCCTTATTACTCGCATTTTTTTTATCCCTTAAATTCCACCGCACTATTACCACGCCTATTTTAAATCTGCTGGAAACCATGAAAGAAGTTTCGACAGATAAAATTTATTCACATCGCGCAAAAAAAACGACTGACGATGAAATAGGCAAACTGATTGATGGCTTCAATGACATGTTGGCAGAAATCGAAAAGCGCAATATTGCGCTTGCCCAAACACGCGATCAAGCGATGGCAGCGAGTCAGGCGAAAACCACTTTTCTAGCTAATATGAGCCATGAGCTCCGCACCCCGCTCAATGGTATTTTGGGTTATGCACAAATCTTATTGCAGGATGAAGATTTAAAGGAAACATATAAAGAAGGGCTAGAAGTGATTCAGCGCAGTGGCGAATATTTATTGACTCTCATTAATGATATTTTAGATTTATCTAAAGTTGAGGCAGGTAAAATAGAACTCGATCCCGCCAATTTTCATTTAGGGGGATTTATCAAAGAAATTGCCGAATTATTTAAAATGCGAGCCAATCAAAGTGAACTTTATTTTACTTATAAAGTCTCAAAGAATCTACCCCGCGGCATTTGTGCAGATGAAAAAAGGTTGCGGCAAATTCTGATTAACCTATTAGGTAATGCGATAAAATTTACGCCAGAAGAAGGCAAAGTGAACTTTGAAGTGGATTATTACGATGATAAAATTCATTTTAAAATAGCAGATACAGGTATCGGGATTGCAGAAAATGAGTTAAAACATATTTTTTCACCTTTCCAACAAGTAGGCGAACTCAATTATAGAAAACAAGGTACAGGTTTAGGTTTATCTATTAGCAAAGAATTAGTCGAAATGATGGGCGGAAAATTACAGGTTAAAAGTATCGTAGGAAAAGGAAGCACCTTTTGGATGGCTTTAGATTTACCTGTCGTCTCACATAAGATTGAAGAGCAACCTGTCAAAAAACCAATTATCGGTTATCAAAGAATTTCTACAGAAAAGGATTCAAAAAGCGAATCTCCTCTTAAAATTTTACTGGTTGAAGATAACAAAGAAAATCGCAGTGTACTCAGGAATATTTTAAAACCTTTAAACTTTGAAATAGTGGAAGCGAAAAATGGTATTGAAGGCGTAAATAAGGCTTATGACTGTCTTCCTGATTTAATTATAATGGATTTAATCATGCCTGAAATGAACGGCTTTGATGCCACCCGCAAAATAAAAAAAATCCCTGAACTTCAAGAAATACCCATTATTGCTACCTCAGCCAGCGTTTTTGAATATCACCGTGAGGAAAGTTTAAAGGTGGGTTGTCAGGATTTTATGCCTAAACCCTTTGGCGAAGATTTGTTAAGATTAGTTGGACAATATTTGAAATTACAATGGATTTATAAAGAAACTTTAGAAGAATCCAGTATTAAAAATATAAACGATCCCCCTTCAGAAAAATCACCTGATGAGGAAATACAAAGCTCAATAAAACTACAGACAGAGCAAGCTAACCATTTTTTTATTCTCTCAATGAAGGGAGATATTACGGGTATTTTAGAATTTGCAACGCAAATAGAACAATCGGATGCACAATTAACGCCCCTTGCAAACAAAATAAGATACTTCGCCAATAACTTTAAAGTCAAACAACTCCGCAAAATGGCGAAAAAACATTTCGAGGTTTAAGTTTTTTCGGTAAAAAAACTTAAACCTCGAAAGGAAAACACAACATGAATCCAAACCATTCGCATAGAGAAACCATTTTAATCGTTGATGATATTCAAGAAAATGTCGCTCTCTTATTCCGTTTTTTAAGCAATCAAGGTTTTAACGTCTTGGTTGCTGAAAGTGGTGAACTCGCACTGCAAACCTTTGAATATGTCAAACCTGATATTATTCTCTTAGATATAACGATGCCTGGTATGAATGGTTTTGAAGTCTGTAAAATTTTAAAATCTCAGGAAGAAACTCAAGAGATTCCCATCATTTTTATGACGGCATTATCGGATACTTCTGATAAACTAAAGGGCTTTAGCATGGGTGCTGGAGATTACATCACTAAACCATATAAACGAAATGAAGTCTTAGCTCGTGTCAACGCTCATCTTGAAATTTATAAACTTCAACAACAATTAAAGGCACAAAATAAACAGTTACAAGAATTAACGGCTAAACTTGAAAAACACAATAAAATCATTACTGTAGAAAAAGAAAAGGCGGATAAATTACTTTTAAACATTTTACCTGCCAGAGTTGCTAATGATTTAAAAGAAACGGGTAAGACAAAACCTGAATGCTTTAAAAATGTCACCGTTTTTTTCTCAGATATTATCGGTTTTACCCAATTATCCGCCAAACTTGATCCCGATGTATTGATTGATGAATTAAATCGTCTTTTTACCGCATTTGATAATATTGTCGAAAAACATCAATGTGAACGTATTAAAACGATTGGCGATGCTTACCTCTGTGTCTGTGGGTTACCCTCAGAAAATCCATCTCATGCAGAAAATATTGTCCAATCCGCTATTGAAATCATTGAATACCTAGAAAAAAGCACTGCTCAAATTAAATGGGAAGTCAGAATTGGAATTCATACTGGAAAAGTCATTGGTGGTGTTGTAGGTGTTAAGAAATATATTTATGATGTATTCGGAGATACCATCAATACGGCTTCAAGAATGGAAACCCACTCCGCACCCATGAAGATTAACATTTCAGAAACAACTTATCATCAGATTAAAGATAAGTTTCAAGTCATTGAAAGAGGTTTAATACCTGTGAAGGGGAAGGGCAGTATGAAAATGTACTTTATAACTCCTCAAAGCTAAAGCGTTGAGACTCCTCAAAGCTAAAGCGTTGAGACTCCTCAAAGTTAAAGCGTTGAATTTCAAAGAAATAATATGAAACTATTCAAGTCTTTCTTACAAGGTATGCTTATATTACTCATACTCTTAACTCCAATTATTGGTTGTCATTTCTGGGTAAAAATTCAAACCCAAGATCGACTTTATTCCGATATTAATGCGATTCCTAAAAAGAATGTGGCATTACTGCTAGGCACAGGCAAATATTTACGACGTGGATACATTAACCGCTATTTTCAATATCGCATCAATGCCGCGGTGCAACTCTACAAAGCAGGTAAAATAAAGCATATTATTGCCAGTGGCGATAATCGCACCAAATATCATAATGAGCCGATGGATATGAAAAAATCACTCATGGCACGGGGAGTGCCGAAAGAAGCGATTACATTAGATTATGCCGGTTTTCGTACCTTAGATTCTGTTGTACGTTGTCAGAAAATTTTTTCACAAAATGATATTATTATCGTTTCACAAGCATTTCATAATCAACGCGCCTTATTTATCGCAGACTTTTATGATATTAAAGCAATCGGCTTTAACGCAAGAGGAGTTCCTTTAAAGCATGATATAAAAACACCCATTCGGGAATATTTAGCCCGCATTAAAGCCGTTTTAGATTTATATGTTTTGAAAACGCAACCAAAGTTTTTAGGAGAAAAAGTTGAAGTTGTGTTTTAAACAAAATTTGGAGTCCAAACCTTCAGATTTGGGCATTCAGGAGTCCAAAAAGTCTTAAAACTTATGTCTCAGTAGAGGTTTTAGTTTTTATTCAAAAAACTCAAGTTGAGGCTTTTTTTAAAGAAAACACTTTAGCCTCGACTCGAATGCTTTCAGCTTTGAGATTGATATCAAGTTTAAATAGACAACATCGAATGCTTCAGCGTTGAACAATTAATCAGCCACTGCCGTTTCAGACAAGCTATTTTTGAGGGTTTCCGTTGCGAGTTCAACATCCGCTTTAATCTGTTTTTCCACTAAGAGATCAAATCGATCTGATATTTCTGCTTTAGTGCGTTTCCCTTCTTTAACTTCTCGTATATGGCGTTTCTGTTCATCTTCCGCTTCTGCTAATTCCGCCCTTTCTTCTCCGTTAATGGATAAGTAAACGCGATAATTGGCTTTGAAAATGCGTTTGCGGGCGATTTGATAGTGTTTTGGAAATTCTGATACGGCGGCTTGTCCTTTTTCTTGAAGTTTCATAACCAGTTTTTGAAAATCGTCGTCAGAAACATTCATTTCGCTACAAATCTGTTGGACATTGAATGGGTTGATGAGGTGTGCCATCAGTAATTGGGTGAGAATTTTTCGTGTTTCTTGGCGAACAATAATTTGAGTGCCAGAAAAAACCGTATGCTGCATATAGAGTTGATCAAATATAAAAAATTGTCCTTGTTCAATCAGTGCGATATCTAGTAATTTGATAAAACCTTTAGTCGCGTTGCGGGAATCTGATATAAAGTTGCGGGAAATATCTAAAAATTGCGCCCATGCTTCAAAAATCGCTCTTTGAAAGAGGGCGTATTGGATCATGGGAGAGATTTTTTTGTCTTTTTCCTTTTTCACCGTTAAATCAAAATTCCGATAAACAATACGTGCACTTTCAAAGGATTTTCCTTCACCAATTGGCATATAATCAATGATTTTGTTGATAACTTGCCGTGCATCTAAAGCCTCCTGCTGTTCACTATTGGCTAAATTTTTTATCTGATTCAATTCGTTACGGAAAATTTCAAAAGCCGTCGCAAATTCGACGGTGCAGAAAAATATCTGATCGAGACAGGGAATGAGGTATTTTTTAACCTGGGCTTCAATCATATTTTTTTGACCGAGGGCAAACTTTCCCCATTTGACGATGGGATAATCGGGCGCAATTTCATCATTCCCATTGGGATAAAGTGCGTCTTTGACTTCTTCTAAGTTCAAAAGGTATTCCATTAACCGTTTCCGGTTGCCAATGCTCTCATCTAATGCTTTGTCAATAATCCCAATAGTCGTATTAGAATAGGCGCGAGTGATTTTCGCAGAATCCGTTTTTGTTTTCGTATTCCACTCAATAACCGCTAAACCTTCTGTACCGCGTTGATTAAGCACGTAATCACAAAACTTGCGACAGACAATACTACCAATCGTATCATCAGAGAGTAGGATATTGAAATGCCCACCAACTTGTTTAGCGGTATTATTCACATCGACGAAGAGGTGGCGAAACACTTCAGGTACAGTAGGAATCCGATGCGGGGCATTTTCTTGATTTTTTTGAACGGTTGCGTTAGGTGCGAATAAAATGCAAACGGGGACACCCAGATGTTCAAGTAATTCGGGGTTTTTATCATAAACTTGTTTTAGGGTGAACAATCGGTGTTGTCCGTCAATGATAACGAGTTTTGTGCCATATTGATTCCCCTTAGCAATACGAATTTCTAATTGTACCGGTTCACATTGCACCCCGATTTCTGTTGTTTTGTCTCCTCTGTTGATCTGAATACGATGGGCTTGTCTTTTATTGCTTGAAAAATAGGTCATTTTAAATAAACCGGGCCATTCTCTGGAGACAAGTTCTTTGTTATTACTTTTATTGAGTGTCAGATCATTTTTTTCGTCAGTATAATAGGCTTCCATTGTTTTGCCTTTTGTAGGCACAATGGCTGCTAATAGGGGTGGAAAGAATACGGAACGGGAACGAATTTCGGTGAGTGTGATTTTTTTAGTGTTGGGATTTAAGTAAGGTTCCATCTCAATACGCACTCGTTCTTCATCAATATCGCGTTGCATCAGGAGTTCAAAATCAATCTTATCGGGGCGAATGTCTCTAGCAAAGGTGAGTTCGGATAATTCTGCGGCTCTGAAACTGGTCATAATATATTCAATGGGAAAAGATTCGCCACTGTAAAATCTCCCAAAACTGCCAATACGTTCAAAATTATAAATTTGTTCTTCGCCAAAGCTTTCTAATGGCATATAAATTGAGCCTTTGTTAGTTAAGTGTTGTGAACAATGGTGTTCTTTAACTCGAACTTCAAGTTTTTAATCTTTGGTGATGTTCTATTTTTGAGCATTTAAATATATAAATCATTGATTTTTAAGGTTATTTTTTTTTATAATCATTCTATTTTTGTACTCAGCCCCCTCGTTCCCAAGCGGGAGCTTGGGAATGAGGGGGCTGAGTAGTTACCTATTTTTTTAAATCAATGGTTTACAAAAGAAGTTCGAGTTTAAAAAAGGGGAGGGAATTTCGGATTAGTCTTTCCAATAAACCACCTTTTGAGGAAATATCCACCGCACTCCGCCGCGTGGATCAGGGCAGTCGCCATGATAACGTGGAATAAGGTGAATATGTAGATGCATTACTGTTTGCCCGGCTGCGAGTCCATCATTAATTCCAATATTGTAGCCATCAGGGGCATATTGTTGGCTCAACTCTTTTTTAGCCGCTTGTAGTGCCTGTAAAAGTGCGATTTGTTCTTCTTGAGTTGCTTCAAAAAAAGAGGCGATATGACGTTTGGGAATAATCAAAGTATGCCCTTGTGAAATTGGATAAGCATCTCTGATAGTGAGGACTAAATTATTTTGTGAAATAATATCGTCTAGGTGGCAAAAAAAACAGGTGCTTGACATAATATCGTCTTAGAATAAACGAGTACAACGAATTGACGAAATAAACGAAAATACTTTAAGTTCAAGAAATCCGATTTTTTGAAAAAATCGGATTTCTACTGACTCAACATCCTCCTTTGTTCTGAAGTTTTGGAAACTTCAGAGTTCTAAGTCAATGTTTAATCGTCTTTAGCGTCTTTTGAAGAAAATATGCCAAACACAGAATCAGTCATTGACTTAATTTTAGGATGTCTTTCCAAAAAGTTTTTTGTTAAAACATCTTGAGTCTTAGCCGGAATTTCTAATGTTAAGTTTGCATTTGAAGCGATGTTGATAAAATAAACAAACGCTGATGCAAATAATTCAACATTTTCATCAGATAATTTGGACAAAACGATTTCATAATCTTTGTTTTGATTTAATCTGAGTTTCCAGCCCATAACCGATTTAATGCTCACTTCATGCACTAATGTCACACTGGAAATTTTATCAAAGGCTAATCGGCTGGCTGTTCCCGTTAATTTTTTCCAACTGATTGAGGAACCCAGTAAGTTTTTCCAAATAATCGCCTTATCTGTGAGTAGCAATCCCCTTGAGGCAGAAACCATTTTTCCGGTGTCAAAATAAAAGTAATCACTTTCTTCCGGTTTATGAATGGCTTTAAAAAGATTATCCTCGCCCAAATTGTTTTTGAACTTGAATTTCAGCTTACTAAAAAAATGGGTGGAAAGCACCACTTTGAAGTTGTTATATCCTTCTGCAAGGGAAAGATCAGATTTTTTAGAAAACTGTTCAGATTCAGATTTTTCAAAAATCTTTGTCGTTAATTCATTTAACAACTTGTTATCTGTTTGTGATAAGCTAAAGCCTTTGCCATAAGAAGAAAAACAGGCTTCCAATAATTGTAAATCTTTGATAGGATTAGGATTTTCCTGTACTACCTGTTTTTCGCTACATAAAGTCACCCAACCGGCTAAAATACCCATCTCTCTTTCATCTACGATGAATTGCACTTGTTCCGATGACGTTTTATTGAAGTTGATGAAATAAATCATCGCAGAGACAAAAGGAATGATCGTGTCATCTGACATCTTCGATAATCGAACAGTGTTTTTGTCGTTATTAACAACAAGTTGCCAGCCTGTCAAGGATAAACCCCGTTTATAAACGAGCTTGATGCTTTTAATCTCATTAAAAGCAAAACGATGGGGTTTACCAGTGATGTTTTTCCAGAGAAGCGACTGATCGGTGAGTGCAATGCCCCGTGAGTAAGAGAGCATTCGCCCCGTATCATAGTAAAAATAATACTTTTCCCCCTTATCACGCACCTTCGAGAATAACTTAGCATCCTTTTTTGGATGTTTTTCAAAATCGCTTTTCAACTTGAACTTCAAGTTATTCAGCAGGCGTATTTTAAGTACCGCCTGAAAATTTCGATAGCCATCGTTAAATGAAATCGAATCATTTGCGCTTAAAACCTGTTTAATCAAATCATTAAACAGATTCTGATCATCTTGTGACGGTTGCTTTTGGACACTTAAACAAGTATCCATGTTTTGTAGGGCTCCTCTATAATCTCCCTTTTCCATAAAGGTTTTGAGGGATTCAGAATCACTACAGGTTAATGCAAAAGAGTAGCTCAATGGAAATGAGCATAATGCCAATATCAGAGAACTCTTGCAGAGTAACTTACTGAAAAATAGTCGTTTTTTCTTCATGTTGTTTAACTCGTCTGTGAAGAGAAACCCCGTTTTTTGAAAAAACGGGGTTTCTCAATGTCTGCGGTAACGACTCAGCGGTTAGCCTTGAAATCAATTTCAAGGCTAAAAACTAAAGTCTGCTAAAGCAGACTAATTAAATCATTTAGCTGAGCCTGCTTTAGCTGTCCACCTTGAAATTGATTTCAAGGCGGAGTCGTTACTGTCTGCGAAGGTTTATGTGGATTGGCGCGGGGCAAAGCACTTGCAAAATTCCCTGTTCGCTCTTTGCCCACCGCACCAGGATGGAATGCTCTGGCCGTCCTGTGTCCGCTGTCCTTGTTCCAAAAGGAACAAGGCCCAGCTACCCCAATGACTCTACGCCGTCTTGCACTTTTCAAAAGCTCTGGCTACCAGAGACTACTCGCCCCCGCCTATCGGCTTTCCCGGGCTCGCAGCGTTGGATTTGAGTGAAGCAAGCCACTTTGCAATCGCTTCAAATTCTGCATCTTTGACATTAGTCGTCAATGCTTTCATCGCCGCACTCATACCATTAGCACGTTTGCCTTCCCGAATATCCTTCATCTGTTGAAGTAAATAGACTTCACTTTGCCCTGCTATTTTTGGGTATTGTGGTATAGTTGGTGCCTTACCTTCTACACCGTGACAAGTCATACACAGTTTTGCGTTGTAAAGTTTTTTCCCATCATCATCCGCCGTTGCGACATTACCAATAAATAGACTCCCCGTCATCGCTAAACCAATAGAGAGCGTTTTTAAAGTGGATTGCATAAAATTTTTCCTGTAATAAAGTTAAAATACCAAAATGTCAGTTTAACAGTTTTTAATAAAAAATCGGTAACGACTGGAATGGTTTCGATGCGAAAGTTTTTTTAAAGAAAAAATTTTCGCATCGAATGGTGAATGATGAATAGGGTATTTAGATTTCTGAGCAGCGAATAAAATCTCTGAAAATTTCTGCTGCATTACTTAGTGAGTGACTTATCTTTTATTATTTTTAATTAATTATTTTATAACTTAATTATTATTCTTTATAATTATTATAACTTGAGCCTCTTGCAAAACTCGCTTTTTCGAGTTTAGATTTAGAAATCCGATTTTTGAAAAAATCGGATTTCTTAAACATCGTGTGTTTCTTCGAGCTTACTTAGAAATCCGATTTTTTCAAAAAATCGGATTTCTCAGATCACATTCACCATTCGAGGTTTGAGTTTTTTGAAGAAAAACTCAAACCTCGAAACCATTAACCATTCACCATTATTATGAATTTATTTGTTTTAGATATAGAAACCTATCCTGCTGAAAAACAAGCCATTCTCAGATTACGCGATCAGCAAGGGCAGCATTTAGCCGCCCAGCAGGTAAAGATGATGTAACGCAGGAGCCTTTGTTAGCGCGTAATGTAGCCATTCGTGCGATTACGGGGAGTGATTATCCTGAAGATCGGGAAATTGCGTTAGCGTTAGAGCCGAATGAGATTTTGCGGGTTTTATTGGTTTTTGCGGAGACTGAAAAGAGTAATCCGTTGGCGGCGCGTTTGGAAAGAGAGCAGTTATTGGCTTTGTTTTATGAGCAGATTTTGCCACAACGCTTGGTGCAGATTGATACGATTTGTTATGGCGTAACACGAGCATCAATTGCGGAGCAAGTGCGAAAAGCAAAGGGTTATCATATTGTTCATTGGAGTGGGCATGGTAATCATGATAGTTTGCTATTGCAGGGCGAAGAAAAGAATAGGATTTCGGGTGCTGGGCTAGTGGAATTGTTCCAACAAGCTGGGGGATTTGTGCCTAAATTGGTGTTTTTGAGTGCTTGTCATTCTGGGGCGTTTTTCAATGCTGGGGAAATAATAAGGGCAAATGCCACATCAAAAAGGGCGAACACGCAGGTTCGCCCCTACGAAAATGGAGATGAATGTAGGGGCGAACCTATGTGTTCGCCCGATATTTCGCCCGATATTTCGTCGAAGGATTTACCCGCCTCGATTGCCAACAAGCAAGGTTATACCAGTACAGCCCTCGCCCTATTGACGGCTGGCGTTTCGCAGGTAGTGGCAATGCGTTATTCCGTCAGTGATGCGTATGCGCGACAATTAGCCGTTTTGTTTTATCAACATTTATTAGCTGAACAATATAATGCGGATTCCGCGTTGGCGACGGCGCGTAGTCAGTTGCTTGATGATTCTAAGATTGGGGCAATTGAGCATACCACGCCATTATTGTTTGGGCAGGATCGATGGGTGTTGGAGGCGGTGAAAAAGCGGAATACGGCGCAGTTGAGACCGCGTTATCCAGATCGGCGTTTTCAAGAGTTGTTAAAAGATGAACAGTATGGTTTTAAGGCGCGAACGCATTTTGTGGGCAGAAGTCGGGAGTTGACGCGATTAAATCAAGATTGGTTGAGTGCGAGTGAGTCGCCAGTGGTTTTGATACAAGGTTTGGCAGGGCTTGGGTAAAACGGCGTTGGCGGCTGAGGTGGTGAATTTATGGCATCAGCAATTTGATTTTGTATTAGTGGTGCAGTCGCGTGGTCGTGTTTTGAATGCGGAGGCTTTTTATCAGCAGATGGATTCGTTGTTGGTGCGCTTGAGTAAGGTTGATGTTGGGGAATTGCAGGGGCGGATTGATGAGATGGTGGCTAATATTGTTTGAATCAGAATTTCCAGAATTTTCAGAATTTTGCCGCTCCGAAACCGAGTTTTTTGAACCCACGAAAAACCTATGAGGTTTTGGAAACCTCAGAGGTTTGGAACAAACGAAAAACCTCAGAGGTTTGGAACAAACGAAAAACCTCTGAGGTTTTGGAAACCTCAGAGGTTTGGAACCCACGAAAAACC
>JAOZSV010000190.1 GCA_029939505.1 Thiotrichaceae bacterium | reverse complement strand
CCAAACCTTTAGATTTGGGCGTCTTGGAGTCCAAACCTTTAGATTTGGGCGTTTTTTGGACGAATTTACAAAGCTAAAGCGTTGTACTCCAAGACGCCCAAATCTAAAGGTTTGGACTCCATTTTCAAAAAAATTTTAACTCTTAATTCGCATCCAAAGCTTCTAAATAACTGATAAGTGATAACCAAATGAGTACAGAATCAAAATCCGATAACCTCACAAATGATGAGGATATGAAATCTGAAAAAACAGATACAGATAACCTCACAAATGATGAGGATATAAAACTGGAAAAATCAGAGAACCTCACTGATGAGCAAGATGAGCAAGATGAGCAAGATGAGAAAATCGCTTCCGACAGTGATAAAGATGCGATAAAAGAAAAGATTGAATTCTTCACCGATAAAGAACTCGCACCAGAATCAAATGAAAATGCGACTAAAAATGTGGTTGAAGAAACTGTGCAACTGCTATCAATCAAAGAAACGCTCCCAGATGTCTTACACATTTTACCTATTGCCAATCGTCCTTTTTTTCCTCATCAAGTCATCCCCTTGATTGTAGATAATGATCCCTGGGCTGAAACCGTGAAAACCATTGCCGATTCATCCCATAAAATGTTGGGATTAGCGATGGTCAAAACGAATAAAGTCTTAGAGGCAAAATCGAAAGATTACTGTCAGATGGGTACTGTTTGTCGATTGCACCGTATCGTGCAATCTGACGATAAATTAAAGTTACAAATCGTGGTAGAAGGGCTGCAACGGTTTCGTATTGAAGAATGGATATCTGAAGAACATCCGCTTACTGTGAAGCCAACTTACTATCCTGAAAAGCGCAAAGATGAAGTAGAAGAACTCAAACCCTACGTTTTAGCGGTTATCAATACGATTAAAGAACTGATGCCCCTTAATCCGCTTTATAATGAAGAACTCAAAATCTTTCTTCAACGCTTTAGCCCTGAAGAACCCTCTCCATTAGCGGATTTTGCAGCCAGTTTAACCACATCGACCAAAACAGAATTACAAGATATTCTGGAAACTCTCCCTATTCTCAAACGACTAGAAAAAGTCATGTTGCTACTCAATAAAGAGTTGCAACGGGCCAAAGCGCAAGTTGAAATTCGCCAGCAAGTCGAAGAAAGAATGCAGAATCATCAACGAGATTTTTTCTTGCGCGAACAACTCAAAGCAATTAAAAAAGAACTCGGCATAGAAAAAGATGATAGCACTGCCGAAGCTGACAAATTCAAAGAACGTCTCAGCAAACTGACAGTTCCAAAAGCAGTGCAGAAGCGCATTGATGAGGAAATGGAAAAAATGTCGTTTTTGGAAAAGGGTTCACCAGAATACGGAATAACCCGTAACTATTTAGACTGGTTAACCTTAATGCCCTGGGGAAAGTTTTCTGAAGACAAACTTGATCTCAAAGAAGCACGAGAAGTGCTTGAAAACGATCACGAAGGCTTAGAAGATGTCAAAGATCGCATCATGGAATTTTTAGCCGTCGCCAAGCTGAAAGGACGCATTAGTGGCACGATTTTATTGTTAGTCGGCCCCCCTGGCGTGGGTAAAACCTCTATTGGTCGTTCCGTCGCAACAGCGATTGGCAGAGAATTTTTCCGTTTTTCTGTCGGTGGCATCCACGATGAGGCAGAAATGAAAGGACATCGTCGGACTTATATCGGCGCAATGCCCGGCAAATTTCTCCAAGCAATGAAGGAAGTCGAAAATGCGAATCCTGTCATCATGTTGGACGAAATTGACAAAATTGGGGCATCATATCGTGGCGATCCCGCTTCTGCCCTATTAGAAGTGCTTGATCCGGAACAAAACGTTGATTTTCTTGATCATTATTTGGATGTCCGCTTTGACTTATCTAAAGTGCTATTTATTTGCACTGCCAATCACCCCGATACGATACCAGCAGCTTTGTTGGATCGTATGGAAATGATCAAACTGTCAGGGTACATTACCAGCGAAAAAATGAAAATCGCCAAAAAACATTTGATCAAACGTCAGTTTGAGAGATCTGGACTTAAACCTGAACACTTGGAATTTAATGACGATACGTTATCTCATGTCATTGAAGATTATGCGCGAGAAGCAGGGGTGCGTAACTTAGAAAAACACATTGGCACCATTACCCGCAAAACGGCTCTCAAAGTCTTGGAAGACGCAGAATTACCTGTTAAAGTCACCCCCGACAATTTATCAGATTATTTAGGTAAGCCCTTGTTTGATACTGAAAAAGCGATAAAGGGTGTTGGTGTCGTAACCGGTTTAGCTTGGACATCAATGGGTGGTACCACTTTAAGCGTCGAAGCCTCTTGTATTCACAACTACACACGCGGCTTTAAACTCACCGGCCAACTCGGAGATGTGATGAAAGAATCCGCAGAAATTGCATATAATTACATCGTGTCGCAAAGTAGAGGTTTTAAGATAAAGAAGAATTTTTTTGAAAAAACGTTTATTCATCTACATGTGCCTTCAGGTGCCACACCAAAAGATGGTCCTAGTGCTGGCGTTACAATGGCAAGTGCCTTATTATCATTGGCAAAAGGGCAAGAAGTGGGAAAACATTTTGCCATGACCGGTGAATTGACATTAACGGGGCAAATTTTACCGGTTGGCGGCATTCGTGAAAAAGTGGTTGCTGCAAGGCGAATTAAAATTCACGACTTGATTATGCCAGAAGCCAATAGACGAGATTTTGATGAATTGCCTGATTATATCTCCGAAGGCGTGAATGTTCAATTCGTCAAGAAATATGATGAAATTGCAAATCTTATCTGGTAATTTGAACAGGATTTTGTTTAATGGTGAATTAAGGAACGTGTACAAAAATAACTTCTACAACGTTGCATAAAACCTGTCAGGTTTAGTTGTCGATTTTATTTCTGGTTTTCTGGTTCCCAAACTCTGTTTGGGAACCCATTTCCGGACGCGGAGCGTCCTGTCAAACGACGCAGTTATAAATGTAGGTCGGGTTAGCTTATTTCGCGTCGCGAAATAACGTAACCCGACTCCATCAATAAGAAGGAGGGTTGGGTTACGCTTCGCTAACCCAACCTACATCATAACTTATTGATAATTATACTATAAATCCTTTCGAGGTTTGAGTTTTTCTTCAAAAAACTCAAACCTCGAAAACTTAATGGCAGTGACGCTCCGCGTCCTGTCAAACGACGCAGATAATCAAGGAATGCATTCACAAACTCTGTTTGGAAACGAGAGTATTTTGAAATCCAAAAAACGCCCAAAGTTAATGTTGGACTCCAAAAAATACCCAAAGCCGTTCAAAGATTTTTCACTCAACTCTCTGGAAAAATACGATGTTAAAACTCAATCCTCTCACACACACACTCTTTGCTGTCATTGTTTATCACAGCAGCGCATTAGCCGAATCACCGGTTAAATCGGAACCAAGTACACCCAGTTTTAGCCCGGGATGGACTTTAAGTCAAGGGCTAAAGCAACCTGAATCAGTGATATATGATGTCACCCGTTCACGTTTAATTGTTTCCAACGTGCAAGGAAAACCAACCCATAAAGATGGTAAAGGTTATCTCTCCACAGTCTCTTTAGATGGCAAATTGCTCAAAGAAAAATGGATCGCCAAAGGTTTGAATGCCCCAAAAGGCATGGCGATTGTGGGAGATACCTTGTATGTATCAGATATTGATGCCTTAGTGGCCATTGATATCAACAAGGCTCAAGTGATCAAACGTTACGAAGCCAAAAATGCCCGGTTCTTAAACGATGTCACGGCAGATAAAGCGGGCAATATCTATGTCTCCGACTTGCTGACCGATACCATCCATTGTCTATGCAATAGTCAGTTTAAAATCTGGCTACAAAATGCCGCTTTAATAAACCCTAACGGCTTACTCGCCGAAGAAAAACGACTCGTTGTTGGCAGTTGGGGCGTGATGACTGATGGATTTAACACCAAAACGCCTGGACATCTACTGGCTGTGGATTATGCCAGTAAAAAAATTACCCCTATCGGTGACGGTAAACCGGTTGGCAACCTCGACGGTGTCGAATCAGACGGGGCAAGCGGCTATTACGTGACAGATTGGATGGCTGGAAAACTCTTTCACTTTGATGCGACGGGTAAGGTACAACTGTTAATGTCATTAAAGCAAGGTTCTGCTGATCATGCTTACCTGAACGACAAAAAAATCTTACTGATTCCTATGATGAATGACAACCAACTAAGAGCGTTTAAGAAGAATTAGGAACGTGCATGAAATAACATCGACGACTAGACCTGACAGGTTTTAGAAACCTGTCAGGTCTGATTCAACATTGTCGAATTTATTTCTTAGTGGAAATCAAATTTGGAGTCCAACGCTTCAGCGTTGGACTCCAAAGTAAAATTTATGAAATTTCTCATCATCATTCTATCCCTACTACTCATCAACTTACAATATCATCTCTGGTTTGCTCAGGGCAGTTATCAAGAAAATCATGCTTTAAGACAAATGGTCGAACAGAAGCGGAAAGAAAATGCCGCACTCAAAACTCGTAATGACGCACTCGCAGCAGAAGTTGCTGATCTCAAACAAGGTCTTTCTGCCATTGAAGAACACGCCCGTATGGAATTAGGTATGATTAAACGAAACGAGGTTTTTTATCAAATTGTCGAATAAAACCCCTAACTATTGGGCTATCGTGCCAGCAGCGGGTAGTGGCTCACGGATGGGAAGTCGCCGCCCCAAACAGTATTTACACTTACACGACAAACCCATTCTCCAACACACCTTAGAACGATTATGCTTACCCCAAATTGCTGGCATTGTCGTCTGTCTCGCAGAAGATGACGCTTATTGGGAAACGCTGACTTTGCCAAAGCCCATAATACGTGTCAACGGTGGCGCGGAACGTTGCCATTCCGTGTTAAATGGTTTACAAGCATTACGACAACGGGCGCAGCCAGACGATTGGGTATTAGTGCATGACGCAGCACGTCCCTGTGTGCGGCAGGCAGATATTGAGAAACTGATGACCGAACTGGCTCACCACCCTGTTGGTGGGCTATTAGCAGTTCCGGTACGCGACACCATGAAACGGGCTGCATCCAACGCCCATCAAATTGAAATCGGTGAAACAATTAATCGTGAAGGTTTATGGCACGCCCTGACTCCACAAATGTTTCGTTTAGAAACCTTATATCATGCTTTGCAAAGCGTCTTAAACAAAGGCGAATTAGTCACAGACGATGCACAAGCAATAGAACGATTTGGATTGCACCCCGTATTAATTGAAGGACATCCCGATAATATCAAAATCACCCATCCACAAGATTTAAGTTTAGCAGAATTATATTTGCGACAAATGTAACGGGTTCATCAAGACTCATGCTTTTCCCGTCGGCACAAGCAGAGCTTTGTGGAAGACGTTTCTGCTTCCCTACCCAGTTGATTTGTACCTCTTTGGGTAGGGATTCTTTTGGTTATTTTAGTGGGTAGGGATTCTTGTTTATAATGTCAACTAGAAAATTTGGGAAGGAAGGAGTCGTTTTTTTATGGTTTCTTCGTATCTTCTCAAAAAGTGTGGGTCAACTGGCCCAAACCTGTCAGGTTTTTTCCACCGAATTTAGAACTGGCCCAAACCTGACAGGTTTTGGAAACCTGTCAGGTTTTTTCCACCGATTTTAGAGAAGATACCGATAATTTATGTTTCAGTACTTAACAATTTTCCTAATTCCATCCCGAAAAACTTGAAAACTTTTTGAACGATTATTTTCAACATTCATATTGGGGGCAATTTGTTGTGCAAATTGCGTTTTAAATAAACCTTGATAGCCATAATCTTTAAGTAATTTATCCAATGTTTCCCAAGAGCTCGTAGCTCGTAGGGTGTATAAGCGAAGCGTCATACACCAAACCCATTCATTTAATAAAAATTTGGTTGTGTATGAATTGCCGTAATGGATGCAAATGGTGCATGACGCTATCGCTTATGCACCCTACAAATTACGATTTATCAATCAGACATATGCGGCTTACGAGTTGAAGGAATAAAATTGGCGTAGGCTTGCATTCGTTTAGGTAATTGTTTTAACAATCTTTTCTTATCTTGAAAATTATGGATAAGAAAAGTATGTTGTGAGCCAATAATTTTAGGAACAATGAATTTTAATGCCATTTCCATTGATGGCTCTTCTACTAAAAATTCGATGTGCATAACAACCACCTAATAGGGCAACCCCCTTAAATAACCTTCAGTCCATAAATCGCCTAATCCTCCTTCAGCATTTATAAAATGTTTAGCATGAGGAATCTGATCCGCCCGTGTGATAGTGGCATAGCCATTATCTTCGCGTTGAAAAATCCACAGCGATTTTGCATTTCTCACCGTATTGACAAAAAAAGGCGAGTGGGTAGAAACAAAGACTTGAGATTTTTGTGAATAACTCATTAAATCTTCGCCTAAAGGATCAAGCAGTTTATGATGCAAGCCATTTTCAGGTTCTTCAATACAAAGCAATTGGGGTGGATTTGGATCATTAAGCAAAATTAAATACGCCAAAAGTTTCAAAGTGCCATCAGATGCGAATCGGGCTAAAAACGGTTTTGTAAAGGGCGCATCTTTAAATAACAAGGTTAATCTGCCATCAATCGTTTGCTCTGAATCAACATACTCTAATTTAGGCACCCGTTCAGCGAGCTGTCGCAAAATTTTTTCTACAGTTTCAGGATGTTTATCTGCTAAATATTGCACCACGTTGGCAATATTATCGCCTTCACGGGAAAGGTGTTCCACTGCGCCTGCAACGGCTAATTGACGCGCCTGATCCGGGATAAAGTCGGATAAAAACCAACTTTCAATAAAGCGTCTTAAACTGGCAACCCGTGGATTATCTGAGAGTTGTCCAATGGTTTTAATAGCAAGAGAACTTGGATCGTCCATTTGATAATGAATTCTTTTGGAGTGAGTTCCCGGCGTTTCACCACTAATGACTTCACCACTGCCCCGTGTGAAGTTGAGAAAAACAAAGGGTTGTTCGCGAGAACCTCTTTGCCATTTAAGTGTTTCCCTAGACACAATTGGCGTATTTTTTTCTTGGCTAATAGCGAGGGTATAAGTAATAAGAGGCTGTTTGGCTTTTTCTCTATATTTAATAACAATTTCAATCTCTTGCTTTTTCGCATTACGCGAGATCACTTCCTGAAATCGGCCACGATTATCAAGGGCTTTACGTTAGTTGTCAGGCAATCAGAAAGGAAACCGATGACATCAAAAAACGTGGTTTTACCACTGCCATTCGGACCTAAAAAAATGGAAAAGGATTGAATTCCTTTAAGCGTGACATTTTGTAATACCCGGTAATTTTTAATAGAAATTTCTTCGATGATTGCCATAATATTATTATCAATAAACTCAACAGTTTATGCCATTTGTTTTGACTTATTACCAAATCAAAAACGCGGTTTAAAAGACAAATTGCCACAGATTATTATCCAGACGACCGGAAAATCACATTGACTCATTTGATACCCACTGTAATAATTCTTTGGTTTCTTTTTCAGTCTTATGATTACAGGATGCGAATGAGATAACTTGTGAACAAGCAATCACAAACTGATCACCTGAACTTAAATTTCTACCAATAGAATAAAATCTTTGCACATATTTTTCAATATTTGCTTTCAAGTTAATTCTATTATTTTTAATCATTGATGATTCATTTTTTTTCTTACAAATCAATATGGTATCAAGATTAATTGGTTCTTTTGCCGCACTCTTTGGAGTAGATACAGACATCTCTGCCTTGACGGGATGTGCTGCAACGATATAAAATTCTGCTTTAGCAGGAAAACGGGGTCTGTCCCCTATTTTTCCAGGGGCTGTAGGGGCGAACATGCGTGTTCGCCCTGGCTTAACTTAATGGCATTGTTATTCTTGATACCCACAATAAACTGAGCTAATTTCTTGTATGACATTCTGTTATAAAAAAACGTCAGGTGGAACATGAAAACGATTACAAAGTGCATGAATTTGGCGAGTATTTAAATCGCGTTGCCCATTAAGAACTTCCAATACTTCGTTTTCAGTACCAATCTCGTTGCTCAAACTACTTGACTTTAACCCGTGTTCTTCCATTAAATAAATTAATCGGTCTATTCCTGATACTTCTGGCATGGGATAATGTTGATTTTCGTAAGTCTCAATTAAGAGGCCGAGGGTTTCCATTAAGCCAGCCAGAATATGCGTTTCATCTTCTCCCACCGTATCAATTAATTGATTAAGAAGAACAACCGCCTTATCGTATTCTGCCTCAGTATGAGGAACCGAAAAAAATTTTTCCGCATTCATCCAACAAGTCTTAGTCTCTTCAAGCATTTCAGTCATCATTGTCTCCTTTCATCATATTTTTTCCTAAAATTATTACCGACATTCCATTCCGCATATAATTTTTATAACCATCTGATTATAATATATTTTAAATAATGCTATCATAAACAAAATATTATAATTTATTATCAATAAGTGATAAAGGTATGCGGAATGTTGGTTATTAGGACATTTAATTATTTTTCACATTCACCTGTCCAATAACTTAAATCATATTCAATATGTGTTAGAACAAATCGGATGTAAATTATTTGTCGGTTATAGTGGATTGCTGTAATGAGTCGATATTTATTACCACCAATATTGAATACCGTGCAATTGCTTACTTTATCAGCACTTGGAAACACTTGTCGCACCTCATTAAAATTTAGAAAATTTGCTTTTTTTACTATTCCATACCAACGTGCTAAAGGTTCTTTCGCTTCAGGATGTCTTTTTGCAAATTCATCAAGGGCTTTTTTTGAAATGACACGCATTTAGTATTCTCCAGGTTTTACTTCTGTTCGTTAAAATTTAGGCTAAAAATTGACACCAATGTTTTATTAAATCGCATATAATTCAATTACTTAATTTCATTATCTTTCCCATATCTGCAAAATGCTCTTGTAGTCATTTGTGAATAAAGGCATAACTCACACCACGTTTTTGTAAAAAGACACGATCCGTTATATAATCAAAGTCGTACATGGTCAAAAAATTATTTTGACCTGATATTTAAATATTATATCATAAAAATCATCGGCATCCTTATTCCCTTAAAAAAAATAGGGCATAAAAAAAGCCCCTTGTCATTTAGACTTGGGGCTTTTTAAAGTACAACGCTCCGTGTTGTGAAAGACATTCCCAAATAGAGTTTGGGAACGAGAAAAAAATGGGGTGCCGGTAATTAAACTTTCTTCCATGCAGACGCATTAATGTCATTAAGTGAAGCCTTGGAGTCCATTCGAGGTTTGAGTTTTTCTTCAAAAAACTCAAGTCGAGG
>JAOZSV010000384.1 GCA_029939505.1 Thiotrichaceae bacterium | reverse complement strand
GCAAAGCGATTCTATTCGAGCTTAGAAATCCGATTTTTGAAAAAATCGCTTAAACCTCGTTTCGCCGCTTACTTAGAAATCCGATTTTTTCAAAAATCGGATTTCTTAAACATCTTGGAAACATAGTGCGTAACATTAGTTAATTAGCATTTTTCATACTAAACTAAACAAATCGCTGAATATGAAACAGTACAATCCTGTTAATTATAATCAATACGAAGTATTGAAAATACCCTTGTTTTTAATTTTCGCCACTTTTTATTTGCTCAAGCATTATTTGATTATCGCTTTGCCCATAATGGCACATATTCCTATTATTGGAATGGTTGTACAACCGTTGATTCAAGTGATGCCATCAGAGCAATATTCCAGTGGGGCTTTGTTATATTCCTGCATTCCTGCATTATTAGTTATCATCAGTATGGCTGGGCGAAAGCCTACCGCAAGCTCTTGGTTGCGCTGGATATGGCAAAGGGGCAGATGGTTTTTATTATTGACAGCCGTTTTGGAAATTGGCTTATTTATCTTATATATTGTGCTTGGTATTAAAAAATTCAATGAGGTACTCTTGATGTTTATTTATATTGACTTCGTGTTGATTATTTATCTTTTGAGATCGCAATGGGTGCGGGAGGTTTTTGCACAATTTCCCGTTCCTGCTGAAGCGAATGAGAAACGAGAGTAAAAAGCGTTCAAATTGGAATTCGAGGTTTTCGTTTTTTGAAATGAAAACCTCGACTAAAGTTTTTCTTTAAAAAAATTTCGCATCGAATATTCTGAAAATTCTGATTTCGAGGCTAAAGTTTTTTTAACGAAAAAAACTTTAGCCTCGAAAACAATAAAAAATCTCCTGTACAAAGGAAATCCTGTTCAAAATATTAATCAATATATAATTTTAGGACTCATTTTATGCTTATTTTTGAATATACTGGACGAAAAACCACTTCACAATATCCCGCACACCATCCTGAAATTATCAATATCCCAAAGAAATACCGCCGTAAAACCCGCCCCTTACTGCCCCAAGCCTCGGAAATGCAAGTTGTCCGTCACTACACGCGCTTGTCACAGAAAAACTTTTCCATTGATACGCATTTTTATCCACTCGGCTCCTGCACGATGAAATATAATCCGCGTATTTGTAACACTTTAGCAATGTTACCCGGTTTTTTATCCCATCACCCCGCTGCCCCTGAATCACAAAGTCAAGGCATACTGGCTTGTTTATATGAGTTGCAAGAAATGCTTAAAGAAGTCACGGGAATGAAAGCCGTTTCTTTGGCACCTGCCGCAGGGGCGCAAGGCGAATTTTCCGGTGTTGCCATGATACGTGCCTACCATGACGCGCATGGTAATACAGAACGCACAGAAATGTTAGTTCCCGATGCCGCTCATGGCACTAATCCTGCGTCTGCTGTGATGTGTGGTTTCAAAGTACGTGAAATCCCAACGAATGCTGAGGGCGATATCGATATTACCGCTTTACGGGCAGTAGTTGGTCCACAAACAGCAGGGATTATGCTAACTAATCCTTCGACACTTGGCGTTTTCGAGCAGAGAATTGGCGAAATCGCTAAATATGTACATGACGCAGGAGGCTTATTATATTATGATGGCGCAAATCTTAATGCCATTTTGGGTAAAGTGTTACCCGGTGATATGGATTTTGATGTGATTCATCTCAATTTACATAAAACGTTTTCAACGCCGCACGGCGGCGGAGGACCAGGCGCGGGACCCGTAGGCGTTAATGAACGCTTATTACCCTTTTTACCCGTTCCTATCGTCGGATATGACGGAAAAAATTATCACTGGTTGACAGAATCAGAATATCCAAAAACCATCGGACGTTTATTAGCACATTCTGGTCATATCGGTATTTTATTACGGGCGTTGATTTATCTGCGCCTTTTAGGACGTTCCGGTTTGTCAAGAGTGGCAGAGTTTTCTACTTTAAATGCGAATTATTTACAAACGAAACTCTCTAAAAAAGGATTTGATATGGCTTTTTCCCAGCGTCGTGCCAGCCATGAATTTATTTTGACGCTCAAGCGTCAAGCCAAGCAACAAGGTGTGACGGCGATGGATTTCGCTAAACGTTTACTTGATAAAGGTTTTCATGCACCAACCACTTATTTCCCCCTGCTTGTGCCGGAATGTTTATTGATTGAACCCACAGAGACAGAGGATAAACAGACTTTGGATAATTTTGTCACCGCATTATGTGAAATTCAAGAAGAGGCTGAATCAACGCCTGAAAAATTGAAAAACGCACCCTATACTTTACCCGTGCGACGTTTGAATGATGTTAAAGCAGCTAAAGACTTAGATATTATGTGGAAATATTAATGAACAAAAAGACAGGATTAACCCGAGTTTTTAAAGCCTTTGGCTATTCAATGGCGGGTTTAAAAGCCGCCTGGATCAATGAAGCCGCCTTTCGCCAAGAGGTATTATTATGTTTTGTATTAATACCGCTTGCTTTTTGGTTAGGTGAAAACGGCATTGAACGCGCATTGTTGATCAGTAGTTTATTCTTAGTGTTGCTCACAGAATTACTCAATTCTGCTATTGAAGCTGTAGCAGATCGTATTAGTCAGGAAGAACATCCTCTGATTAAACAGGCTAAAGATATTGGATCGGCGGCGGTATTTATTGCGCTATGTTATACCGGTGTTGTATGGGCATTAGTCAGTTATTAATGGTGAATGGTGAATTATTAACTGATGTGACGCACTATGTTTCCAAGATGTTTAAGCGATTTTTTTCAAAAATCGGATTTCTAAGTAAGCGGCGAAACGA
>JAOZSV010000008.1:47896-60984 GCA_029939505.1 Thiotrichaceae bacterium | reverse complement strand
AAATCTAAAGGTTTGGACTCCCAAATCTAAAGGTTTGGACTCCCAAATCTAAAGGATTCGATTCGAGGTTCAAGTTTTTTTACAGAAAAAACTTGAACCTCGAATTTAGTTTTTCTTCAAAAAACTAAAACCTCGAATGGATTCCAAGGCTTCACTTAATGGGCATACCCTACATTAAGAGATTACTGACTTAACGCAGCGACTACTGCATCGCCCATTTCACGGGTACTGATAATTTCTGTCCCTTTTTGTTGAATATCTATGGTACGCAATCCTTCGCGCAAAACTTGACTGACAGCATTTTCAACCGTGATGGCTAATTTAGGTTTATTGAGACTATAGCGTAACATCATGGCGATAGATAAAATAGTCGCCAGTGGGTTGGCGATATTTTGTCCTGCGATATCAGGGGCGGATCCATGTATGGGTTCGTACATCCCTTTATTGTTGGCATCTAAGGAGGCGGAGGGTAACATGCCAATGGAGCCTGTCAGTTGGGAGGCTAAATCGGACAAAATATCGCCAAACATATTTGTTGTCACGATGACATCAAATTGTTTTGGTGCGCGTACCAGTTGCATAGCGGCATTATCAACATACATGTGAGTGAGTTGGACATTGGGGTAGTCTTTGCCCACTCGTGTGACAATTTCTCGCCAAAGTTCTGTCGCTTCCAGTACATTGGCTTTATCAACTGAACAGAGACGCTTTTGTCGCTTGTCGGCACTTTCAAAGGCGACTCGTGCAATACGTTCAATTTCACTTTCATTATAGACAAGGGTGTTAACGCCTTGCGATTCGCCATTGTCAAGGGTGCGAATGCCACGCGGTTGCCCAAAATAAATGCCGCCAGTGAGTTCGCGTACAATAAGAATATCCAACCCTTCAACGATTTCTGGTTTGAGCGTTGAGGCATTAGCCAATTCAGGGAATAGTATGGCTGGTCTTAAATTGGCAAAGAGTTTGAGTTCAGAGCGCAAGCCTAATAAGCCTTTTTCTGGACGAATAGCGATGTCAAGCGGTTCCCATTTTGGACCACCAACTGCACCTAATAGTACAGCATCTGCTTTTTTAACCAGTTCCAAAGTTTCGATGGGCAAGGGATGTCCTGTGGCATCAATCGCTGCGCCGCCGACTAAGCCTTGTTCCAACTGTACATCTAAACCAAAGGAGGTCCATAATTTGTCTAAGACTTTAATGGCTTCTGCGACAATTTCTGGTCCGATACCGTCGCCCGGTAATATTGCGATAGTTTTAGTCATTTTTAGTGATTAGTTTGAGTGATCGTACTCAGTTAAGGAATGAAAATTTAATAAAACACTTTCGAGGTTTTAGTTTTTTGAAGAAAAACTAAAACCTCGAAAACTAAACCTGTCAGGTTTGGTTTAAAGGTTTTGGAAGTTATTAAAGTTTCATTCCTAAGTAGGTTGGGTTAGATGGCGCCGCAAAGTAACCCGACACAATTTATTAGGTAAATGTCGGGTTACGTTATCACGCTACGCTTGATAAGCTAACCCGACCTACCATACTAATAACGGCTGAGTAATTACAAGTGTTCAAAGATTAAAAAGCCAAGGGGCTTCTTGTTTGCGCCGATTTTCATAAGCGATAATGTCATCGGCTTTTTGCAAAGTGAGGCTGATGTCATCTAAGCCATTCAATAAGCAATCCTTTCTAAAAGCATCTATGGTAAATGTCAACTGTTCTCCTGTTGGAGTACTGACTGTTTGTGTTTCTAAGTCAATAGTCAGCTTGTAGCCAGGTGTTGCTTGTACTGCTTGGAATAGGCTGTCAACAGTCTCTTCTTTTAAAACGATGGGTAAAATGCTGTTTTTAAAACAGTTATTATAAAAGATGTCCGCAAAACTGGGGGCAATTATTACCCTAAATCCGTAGTCAAGCAGTGCCCAGGGCGCATGTTCACGACTAGAGCCACAGCCAAAATTGTGGCGTGCCAGTAAAACCTGTACCCCTTGATAGCGGGACTGATTTAGGATAAATGTTTGATTTAATGGACGATTTGTGCAATCTTGACCTGGTTCGCCATAATCTAAATAACGCCATTCATCAAATAAATAAGGTCCAAACCCTGTGCGATGAATAGATTTTAAAAACTGTTTAGGAATGATAGCGTCAGTATCGACATTAGTCCGATCCAATGGTGCTGCTAAACCTGTCAAAGTTGTAAATGCTTGCATTGTTTAGTTATCTCTGTTTAGATAATGGTTAATGGTGAATGGTTAATGGTGAATGCTTCAATTCATTCATCACTCGTACTCAGGGCAACCATAAAGGATTGCCCCTACAACATTTCAGCCTAAAGTTTTCTTCAAAAAACTTTAGGTTGAAATATTCTTATGTAGGGGCAATCCCTTGTGGTTGCCCATCATTCACCATTAACCATTAACCATTAACCATTAAACATTACTTTCACTCGTGCAAAGCGGCGTTTACCCACTTGATAAACATGAGTAGAAGCAGCAGGTATTTTGAGGGTACGATCACTCACTTTTTCTCCGTCAATTTTAACGGCACCCTGTTTAATCATTCGGTTCGCATCCGAAGTGCTTGGTGTCAAATCTGCCTCTTTAAGTAAATTGGCTATTGCTATTGTGCCATTTTTTGACGTTAAAGTCACTTCTGGTATGTCTTCTGGCATTTCGCCGTGCCTGAAACGAGCGAGAAATTGTTCATAAGCCTGCATCGCTGAGGCATGGCTATGAAAACGCTCAACAATCTCTTGAGCAAATTTTATCTTAATATCACGCGGATTCGCGCCTTCATCAACCGATTTTTTCCATTGTGCAATTTGAGCAGGGCTTTGAAAGCTTAATAAATCAATGTAACGCCACATCAGCCAGTCAGAAATAGACATGAGTTTACCAAACATATCATTAGGTGCATCCTCAATGCCAATATAATTGCCTAAAGATTTAGACATTTTTTGTACGCCATCTAAACCTTCTAAGATCGGCATTGTCAAAACGACTTGTGGTGCTTGCCCAAAATGTTTTTGCAATTCACGCCCAACTAACAGATTAAATTTTTGATCTGTTCCGCCTAATTCAACATCTGCTCGTAATTCTACTGAATCGTATCCCTGTATTAAGGGGTATAGAAATTCATGAATGGCAATGGGTTGCCCGCCCTTATAGCGTTTATCAAAATCATCACGTTCCAACATACGCGCGACAGTGTGTTGAGATGCCAGTTTAATTAAGCCAGTGGCATCCATTTTATTCATCCAATCGGCGTTAAAACAAATTTTGGTGAGTTCTGGATCGAGTATCTTATAGATTTGTTTTTGATAGGTGCTGGCATTATCTAAGACTTCTTCACGCGATAATGGTTTACGGGTGATATTTTTGCCAGTTGGATCACCAATCATGCCAGTAAAGTCACCGATTAAAAAGAAAATCGTATGCCCTAACTTCTGGAATTGACGCAGTTTATTCAGTAGCACTGTGTGCCCTAGATGTAAATCAGGGGCTGTTGGATCAAAGCCCGCTTTGATATTGAGTGGTTTGCCCCTTTCTAATTTGGCGCGTAATTCATTTTCGAGTAATATTTCGTGGCAACCTTGTTTTATTTGCTCTAATGTTTCTGTTATTGTTATCATAGGTGGTTTCTATTTTAGTTTTTAGCGATTAAGTTTAACATATTTGTAACTACTCAGCGGTTAGCCTTGAAATCAATTTCAAGGCTAAAAGCTAAAGTCTGTTAAAACAGACTAATTAGAGAGAGAGAGTTTAGCTGGCTTTAGCCTGCTTCGGCTTTTAGCCTTGAAATTTATTTCAAGGCTGAGTAGTCACCAATATTCTTATTAATACTGACGAAAATATTCTGATGTAGGGGCAATCCCTTGTGGTTGCCCTGAGTAGTTACACATATTTAATGATTAACCATTCAAAATGATTGATAAAATAAAAATAAAAAAATAAGTTTATACCAACTCACTGTAGGATTTAATATGCCAAGAAAAAATATCAATCCTCTTTTCGGATTAAAAACACACATCCATTGTGTATTTACCTCACACCGTTATTCACCATATACTATGATGGCTCGCAAACGTTTTAATTCATCTCGTCATTCTGTTAACCCCTTTAAAATTAAAGGGAATAATTATCGCGTTGAATATGGTTTACATTTAAAAGTACAACGCACCCGGTTAAGTTCTAAAATGATAGCCGTTTTCAGCTTATTAACTGCTTTGCCGCTATTATGGTGGTTAAATAGTTCCAATGCCTCAATATTATCTGCACAAAGGCTCTCTTCTTTCCTTCAAACGTCAACGATTAGCATTACTCCTCCTTCTTCTAAAACGGTTAAAACCGCTACTTTCCTTCTTCCAAAGAAATTTTTACCTTGGTTACATCTCCGTATCAAGTTAGGTGATAATTTGTCATTGATTTTCAAAAAACATCAACTTGATCAAGCGCAATTGCATAAACTCTTTGAATTGGATGATGAATATGTTAAACATTTACGCCAACTTCCTCTCGCTCAAGCATTGCATATTAAGCGTGATGTTGAGGGGCATGTTGAAGAACTCACTTTGCTGTTAAATGACTTTGATGAATTGCAGATTTTCAAGAGAGAAAGTGGTGCTTATCAGGGTGAAATCCAGAAAATCGGTACTTTTACCAAAGAAAGGGTTTCTGTTCATAGTCAAGTGGAAACGTCTTATGCCCTTGCTGCAAAAAAAGTGGGTTTGTCAGATAATAGCATTTCTCAACTCGCTCAAATATTTAATGGGGCAATTGATTTTGAGAGTGATATAGGGCAAGGTGCTCAATTCACTGTCATTTATGAACAGCAGCGGCGACAAGAGGAGGTAAAAGAAGGTGTTATATTAGCAGCTGAATTTGTCAGTCAAGGCAAAGTTGTCAGTACCTTTCGTTATACTGATCCGACGGGTTATGCGGATTATTATACGCCAACGGGTAATAGTCTTCACAAAATTTCTTTAATCCGCATTCCATTGGAGGAATATAAGAGAATCAGTTCTCCTTTTGGAAAGCGCAGACATCCCATTTCAAGAAGGATTCATTTACATACGGGTACTGATTATGCAGCAAACAGGGGCGTATCCATTTTCGCAGGTGGAAATGGAACTGTCCAATTTGTAGGGCGAAAGGGCGGCTATGGAAAAGTCATTGTTTTAGAACATACTCCGCGAGTAATTACTTTATACGCACATCTGTCAAAATATGTTGATGATTTGAGTATTGGAGATAAAGTGGTCCAAGGGCAAATTATTGGCTATGTGGGTAGCACTGGACGATCTACTGGACCTCATTTGCATTATGAAATTCGACTGGATGACGAACCTCAAAATCCTCAAGAAATAGAATTGCCTTTATCCACTCCGATTAGTAAAGAAAACAGGATTCATTTTTCCGATGAAATTCAACAGTGGGTGGCAAAGTTAAATAAACTGAATCCGTTGTCAACGCCAACAAGGTTGGTACAAATTCAGTTCGATGATCTGAAAACAACTGTATCAAAAGTGGCAAAAGTGGCAAAATCAAGAATTTTTGAATCAGTGCTTGAACAACATTTTATTCCGTAAAAAGTCCAAAGCTGAAGCGTTGAACTCCAAAAAGTCCAAAGCTGAAGCGTTGAATTCCAAAAAATTTCAGGTTGATAATATGTGTTTATTTATTGGATTAATGTCTGGCACCAGCGTGGATGCCATTGATGCCGTATTAGTTGAATTTACAACGGCAGGTGTACAGGTACATGCTGTACATAGTCATCCCTGGTTACCAGAATTGCGTGATGATTTACTTACCCTCAGTCAACAGACACGAGAGAATAGTACATTGCATGATATAGCGACACTTGATGTACAGATGGGTAAAATATTTGCTGAAGCCTCTTTGGCATTGCTGGAAAAATCACAAGTGCCACGGGAACAAATCTGTGCGATAGGTAGCCCTGGACAAACTTTATATCACCATCCTGATGGCGATCCACCTTATACTTTGCAATTGGGCGATCCTAATATCATTGCACAAATGACGGGGATTCCTACTATTGCCGATTTTCGGCGGCGGGATATGGCGGCAGGTGGACAAGGTGCACCCCTCGCCCCTGCTTTTCATAACGCTTTGATGCGTAGTCCAGATGAAGATCGTGTGATACTCAATATTGGGGGGATTGCTAATATTACCGTACTGAGGGCTGACGAAACTCAGCCTGTGATTGGATTGGATACGGGACCAGGTAACGCGCTGTTAGATGCTTATAGCTATCAGCAACAACGTTCTCGTATGGATAAAAACGGCGAGTGGGCGGCAACGGGAAAAGTGAACCCTTCACTGTTAAATGCGATGCTCGCTGATTCCTATTTTGCTAAACCTGCGCCGAAAAGTACTGGGCGTGACTATTTTAATCTGGATTGGTTGGGTTATCATACTTTAGGTTTATCCTTACATCCCGAAGATGTTCAAGCCACTTTATGTTCACTCACCATAACCAGTATTGCACAAGCCATTTTGCCCTATAAACCTCAACGATTATTAGTTTGTGGGGGCGGCGTGCATAATCCATTGTTGATGGATGGGCTGGCTAAACAGTTGCCAAATTGTGTGATTGAATCAACGGCGGCGATTGGAATAAAGCCTAATTTAGTAGAGGCAATGAGTTTTGCTTGGTTAGCGCAACGACGATGGACAAAGCAATTTGGTAATTTGCAATCGGTGACAGGGGCACGTCAGGCGGTGATTTTGGGGAGTGTTTATCTCTAATTTGAACAGGATTAAACGGATTTTCGGGATTTAATAGGATTTATTAAATAGTATGTCGAGGTTCTTGCAAAACTCTTTTCGAGGCTAAAGTTTTTTTTAAAGAAAAAAACTTTAGCCTCGAAATGATGAGGGCAGACACGCAGCCCCTACAAAACCTCACGTTTTTCAGTAGGGGCGAACCTGCGTGTTCGCCTGGCTTTCATCCATGAGTTTTGCAAGATATAATAAGGGAAAAATATTATGTTAGCCGTTATTCAAAAATGGGGGAATCATCAAGGGCTATCTTTTACCCAAGAAATGCTTAATCAAGCCCAAATGTCTCCTGGTGATGAAGTTTTCATTACTGTGCAAAAGGGAGAAATTATTATCAAACCCACTACTCAAGAAATCGGTAAACACACTTTAGCAGAATTGGTGGCACAAATGCCTACTGACTATAATCCCCACGAGGAAAAATGGGGACAACCGGTTGGCAAGGAGGTTTGGTAAATGGCACAATATGTACCCAAGAAGGGAGAATTTGTCGCTTTGAGCTTTGATCCACAATCTGGGCATGAACAAAAAGGTAGAAGACCTGCTTTGGTTGTCAGCAATGACTTATTTAACCAGCATACTGGACTAGCGATTGTTTGCCCCATTACCAATACCGACAGAGATATTCCATTTCACGTTAAAATACCAGAAAAAACATCACTCACTGGTTTTGTTATGGTTGATCAAGTAAAATCCATTGATTATGTGGCTAGAAACGTTAAACTGATTGAATCTGCACCGCCTCAACTTATCAATGAAGTGCTTGCGGTTTTGAATATTTGTTTATACTGAAAAATCTCTGTACAGGACAATTTTTTTTCGTTATAAAAAATATTTTACATAAAAAATCAATTAGTTATAAATACGTTAATTTTTTTATCCTGTACAGAAAAGAGTTAAAATTTTGGAGTCCAACGCTTCAGCTTTGTTGCTTTGGAGTAACAACGCTTTAGCTTTGTCAATCCGTCCAAAAAACGCCCAAAGCTGAAGCGTTGGACTCCTATTTTAAATTTTCATTCCTTAAAGACTATTTTGGAGTAAAAAAATGAAAGTTTTTGCAATGATTTTTCTGTTCATTTTGATATACAGCACCAGTCTGTTTGCATCAGCGGATGTGATTGGTGTTATCAAATCTGTTAAAAACCCCGCTAATATTGAGAGAAATCAGAAATTGATTTCCGTCAAAACAGGTGATAAGTTATTTGTGCGTGATGCCCTTGTCACAGGGCAGAATGGAGCTATTGGAGTTATTTTAAGAGACGATAGTCTTATTTCTATTGGCTCCAATAGTCGGCTCATTATTAATGAATTTCTGCTTAAACCAGAAAAGAAAAAACTATCGTTTGTTGCCAGTATCGTAAAAGGCACTATGGTTTATCTAACAGGCTTGATTGCAAAGCAGGATCGAAATGCAGTAAAAATTAATACACCGACTGCAACAATTGGTGTTCGGGGAACACATATTGCCGTCAAAGTAAAAGAGTAGGCTCGAAGTAGAAAGGTAGGATAATATGAAAAAGCAAAAGATGATTAGCGTTTTATTATACATTGCGTTTTTATCAGGCTGTAGTTCTAAAACACAATTTGTTCTCATGCCAGATAATGAGGGAAAAGTGGGGAAAATGACTATAACCAGTGAAAAAGGATCGCAATCTCTCAACAAAGCTTGGCAATCTACAGATTTAGATAGTCCTGAAGCATTGCCCAGTGAACCAGAAATCTTGGAAGAAAAAGAAGTCAAGCGCATTTTCGCTCAAGCACTTAAAGCACAGCCAGCGCCGGCTGTCAACTTTCTGTTCTATTTTCCAAAAGGGTCAAATGAACCGACTGCTGAATCCCTTGCGCTGATTCCAGAAATCATAGCAACTATTGCATCCCGTCAGTCAAAGGATGTCAGTGTTATTGGTCACAGTGATCGTGTTGGCTCTGAGGAACTTAATTACAAACTTTCCCTTAAACGCGCCAAATGTGTTGCGAAGTTGCTTATTTCCAAGGGCGTTAATCATGATATTCTTGAAATCACTTCTTATGGTGAAGCTGTTCCATTGATTAAAACAGCAGACGAGGTGGCAGAACCAAAAAATCGCCGTGTTGAAATTACTGTAAGATGAATCTTTCATTTAGTGTGTAGGGTGTAGGGTGGGCAAGTGTTTTTTTTGCCCACCTTCCTTTTCTCGTTCCCACGCGCCGGCGTGGGAACGCATTCTCGACGCGCCAGCGTTGAAGTGAAACGAGAATTTTCATTTTTCATTTCTCCTTTCATTCAGTGATGATGAACGGAACGCTGGCGCGTCCCGACTGCATTCCCACGCCAGCGCGTGGGAACGAGAAAAATTTAATAAAACACAAAACTAAACCTGACCGGTTTTCAAAACCGGTCATATTTGGCTTTAAAAGTGTTGGAAGTGATTAAAGTCTCATTCCTTAGAAATCCGATTTTTTCAAAAAATCGGATTTCTTAAACCTCGTGTCATAATTCATCATTATCAAAGCCTTGCCCGATCATCTTGGGTAAATCCCAGCAAAGGCATGTCTTCTAAATTGCGAGTGAGTGCGATGACTTTAAATAATTCGCCCATTTCACTAGGCAAAATGAGAGTTTTTGCCTGTTGGCTTTTTTGCAAATAAATTTTATCATCAAAATTAATGGCGGATAATAATTCGGGCAAGCCACAAGCGATCAAAAAATTAGCCTGATTGGTATAGCCTGAAACATGTAACCCAGCAGTAAGCGCAGATTCTGCGATGGCAGTAAAATTTACATGGGCGGTAATATCTTGCAATCCTATTAAAGTCAATGGGTTATCGTGAGAATGATGTTGATAATGGCACATTAATGTCCCTTGATCGCGTTGGGGATGATAATACTCGCGGCTCGGAAAACCATAATCTATCAATAATATCAAACCCGCGGTTAATCGTTCCGCCACTGATTGTATCCAAGCAGGTAAAGCTAAGTTCATTTCCGATACATAACCCACAGGTAAAGTAGGGCGCAATGTTTCTACCGCCGCACGAAGAGAATCCTCACCAGTCGGCAATACTTTCCAGATAAACGGTGTTTCAATAGGATGTTCTGATAAACCAATATGAAATTCTGACACATCTTGCTCATCTAAGCGAAAACGGTGTACTGGCATTGCGTCAAGCACTTCATTGGCTAAAATAACACCTTGCAATGGTTGACTGGGCAATGTTTCTAGCCATTGTACCCTCTCTAATAAATGAGGAATTTGCGTTTGTAACGTGATTTGTTGTCGCTGTTTTAAATCTGCGCTGAGTTCTAAAATGAAATATTGTGTTGGCAGACTGTTAAGGCTCTCTAATGCCTTTAAGAGTTCAACTGCCATTATGCCAGAGCCAGCACCAAATTCTAAAATCACGCTTTCATCAAAGTGGGCTAATATTTGTGAACATTGTTTGGCAAGACATTGTGAAAAGAACGGCGAAATTTCAGGGGCAGTGATAAAATCACCTTCTGCGCCGAATTTGCGAAGACTTGTACTATAATACCCTAAACCGGGCGTATATAGGGCTTTATTCATAAACTCAACAAAAGGAATTGTACCCCCGGCTTCAGTAATGGCTGAGTTCATTGTCGAAATTAAACGTTGACTCAGGGTGATAGCATCGGGGTGTGGTTTTGGTAATGATGAATGCGGCATATTGTTTTATAATGTTCTCTAAAAGCAACGGAAATTCCAAAAGCGTTAAGCTCAAAATTCCGTAACTACTCAGGGCAACCATAAAGGATTGCCCCTACAACAATATTCTTATTCCGACTGATGAAAATATTTGTAGGGGCAATCCCTTGTGGTTGCCCTGAGTAGTTACAAAATTTCTTACAAAATGATTCCAAATTAAAATGAAAAATAAAGTGGCATTAATTACGGGAGGTGTAAAGCGAATCGGTGCAGAAATTGCGCGTTTATTCTCTCAAGAAGGGATGAAATTGGCATTACAATATCGCCATTCTGACACCGCTGCCCATGCTTTACAAGCTGAATTGAACCCAGAATCGGTGTTA
The DNA here is from genome assembly GCA_029939505.1 of Thiotrichaceae bacterium. Classification (GTDB taxonomy): domain Bacteria; phylum Pseudomonadota; class Gammaproteobacteria; order Beggiatoales; family Beggiatoaceae; genus QNES01. The sequence goes on along the minus strand of JAOZSV010000008.1, from coordinate 50,169 downwards.
TTGTTACAAGCTGACTTAAATCATGTCGCTAAATTGAATGATCTCGTTTCGCAAACGATAGCACATTATGGACGATTAGATGTATTAGTTAATAACGCTTCTACCTTTTATCCAACACCAATGGGTTCTGTCGAGGAAAAAGAATGGGAAGATTTATTGGGTACGAATCTTAAAGTGCCTTTTTTTCTTTCACAGGCGGCTATACCTTATTTAAGTCAAACACAGGGCTGCATTATTAATTTAGCGGATATCCACGCAGAACGCCCTTTGAAAGAACATTCTGTTTATAATATGACAAAAGCTGGGGTTGTCATGTTGACGAAATCGTTGGCTCAGGAATTAGGGCAAAAAAAAATACGGGTAAATGCCATCGCGCCAGGTGCGATTTTGTGGGCAACAAATGATATAGATGATGCGACTAAAGAGCGCATTATTTCCTCAGTTGCTTTAAAATGTCTTGGTAAACCAACAGATATTGCTAAAACGGCTTTATTTTTAGTGCGTGATGGGAAATATATTACTGGACAGATTATTGCCGTTGATGGAGGACGTACTTTGAATCAGTGATGCGAATTAAAATTCAAGAAGAAAAAATATGAAATCTCTTACAGCCTGTTTATTGTTATTATTCGTATTTGCTGTCCATAGCGAAGAGCAGCCCATTGTCAAGATGCAAACCAATTTTGGGCAGATCGTCATTAAACTCAATCCAGAGAAAGCACCGAAAACCGTCAATAATTTTATCCGTTATGCACAAGATGGTTTTTATGACGGCACCCTTTTTCACCGCTTGATTAAGAGTTTTATCATTCAAGGCGGGGGATATACGCAGGATTATGAAAAGAAAAAGCCGACTTATGCTCCCATTCCTAATGAAAGTGATAATGGTTTAAAAAACCTATATGGCACAATTGCAATGGCTCGCAATATGTACGAACCTAATTCTGCAACCTCACAATTTTTTTTAAATATCAAAAATAACGCCTTTCTCAATTACCAACAAGAAGAATGGGGTTATACGGTGTTCGGGCGCGTGATTAAAGGTATGAATGTGATAAACAAAATGAAAAATGTGAAAACAGGTGCTAAAGCACATTTAAAAAAACAGGTGCCAGAACGCCCTATTATCATTGAAAAAGTGATCGTAGAAAATGCGCCAGTGCGTCAAACTGTAGAATTTGTTGAGGCTAAGGCAATCGAATCAGAAACGCAAGAAGAAGTTTCATTACCCAAAGAAATCACGTCTAAAACGACAAAAGAAAAAGTTTCATTACCCAAAGAAGAAGTCTCATTACCCAAAGAAATCACGTCTAAAACGACAAATTCTATCTCAGAGAGATTACCACCTGATCCCCCTTCTGAGCCTGATAAACGAGAACCACTCCCTGAATAGGAAGAATTCACCCATTTGCGATACGAAAAAATAACGATGCCAGAAACATTATTTATTGCTGACTTACACCTTGATCCGAAAAGGACTATATCCCTCAAACTCTGCTTAAACTTCTTTGCAAAACGCGCTCGACAAGCAGAAGCCCTATATATCTTAGGCGACTTATTTGAAGTCTGGTTAGGCGACGATGACGACGAACCTGCTTATAAACCTGTACTGGCAGCCTTGCACGATTTAACAAATAGTGGTACTGCCGTATTCATCATGCGCGGCAACCGAGACTTTTTGATAGGCGAAGGCTTTCTTAAAGCAACAGGCTGTCTTCTCATTGAAGATCCCTATCTCATTGACTTATATGGCACACCCACCCTGCTCATGCACGGAGACACGCTTTGTACATTAGATACTGAATACCAATCATTTCGTCGCCAAGTACGTCATCCCAGTTGGCAACAACATTTTCTCAAACAACCTTTAGCCGAACGACGCAAAATCGCCACTCAAGCACGCCTTCTCAGTCAAGCCAAAACCCAAAATGCGATTGAAAACATGATGGATGTCACCACAGAAGCGGTTAGTTCAGCCCTCAAAGAACATGGTGTTTATCAATTAATTCATGGACATACCCACCGCCCTGGTGTCTATGAAGAATTTATTAATGGCAAAAAAGCTCATCGTAGAGTGGTGAGCGAATGGGATGAGAAAAAAGCGATTATACTCAGTTGCAGTCCTGAATATTGTCAACTTATTGATTTATCAATAAATTTTTAATTTCAATACTTTGGATTCTTTGATAGGAGTACAACGCTTTAGCTTTGGACGTTTATAGGAGTACAACGCTTTAGCTTTGGACGTGATTGGAGTACAACGCTTTAGCTTT
>JAOZSV010000008.1:44311-47796 GCA_029939505.1 Thiotrichaceae bacterium | reverse complement strand
TTGGAGTACAACGCTTTAGCTTTGGACGTGATTGGAGTACAACGCTTTAGCTTTGTTAGTCCGTCTTATAAACGTCCAAAGCTAAAGCGTTGTACTCCATTTCACCATTCTAAATATCCCTTAACAACTCATTCAACCCCACTTTTCCCCGTGTTTTCTCATCAACCTGTTTAACAATCACAGCACAATAAAGAGAATATTGACCATCCGAAGAAGGCAAATTACCTGAAACGACAACCGAGCCAGGAGGAATATAACCATAAGTCACTTCCCCCGTATTGCGATTATAGATTTTAGTACTTTGCCCAATATACACGCCCATAGAAATCACGGAACCAGATCCGACAATAACCCCCTCAACAACTTCTGAACGTGCACCAATAAAGCAATCATCCTCAATAATGGTTGGAGCCGCTTGCACAGGTTCTAAAACACCACCAATTCCCACCCCGCCTGACAAATGGACATTCTTACCAATTTGAGCGCATGAGCCAACAGTTGCCCATGTATCTACCATAGTGCCACTATCAACATAAGCCCCAATATTGACATAAGATGGCATCAATACAACACCCGGCGCAACATAAGCCCCTTGACGCACAGTCGCAGGTGGCACAACGCGCACACCCAATTCAGCAAAATCACGCGAACTGACATCGGCAAACTTTGAAGCCACTTTGTCATAGTAATTAGTAAATCCCCCTTTAATAAAAGCATTTTCCTCAAGGCGGAACGATAATAAAACCGCTTTTTTAACCCATTGGTTCACAACCCATTCATCTTGCTGCTTCTCAGCAACACGAAGACTGCCCTTATCAAGCAAATTAAGCGTTTCAGTCACCGCATCCTTAATCTCGTGACTGACAGAATGTGAATTAAATTCTGTACGATTTTCAAAGGCTTGCTCAATGATAGTTTGTAAATGATTCATTTCTCAAATTCCGAAAGATTCAAACCTGACAGGTTTTAAAAACCTGTCAGGTTTAAGTGCAATTATGAATTATAATTAAATAATACATAATATAGATTAAAATAATCAAATAATTAATATTTAACGTTGCATCAAACCTGACAGGTTTTAAAAACCTGTCAGGTTTGGTATTTTAGAGACTTTCTATAAAAAAACGAATACGATACGCCGCCTCAACACAAACTTCCAAGGGCGCAACTAAAGCGATACGAATACGATTTTGCCCTGGATTGACACCATGAGCGATGCGCGACAAAAAACGCCCTGGTAATACAGTCACATTTTGCTGTTGAAACAACTCACGCGCAAATTGATCATCAGCTATAGGCGTTTTTGTCCACAAATAGAAACCGGCGGGGGGACGTGTGACGGACATCACAGGAGTCAGAATATCCATAATCGCATCAAATTTTTTCTGGTATAAAGCCCGATTTGCAGCCACATGAATTTCATCTGCCCAAGCAGCAACGCTTGCAGCCTGTACAGCCAAAGGCATCGCACTACCATGATAAGTGCGATAAAGTAAAAACTGACGCATAATCTCAGCATCCCCAGCCACAAACCCAGAACGTAAACCTGGAACATTAGAACGTTTAGAAAGACTATGAAAAACGACGCACCGCCGATAATCACAATTTCCCAAAGCCACGCAAGCCTCTAATAATCCCACAGGAGGTTGATTCGCATAAATTTCAGAATAGCATTCATCAGCTGCTATGATAAAATCATACCTATTAGCATACTGAATTAAGTATTGCAAAGTCTCTAAATCAAGTACATTGCCACTCGGATTATTTGGAGAACAAATATAGAGTAATTGGCAACGCGCCCACACATTTTCAGGTACAGCAGAAAAATCGGGTTGAAATTGAGTCGATTTCAAACAATTTAAAAAATAAGGCTGCGCCCCTGCTAACAAAGCCGCGCCCTCATAAATTTGATAAAAGGGATTAGGCATTAAAACCAAAGGCTCAGGGCGTTGAGGATTAATAACGCATTGTGCAAGGGCAAACAAGGCTTCACGAGTGCCATTCACAGGTAAAATATGCTGATTGGGATCAATACTATCAGTAGGCAGTTTAAAACGTTGCGTCAACCAATGTGCTATACTGGAACGCAAATTTTCACTCCCTTTGGTACTCGGATATTTGCCTAGCTTGGAAATAACCGCAGAATTCATCGCGTTGACTATAAAATCTGGTGTTGCATGTTGTGGTTCACCCAAAGACAGATTTATAGCCCTTAAATGTGATGAAGAGGGTACAGATTTAAGTTGAGCTAATTTTTCAAATGGATAAGGTTGTAGTAATTGAAGAGAAGGATTCATAATTAACTATAATATATCGTCAGCCACAGTTGCGACTAAGATTTTAAATTGATATAGTTTGATTTGAGATGCGAATTAAGAGTTTAAAATTTTCAAACGCTTTGATATGATTTTCAAGTGGGCCTAGTGCCCATTTTTTATTGTCAGGTTCAAAACTTAAATCCTAAACGCTTAAAGAAAAATAACCTTGTTAGACAAAGAGTTACAAAAAATACTTGCCCCCGTTGTTACCGCGTTGGGCTATGAATTAATTGGCGTTATGCGTATTCAGCAAAGGGGACATGATGTCCTCTTGCGCGTTTATATAGATCATCCAGAGGGAATTAATTTAGATGATTGTAAACAAGTCAGTTATCAAGTCAGCGGGGTACTAGATGTCACTGACCCAATACAAAGTCATTATACATTAGAAGTGTCTTCTCCAGGTCTGGATCGACCCTTGTTCACATTGGAGCATTTCAACCAATTTGTGAACCATAAAGTAAAAGTGAGTATGACGCAGCCCGTGGAAGCGCGACGTAATTTTACAGGCATATTACAACGAGTACAAAACCATAACGTGATAGTTAAGGTGGACGAAACAGAATATAGCCTGCCTTATGAACAGATAGCATCGGCACATATTATGCCTGACTGAAAAACCACTTTATGAAGAGGTTCTTGCAAAACCCTGAACACAGGAAGTTTAAGAAATCCGATTTTTGAAAAAAATCGGATTTCTAAGATCGAAACGCACGAGTTTTAAGCGATTTTTGAAAAAAATCGAATCGAGGCTAAAGTTTTTTCTTCAAAAAAACTTTAGCCTCGATTTCTAAATCTAAACTCGCTTTTTCGAGTTTTGCAAGAGGCTCTGAAGAAAAACAATATATCAAATCGATAAAGGCAGTAACGATGAATAAAGAAGTTCTTTTAGTCGTAGAAGTGGTATCTAACGAAAAAGGCGTGAGTCAGGAGGTTATTTTCGATGCCTTAGAATGTGCTATCGCAACGGCCACAAAAAAACGTAATAAGAATGAAATAGAAGTGCGCGTACATATTGATCGGCGCACAGGTGAACATACAACCTATCGTCGTTGGCAAGTCATTGAAAATATTGAAAATAACGAAATTGAAAAGACCGAAAATAACGAGAGTGAAAAGACTGAAAATAACGAGGTAGAATCGCCTGAAATCCAAAATAGTGAAAAG
>JAOZSV010000008.1:41625-44211 GCA_029939505.1 Thiotrichaceae bacterium | reverse complement strand
AATGGCGAGATTGAAAAGACTGAAAATAACGAGGTAGAATCGCCTGAAATCCAAAATAGTGAAAAGACTGAAAATGGCGAGATTGAAAAGACTGAAAATAACGAGGTAGAATCGCCTGAAATCCAAATAAGCCTGACAGAAGCACTCAAACAAAATCCCAATATTGCTGTGGGAGAGTGGATTGAAAAACAAATCGAATCTGTGAGCTTTGATCGGATTGGTGCACAGACGGCTAAACAAGTCATCGTACAAAAAATCCGCGAAGCGGAACGAGCACAAATCTTTGAAGCCTATAAAGATCGGCAAGGAGAATTAGTCAGTGGAGTCGTCAAGCGCATTGAACGCGGAAATGTGATCATTGACTTAGGAAACCATGCAGAAGCCCTGATTCCGCGAGAAGAAATGATTCAAAGGGAAGCCGTTCGTTCTGGTGATCGTTTGCGTGGTTATTTACAAGAAGTACGTCCTGAAACTCGTGGTCCACAATTATTTCTGTCGCGCACCTGCTCTGAATTATTAATTAAATTGTTCACGATGGAAGTGCCTGAAATTGGAGAAAAAATTTTGGAGATCATGGGTGCCGCTCGCGATCCAGGATTACGTGCTAAAATCGCCGTCAAAACAAAAGACCCCCGTATTGATCCCGTCGGTGCCTGTGTTGGAATGCGTGGTTCACGAGTCCAAGCAATATCGAATGAACTAAACGGTGAACGTGTAGATATTATCGTATGGGATGAAAATCCCGCACAATTTGTGATGAACGCAATGTCACCAGCAGAAGTGGTCTCTATCATTGTGGATGAAGAAACCCACAGTATGGATGTGGCCGTGCGTGAAGAACAACTGTCTCAAGCCATCGGACGAAGTGGACAAAATGTGCGCCTGGCGACGGAATTGACCGGTTGGAATTTAAATGTCATGACCGAATTACAGGCTGCTGAAAAGCACGAACAAGAAGCATTAGCCGTGTTAAAACTCTTCATGGCAGAATTAGAAGTTGAAGAAGATATTGCCAGCATTTTAGTACAAGAAGGATTTTCCAGTTTAGAAGAAGTGGCTTATGTGCCAATCAATGAAATGCTTGACATTGATGAATTTGATGAGAAACTCGTTAAGGAATTGCGTTCCCGTGCAAAGAATGCCTTGCTGACTCGCGCTATTGCCAGTGAGGAAGAAATAAATGGAGAGGAAAAAGGAGAGGAAAAATTAGATGGAGAGGAAAAAGGAGAGGAAATTCAACCCTCCGAAGAATTACCTACTATGGCAGAAGAGCCTACTATGGCAGAAGAGCCTACTATGGCAGAAGATATGAATAAGAAAACGACACATCGCCCGTCATGGGATTATTAGTCGGGAAGGTTTGGCTGAACCGAACTAATTTTATGACGCTTATCAAAAAATTATTAGTGAACAGTTATCCGTGAACAGTTATCCGTGAACAGTTATCCGTTTGAAGCTAATTTCAAAAACGTTAGCATCATGTTCAAAACGAAGTAACCGTTAGGTTCATGGTGAATTGTACTGATAATTGATAACTTCACTGATAACTGAATTTTGATGCGAAAAGTTAGCCTCTAATAACTGTAACTGATAACTGATAACTGATAACTGATAACTGATAATGACTGAAGTGACTGTAAGAAAATTTGCTCACAACGTGGGGATCCCTATTGAACGTTTATTAACACAATTAGGTGATGCTGGGATGTCTGCAAAAAATGCAGATGACAATATTAATGACAATGAAAAATTGAAGTTGTTGGGTCATCTGCGTCTGATGCATGGCAAAATTCCTGAAAAATCGACACACACGCCAAAGAGAATTACCATTCAGCGTAAAACGAAAAGTGAAATTCGAGTACCGGGTTCAGCAGGGCGTGCTAAAACGGTGCCGGTTGAAGTGAGAAAAAAACGCACTTATGTTAAACGGGGTGGTGTTGATACCCAACGCTTAAATAATGAGCCGGAACGCTTAGAGGCGGTACAAAAGGAGAATAATTCGCCTTCAGTCGCGCAAGCCAAAGGCGGGGGGAGTGTTGAAACCTCTGCCCAACCAAAACGTCAAACAGAACAGGCTCGTACAGATCAACAGGTATCTTCAAAAGATAAAGCCACTGCTGTAAAGAAGCCATACGGTGGCAAGGAACAGTCATCTGCCAAAAAGGAAAATCGCCAACTATCACAGGAAGAAAAAACGGATAAGTCTGTGCAACCCGTTGTTTCAAAAGGGAAACAGAATAATCTGGACAAGGGCAAGTCTGGCGTGTCACCAACCAAAATACGAAAGCGTCAGTCAGGGGCAATGCGGGATAAGCCAACTTCTGGTGTCACGCAGGTCAAAATCAAAAAGCGTCAACCTACAGAAGCCGCTAAGTCAGACGAAGGTGCAAGGCAAGTTAGCGATAAAAATAGTTCTTCTTTTCAAGCTAATAAATCAGATACTCGTACTGTTAACAGGCGGCCAACCTCTCAAACGGCTGATAGAAGAGGGGATAATCGGCCTTCCACTGATGAGAGAAGAAGAGATAATCCGCGAAACGCTAATACCTCTTCTGGTACGACACGTCCACCTGCTCGACAAGGTCA
>JAOZSV010000008.1:0-41525 GCA_029939505.1 Thiotrichaceae bacterium | reverse complement strand
AACCGCTCGACAAGCTCAACCTGCTCGACAAGGTCAACCTGCTCGACAAGGTCAAACCGCTCGACAAGGTCAACCTGCTCGACAAGGTCAAACCGCTCGACAAGCTCAACCTGCTCGACAAGGTCAACCTGCTCGACAAGGTCAACCCGATCGACAAGGTCAACCCGATCGACAAGATAAAAAACGTTCCTCAGTGACTGGAGGAGTGAAGAAAGTCGAACAGAGGGGGGATAGAGCGAAATCGACTCAAACACGTAATAAAAGAACGGCTCAACGTCCTCAAAGAAATGATAGATCACCGAATAGAGGCAACAAAACATCAACACAAGGTTACGATTCTCGGTCTAACAAGCGTGGACGGCAAGCCTTGTTACAAGGTGAAGGTGAATCAAGGAGGGCAGCAAGGAAAGGTAAACGGGTATCCGTGCATCAGGAATCGCAACATGGCAGTTTTCAAATACCAACCACTCCGATAGTTTATACGGTCAAGTTGCCAGAAACGATTACGGTTGCTGAATTAGCACAGAAAATGTCCGTCAAAGCCGCTGATGTCATCAGGAAAATGATGAATATGGGAACAATGGTCACCATTAATCAAGTGATTGACCAAGAAACCGCTGCTATTGTTGTTGAAGAAATGGGGCATACTTCAAAATTATTGAAAGAAAATGAAATTGAAGATGGCTTAATTCAGGTTGGTCATCAAATTGGCGAACGGGTTTCTCGTGCCCCTGTTGTCACGATTATGGGTCATGTTGATCATGGTAAAACGTCATTACTTGACTATATTCGCGTGACGAAGGTTGCTGCGGATGAAGCTGGTGGAATTACCCAACATATTGGTGCTTACCATGTAGAGACATCCAAAGGAATTATCAGCTTTTTAGATACTCCTGGACATTCCGCCTTTACCGCGATGCGAGCGAGAGGGGCAAAAGTGACAGATATAGTCGTTTTGGTGGTCGCTGCTGATGATGGTGTTATGCCACAGACTATCGAAGCGATACAACATGCTAAGGCGGCAAATGTGCCAATAGTGGTTGCTATCAACAAAATTGACAAGCCCGATGCCGATCTAGAGCGAGTTAAACAGGAATTAGTGGCCAAAGAAGTTGTTCCTGAAGAATGGGGCGGCGATACCATGTTTGTGCCTGTTTCTGCGAAAACAGGGGAAGGAATTGATGATTTACTGGATTCAATTCTTCTGCAAGCCGAGATATTGGAATTGACCACGGTTGCTGAAGGTTTGGCAACGGGTGTTATTGTGGAATCACGCTTAGATAAGGGACGGGGTGCGGTAGCAACTATGCTTATCCAAAGCGGCACTTTGCTGAAAGGCAACGTTCTTTTAGCTGGCAAAGAGTTTGGTCGTGTACGGGCAATGCTAGATGAAAATGGTAAGCTGATAGATAAAGCCGGTCCTTCGATTCCTGTTGAGGTGCTCGGTTTGTCAAATACCCCCAACGCAGGAGATGAAGCGATTGTCGTGCCAAATGAACGCAAGGCACGGGAGGTTGCTTTATTTAGACAAGGTAAATACCGTGAAGTCAAGTTGGCTCGTCAACAAGCGGCTAAACTGGAAAATATGTTTTCACAGTTAAAAATGGGGCAGCTCAACACGCTCAAAATTGTACTTAAAGCTGATGTGAATGGCTCGGTAGAGGCGTTACATGATGCGATGGTTAAGCTGTCTAACGATGAAGTTAAGGTTAATATTATTGCCAGTGGAGTTGGTGGCATTAATGAATCGGACGTGAACTTAGCAGTCGCCTCCGGTGCCATTGTAATCGGCTTTAACGTGCGAGCCGATCCGAGTGCTAAACGTCTGATTAAGGTGGAGGATGTTGATTTACATTATTATAGTGTGATTTATGAGGCCATTGATGAGGTTAAACATGCTTTAAGTGGTATGCTCGCACCTGAAATTATCGAATCAATTGTTGGTTTGGCAGAAGTTCGTGACGTGTTCCGCTCGCCAAAATTTGGTTTAATTGCCGGCTGTCTTGTAGTGGATGGTTTAGTCAAACGTCAAAATCCAATCCGTGTTTTACGCGACAATGTCGTTATTTATAAAGGAGAATTGGAGTCTTTGCGCCGCTTTAAAGATGATGTCACTGAGGTCAAATCGGGGATAGAATGTGGTATTGGGGTAAAGGATTACTTGGATGTTAAAGTCGGTGATCAGATTGAGGTTTACGAAAGGAAAACGGTGGCTCGTACACTTTAATGGTTGTAACTACTCCGCCTTGAAATCAATTTCAAGGCTAAAAGCCAAAGCAGGCTAAAGCCAGCTAAACAACTCAGTCTGCTTTAGCAGACTTTAGCTTTTAGCCTTGAAATCAATTTCAAGGCTAACCTAACCGCTGAGTAGTTACTAACTGATGTTACGCAAAGCTATTCTATTCGATCTGAGAAATCCGATTTTTTTTCAGAAATCGCTTAAACATCGTTTCGCCGCTTAGAAATCCGATTTTTTTTCAGAAATCGGATTTCTTAAACATCGTTTCGCCGCTTAGAAATCCGATTTTTTTTCAGAAATCGCTTAAACATAGTGCGTAACATCAGTTACTAATGGTTAATGGTTAATGGTTAATGGTTAATGAAATACTCACCAGAATTTAGTCGTGTTCGACGTGTCGGTGAACAAATCAGGCGCGAATTAGCTGATATCTTTCGTCGAGAAATAGATGATCAGAGTTTAGGTCTGCTCACTATTTCTGGAGTAGATGTTTCGCCTGATTTGAAATATGCACGTATCTATATCACTGTTCTTGACAATAACAAGGATGTTAAAGAAGCAGTGCAGTATCTTAACAATATCGCAGGGCGATTGCGGTATCATTTATCTCAACGCCTCAGTACACGTACAACGCCACAATTGCAATTTGTGCATGATAGTTCAATTGAAGAAGGAAGTCGCTTATCAGCGTTAATTGATTCTGTGCAAACTTCAGAAAAACGAGACGATTATGGCTAAGCGACGAACTGGACGCGATGTACATGGTATATTATTGTTAGATAAACCTGTTGGCATAAGTTCAAATGCCGCTTTGCAGCGCGTAAAACGATTGTTTCAGGCACGCAAAGCGGGACATACGGGTAGTTTAGATAACCTTGCGACTGGCTTATTGCCCTTATGTTTAGGTGAAGCAACTAAATTATCAGGTTTTTTATTGGAAGCCGATAAATATTATCAGGCAGAATGTCGCCTTGGTGTGACAACAACGACTGGAGATGCAGATGGCGAAGTTTTGCTAACCCGTCCGTTGGTCTCCATTGATAGAAAACGAATTGATCAAGTCATCAAGTCGTTTATTGGTCCCATTCAACAAATACCCCCAATGTATTCGGCAATTAAACATCAGGGGCAAGCCCTTTATAAATTAGCGCGTCAAGGTAAAGTGGTGGAACGTAAACCACGTTCAATTATGATTTATAAACTGACTGTGTTGAATTTTGTGAACAATTGTATTTCTTTAGATGTGCATTGTTCTAAGGGGACTTATATTCGTACTTTGGCTGAAGATATTGGAGAGGCACTGGGATGTGGTGCCCATCTGAGTGCTTTACGTCGTATAGGCGTAGGTGATTATCGTAAAATGCTTGATTTTGAAACGTTGGAACGTGACGCTGTGCAAGGATTTGATGTTTTAGATCAATTGCTTATACCCATGCACACGGCACTTGGCCACTGGCCAACAGTGAGATTGGAAAGCGATTTGGCCTATTATGTACGACAAGGACAGCCTGTACAGGTCTCAAAAGCACCTGCAAATGGTTGGGTAAAATTGTTCGTCATCAATCCCCATTCAACAGAGACGAGTTCCGATCAGTTTATCGGAATTGGTCAAGTGTTAGACGATGGTCGTGTTGCCCCTCGGCGGCTTATTAATGATAAATGAAGAGATTAGGAATTTTATATGTCTTTGAGTACTGAAACAACAGCTAAACAGATTAAAGAATATCAACTTTCCCCTAGCGATACGGGTTCAAGTGAAGTACAAGTTTCCCTATTAAGCGCGAATATCACCAGTCTTTCTGAACATTTTAAAGTTCACAAAAAAGATCATCATTCCCGTCGCGGTTTGATTAGAATGGTGAACAAACGACGGAGTTTGCTTTCTTATTTGAAAAGAAAGGATGTGGGACGGTATCAAAATTTGATTGCCAGACTGGGATTACGCCATTAATTAGTTATTTAGTTATCAGTTATTAGTGACCCGTTAGTTTTTTTCTGGAGTCCATTCGAGGCTAAAGTTTTTTGAAGAAAAACTTTAGCCTCGAATGCTTCCGCTTTGGCATTTTCTGGAGTCCAACGCTTTAGCTTTGTTGCTATTGGAGTACAACGCTTTAGCTTTGTTGCTATTGGAGTCCAACGCTTTAGCTTTGGCGACTTAATATTACGGTTCCAAAGCGGAAGCGTTGGACTCCAAAACGCCCAAAGCGGAAGCGTTGGACTCCAAAACGCCCAAAGCGGAAGCGTTGGACTCCAGAAAATGGTTAAATATGTTGAAAACTGGGTATCACTCTTGACTGATAATTAATAACTGATTTTGAGGCTAAAATTTCTTAGCCTCTAATTGAACACTGATAACTGATAACTGAATGAATAAAAAGACATTTCAATACGGTTCACATAGCATCACCATTGAAACAGGTGAAATTGCACGTCAAGCTGACGGTGCTGTCATGATTAGTATGGGTGAAACCGTGCTATTAGTCACTGTAGTTGGCCGCAAGAATGCCAATTCTGAAAAAGATTTTTTCCCTCTGACTGTAGATTATCAGGAACGTACTTATGCCGCTGGTCGAATTCCAGGCAGCTTTTTTAAACGTGAGGGTCGTCCGACTGAGAAAGAAACGTTGACATCACGACTGATTGATCGTCCGGTGCGCCCACTCTTTCCAAACGGTTTTAACAATGAAGTACAAGTCGTTGCCACCGTTCTGTCCTTTGATCCGGAAGTTGATCCTGATATTGTTGCCTTGATTGGAACGTCTGCCGCCCTGGCTATTTCTGGTTTACCTTTTAATGGCCCATTAGGCGCGGCGCGAGTGGGTTATATTAATGGAGAATATGTACTCAATCCCAGTTTTCAAAAACGGGAAGAATCCGATTTAGACCTCGTTGTTGCAGGAACTAAAAATGCCGTATTAATGGTGGAATCCGAAGCAAAGGAGTTGAGTGAAGAAACCATGTTAGGCGCGGTGTTGTATGGACACCAACAAATGCAAACGGTCATTAATGCCATCAATGAATTGATACCCACCTCAGAACCTTGGAATTTAGAACCCAAAGTCATTGATGAAAAACTCATTCAACGAGTGAATGAGTTAGCAGAACCGCGTTTACGTGAAGGTTATCAAATTCAGGATAAACTGGTTCGCCGTGATGCTTTGGAAATAAGTCAGAAAGAAATTATGGCTGAGTTGTCTTTAGAATGTGATGAATGGACAGAAAGTCAAATCATTCCCGTTTTAGAAAAACTTGAAAAAAACATTGTGCGAGGCGATATTGTCGCTGGAAAAAATCGCATTGATGGACGAGATAGTCAATCGGTGCGTCCCATTACGATTCGCACTGGAATATTACCACGCACACATGGTTCCGCCCTATTTACACGCGGCGAAACGCAAGCCTTGGTTGTGGCTACTTTAGGCACGGAGCGCGATGCCCAAATTGTTGACGCGCTGGAAGGGGAGTATAAAGAAGGTTTTATGTTACATTATAACTTCCCTCCCTACTGTGTTGGTGAAGTGGGACGAATAGGCACACCTAAGCGTCGTGAAGTGGGACATGGACGTTTGGCACGGCGCAGTGTTCAGGCGGTGATGCCTACGCTTGAAGATTTTCCTTATTCAATGCGTTTAGTCTCAGAAATTACGGAATCCAATGGTTCTAGTTCTATGGCGAGCGTTTGCGGTGCCAGTCTTGCTATGATGGATGCTGCTGTACCCATTAAAGCACCTGTTGCCGGGATTGCGATGGGATTGATCAAAGAAGGGGAACAATTTGTCGTTCTTTCCGATATTATGGGTGATGAGGATCATCTTGGCGATATGGATTTTAAAGTGGCGGGGACCACTCACGGTATAACCGCTTTGCAAATGGACATTAAGATTGACGGTATTACCAGTGAGATCATGGAAATTGCACTGGAGCAAGCCAAAAAAGGTCGTTTGCATATTTTAGAGGTGATGTGTAAAGCACTGGCAACCCCTCGCCCTGAAATGTCAAAATATGCGCCGCGCATAATCACTTTCCAAATTAAACCCGAAAAAATCCGCGAAGTGATCGGTAAAGGTGGCTCCACTATTCGCACCATTACTGAAGAAACGGGTGTGAGTATAGACATCAACGATGACGGAGTGATAAAAATTGCCTCAGTTGATTTAATAGCAGGGCAGGAAGCTCGTCGCCAGATTGAAATGATTACTGCTGATGTTGAAGTGGGTAAGATTTATGAGGGTAAAGTGGTCAAATTAATGGAATTTGGTGCCTTTGTAACTATTCTTCCTGGAAGAGATGGCTTAGTTCATATTTCGCAAATTTGTAATGAGCGGGTTGAAAAAGTCACCGATAAATTGAGGGAGGGTGAAACCGTCAAAGTTAAAGTGCTTGAAATAGATAAACAAGGGCGAATTCGTTTAAGTATGAAGGCGATTAATACATAATTGGTGTCCAAAGCGAAAGCGTTGAATTCCAAAGCGAAAGCATTTTTGAGGTTTGAGTTTTTTGAAGAAAAACTTTAAACCTCGAACTCCAAATTTTAACTGATAACGGAGCAGAAGAAGTTGGTAAAACCCATTATCGCTACCCTTATTGGAGGCACTCTTGTCGGTATTTTTCTACTCTGGATCGAATACCGTTATTTTATCCCTGCCTTTGAAAACCTATCTGTACCTGCATCAAGCAGTTGTACCTTCAATAAAGCATTTCGTGATTACTTACAAGATGGTGGTTTCGGTCCTGAAATGGTGCTCATTCCTGCGGGTCAATTTAATATGGGCCATATTCAGAAAGAAGTTGATGCTAATCAACAACTTATAATTTCTATGGAGAGTTTTGCAATAGGGCGTTATGAAATAACTTTTGCAGAATATGACCGTTTTGCAATAGCGACAGGTGTAAAAAAACCAGATGATCAAGGTTGGGGACGGGGCAATCGTCCCGTGATTAATGTATCGCTGGAAGAGGCAACCACTTACGCAGAATGGTTAAATGTGCAACAAACAAACCGTCAATATCGTTTGCCCACTGAAGCCGAATGGGAATATGCTGCCAGAGCAAAAACGAATAGTCAATATTGGTGGGGGGACGAAATTGGTTTGAATCATGCTAACTGTGATAGTTGCGGAAGTCGCTGGGATAATAAAAGAACGGCTCCTGTGGGTTCTTTTGCGGCTAATCCATTTAGTCTGCATGATATGTTGGGAAATGTTTATGAGTGGACTTGTTCAGAATATGAAGAAAAATATACTGGTAAAGAGCAACATTGTCTAAGCAAACATAATATTGATTCTCTTCGTGTACTTCGTGGCGGCTCATGGTACAGTCTTCCTAAATATCTGCGTGTTTATGCCCATTTCAAGAATAAGCTAAATTACCGCGATTTTACAGTGGGTTTTCGGCTTGTTAGTACATCATCTCATCCCATCAAAAAATAGATATTTTAAATCTTCTAGCCAAAACAAAAAAAGCTCACTTTATCCAAACCTGCCAGGTTTTTAAAACCTGGCCAGTATAACTAAAACTGGGGTAACTACTCAGTCTTAGTTGTATTCCAAAAAAAGCTGCCCAAAGTTAATGTTGTATTCCAAACAACAAAGTTAATGTTGTACTCCAAACAACAAAGTTAATGTTGTACTCCAAACAACAAGGCTAAAGCGTTGTACTCCAAAGAACAAAGCTAAAGCGTTGTACTCCATTTGATGGTGAAAATTTAACAACAAGTTGAGCCCTCATTCTATGACGAAAATATTTTTTATAAAAACCAATAACTTACATTCATTTACTTTTTTTAATTCATCATTTCGAGGTTTGAGTTTTTTGAAGAAAAACTCAATTCGAGGTTCAAGTTTTTTCGGTAAAAAAACTTGAACCTCGAATCGAAACCATTCCAGTCTAAAACGATTAATAACGTGAAATATTCTGCCATTTTACTGATTGCAACCCGACAAATTGGTGACGTGTTGTTGATAACACCATTATTACGTTCACTTCGCCGTGCCTATCCTGATGCGGTGATAGATGTGTTAGTCTATGAGAACAATGGCGGTATGTTAGAGGGTAATCCTGATTATAATACCTTAATTTCTGTTGCAGAACATCCCAGCTTTGGTGAATATAAAATGTTATTCAAACAGATTTTTCGCCGCTATGATTTAGCTATTTCTACCCTTTCTGGTGATAGACCTTTAATTTATGCCCTATTCGCTGCACCTAAACGAGTTGCCGTTGTTCCACCAAAACGTTGGCAGGATGCCTGGAAACGGTTTTTCGTACAGGCTTGGACAGAATTAGATAATCAAAATACGCATACTGTTATCCAAAATCTTAGGCTCGCAGATTTATTAGGAATTGAACGTTGTTATGAGTTCGTTATTCCCCAACCACTTGATCATTTTGATAAATTAGATCAGGTGCTGCCCTTTGCCTGGCAGAAACAACCTTTTGCTGTTTTGCACCTGTTACCGATGTGGCATTATAAACGTTGGAGATTAAAGGGATGGGAGCAATTAGTCCATTATTTAATAGAAGCTGGGTTGCGCGTCGTATTGACTGGTGGGAATAGTCAAGAAGAAATGGCTTATCTCCGGGAAGTTTTATCAAAACTACCAAATACGGTTATTAATTTGGCAGGGCAATTGCGTTTTTGTGATGTCGCCCAGCTTCTCCGTGCGAGTACGATATATATTGGTCCTGATACCGCCGTTACCCATTTGGCGGCGGCAACCGGTGTGCCGACTATTGCGTTGTATGGACCAACAAATCCCTTAAAATGGGCACCTTGGCCCTTCGGATATTCTGAGAATAAAACGCCGTTTAAGCAAAGAGTGAGAGAAAATGAGAGTCAAAAAGTGGGTAATGTCTTCATCGTACAAGGAAAATGTGCATGTGTTCCTTGTCATCAAGAGGGCTGTGAACAACATAAACAAAGTTATAGTCGCTGTTTAGAAGAGTTAGATAGTGCGTCGGTCATTGAAGCAGTGAAAGTTTTTCTCAAATAACGCTTTGGAGTAACGTGAGAAGTTTCAGTAAATCTCCTACTAAAAGTGAAGCCTTGGAGTCCATTCGAGGTTTTCGTTTTTTTGAAAAAAAAACGAAAACCTCGAATCCTTTAGATTTGGGAGTCCAAACCTTTAGATTTGGACGTGTTTGAGATTTAAGCGAAATCATCCAAATCTGAAGGATTCGAGGTTTTAGTTTTTCTTTAAAAAACTAAAACCTCGAATGGATTCCAATAAATATTCCTTTCGAGGTTTTTTCTGGTTCCCACGCGCCGGCGTGGGAACCGAGTTTGGACGCGCCAGCGTCCTGTGTAAACCTCGACGCTGGCGCGTCGTCACTGCATTCCCACGCCAGCGCGTGGGAACGAGAAAACCGTCAGATTTTGATTATGTCGTTTAAAATCAAATACTTCCAAATCTAAAGGATTCGAGGTTTGAGTTTTTTTTTCAAAAAAACTCAAACCTCGAATGGACTCCAAGACTTAACTTAATGGCAGTGACACCAGCGCGTGGGAACGAGTCAAAACCCGTAAAATCAAAAAATATTGGAAAATATTATGAAAGTCATTTACGATATTGAAGTTGATATACTACGCATCCTATTTAATGATAGCCCAGTTGAAGAGAGTGATGAGGAAAGGGAAGGAATCATTTTTGATTATGACAAACAAGGCAAACTGGTTGGCATGGAAATACTGGATGCCTCTCAACAAATTAATGAACCTTACGCAATGGAAATGAAATATGCCGTTACCCCTTTTCATCGCCCTAAAATGCCGTTGTTAGCTGACGTAGGGAACCAACAAGCGTAGTAAAGTAGGGTGGGTAGGAACCCACCATTTTTCTACCCTCTACTATTGATAACCGTTCAGTGTTAGACGATAGTGGAATTTCAAACCCTGTTAGACAGTGCAAATAAAAACCATTAATTTTGTTTATCAAAGCCCCAAGTCAAACGACTTGAGGCTTTAAGTTGATTTGAAGAAGGGGTGTTTTGAGGTTTTACCTTTCGCTGCACCAAAAAGACGGTGCAACGCCCTACAGGGCTAAATACCCGATTATTTATGCACAGGTACTTATTGACGGTGGTTTATAATTTTTCTTCAATCATTTCAAAAGCCGTGAAAAATTGATAAACGGGTTCTATTTCTTTACCTAAAGCAAGGCTTTTTTTCTTGGGTTCTAAGTACGCTCTTCTATTATCTTTGATTGTACCTTGGTTAAGCCCTAATACCAGGATCATATTTTCAATTCTGATCTGTAGGCTTTCATCTTCAATATCAGGGTGGACATGAAAAATATGCCTTTTTTCATTATAGCCTAGCAGTTTATGAGGATCATATTCTGGAGAATCTGGTTTCAAAATATCATCCACCGTTTGCGTGCCTTTTTCAATATTGATTTTATCGGAAATCGCAAAAAAATTATTCCAGCCCCACCCATATTTTTCTTTAAGGTGGCTGTTAAAATGATCTAACTGGGCTGAAAAGCTGGATTCTGGTTTTCCTTTATCAATATATCTCCCTTTTTTATCAAAATTTTCTGGACGATATCTTTCTTCTTCGGCAATCAGAATTTCTGTATAAGCACATAAACCTTGTTGACAATAAAGTAAACTGATCAACACATCTTTATAATATTTATGTGAGGAAGAATATTTAGGATGTGTTTGCCCTTTTAATTGCTTTATCCACAATTGATATTCGGTGGCTAGAATTTGAGTTTTATCAATCTTCCTCATACCCATCTAATCTCCAAGCTAATTTGGTTGCCAGTTTTAAATAGTCTGCCCATATTTTTTGAGCTTCTTCTGTATCCATTTTATTTTCTGCCCTGAGTTTTGAAAGAACCGTTTCTAATCGAGCCGCCTTAGTCAGTGCTCTATTCCTGAATTTTTCGTTACCTTCTATGCCTAAATCAAATACACGCATTAATATCACATCCCAACGTAAATAACGCGGATCAATGAAATAATTATCGACATGTCGTTCACCCTTGTAGTATTTTTCTTGATAAACGGTACCTTGATCGTTAAATTTTAATTCAACAATTTCCCAAGGCTCAAATGCCGATGCGATAATCGGCGAGTGGGTGGCGAAAAAGAATTGCGCCCTAGGCGCTGCACTTTTGTAGTTGTTGATAATTTCAGTTTGAATATCAGGATATAATGATCTTTCTGGCTCATCTACCAAAATAATACTCTCATCCGTGTTCAATTTAAACAGCGGAGTCATCGTTAAAATCACTTGCTTGGTGCCAGTACTCCAGCCGCTGTATGGAATTTCAGTGCCACCCTTGGATTGAATTTGAATAAATTTCAAATCTTCAATACTTTCAAAGTCAAATGACGTTTTGACGGCTAATGAAAATTTATTCAAAATGGGATTGAGTTGTTGCGCTAATTGTTCAATTGGGTTGGGATTTTTTTGTTTCCACCGCTTATAATTTTCAAAAGCACGATCCGCATTTTGGGCATTGATTCCAAGTGCTTTGGTAATTTGCTGACTGTATTTGAGCTCTTCAATTTTATAAGCATTTATGTCTTGTAAAATTTCATTCCATATTTCTAAGACATTATCGGTTTCAAAATCAAAAACGGATCGGGGTTTCGCCCGTTTTTGCTGTTTCATTTCTGTAACCGTCTTTAAAATTGAACTGGGATGCGGTGATTTTTCGGCTAAAATTTGATTAATATTATTGATAATTTCAGCCGGAAAACAGATAAGAATATTTTTACCGAGATAAAAATCTTCCATAAATTTTGTGGGGTTCACATCCGTTTTCAAGTCTCGAAATGAGATTTTTCCCTCTCTAATTTCTGTCACGCTTTTTACCTCTTTAAAATAAGAGGTAATAACGATATGGTTCATATTAGAATTTTGGTACTTTTCTGAAAGGGCCGTTTGCAAAAAAGGAGTTGTCAACATAGCCCTAAGCACATTCAACAAACTCGTTTTTCCGGTACCACTTTGCCCAATAAAACAAATTTTCTCCAAGGCTTGATCTTCTTTTTCGTGCCCTTTGGGATAAGTCAGATCAAGAGTCAGGTTTTGGAATTGGTTATAGTCTTTAATGTTAATTTGAGTGATTTTCATAGAATTAATCTTTTAGTGTTACAGAATAAGGTTATGGAATAAGGTTATGATGAGGGTGTGTTTTGAAAGGCAAATTATGGGCTTCCGGCTTTAAAGGTGCTTTCGCACAGAAGTTGCGCTGTCGCTCACCATATCCTGACACTGAAGTGTCGGGGGAAGGCATTCCCAACGAGGACGTTGGGAACGAGAAAAATAATTGTGGTTTAGTTTTCGCGCAAAAACGGGATAGCAACACAAAAATCCTATTGGTCATGCGAATTAAGAGTTAAAATAGGAGTTCGAGGTTTAAGTTTTTCTTCAAAAAACTTAAACCTCGAAAACGCTTCAGCTTTGGGCGGACGACTGACAACGCTTTAGCTTTGTACTCCATTCTTTACAAAGCGAAAGCATTCGAGGCTATCTAGTGATCAAACGACGTGTTACACGGTTGAGTTTGAAATTGAGTTAGATTGTCGTATCATTTTGATTTAGAAAATGTTTGAACCCGGGAATATCCATTACTTTCACTTCTGTTATTAGTGGTGAAAGAGCCGTTTTTAAATCAGCCTGCAAGTAATTAAATGCAAGAACATCAGAACTATCATCACTGCATAATACGAGAATAACTCGTATTTTACCCGCCTGTATTTTTTCATAACTTATAGAAAATTGGGTCGGAATTTTAAATAGGATAATCAAACTGCCCATTATTTTTAGGCGTATTTCCTGACGAATTATCTTTTTTAATTTGATGGGATTCTTTTTCTTTTCCTGACGAATTATCTTTTTAATTTCTTTGATGGAGTGATTCTGATTCTTTTCCTGACTAATTATCTTATCAATTTTTTCAATGGGGTTATTCTTTTGCAATTCATTACGTTGAGTAATAAAATCAGATATTTCAATAAGATATAAGTTATCTTTTTTAGCGAATAGATAATCACAGCAGTTGTAATTTTCTAAACCCAGTTGTTTGCGAATACCCAATTCACCGTCCATTCGTAAGGCTTTTTTATTGATGCTTTCATTCGGAAACCGATGACATTCCAAATCAATCGCAACCAAAGAACGTAACAGGCGTTTCTTCATAATGCTTCCAAATAGAGATTGTAAAAAGGTTCAGATAATTCCTGCTTGATGGCATTTAACCGGGTATCAAAATCAGCCTCTTCATGGATGGTTTTGCCTTCGGTGGTTAGACAATTTAAAGCAATTAATGATTCCGCCTGTTCCTCTTTTTTCCAAATCACCTCAATATATTTGATCATATCAATACTATGAGTTGCTATCATAATATTGACTCCGGCTTTAGCCAGATCATACAAGATTTCGATAAGAACAACTTGCCATTGTGGATGTAAATGTGCTTCTGGCTCGTCAATAAACAGAAAAGAATTGGAATTAAGTAGATTTTTTTCCAACAATAAAGCTAACAATCCTAAATTAGCAATGCCCAATGCAGTTGTCGTTATCGGATAAGTTCCATTTTCATCTGTAAACAAGAAAGTACCATTATCAGAAAGTTTGAGTTTTCCGCCAATGGATGCTTCTATTTTATTAAGTATATTAATAAATTGCGGTTCATTCATTGATTGAAGAGTAAGCAAATCAATTAGTGCGTAAAAATAGCCTGGCACTCCTGTTATATACTCTTCTTTATAGACAGATAAACGACTAGAACTCAATGCTGGTTTAAGCTTTAAATAAATGGGTGATTCAAGATAAATAACGTGAGAGAGGTTTAGCAGAATATCAAGAGAATGCTCTTGCTTTATAGAGAAGGAAACATCTTCTCCCGACATTTTAATCTGACCCAAATGACTGAGAGTAAAAATCGTCTCATTTGAAGTTAATTCTTTTAACTTAGCAACTTGAAAATTGATTTTTAATCCCTTTTTCAATAACGTTCCAACAATTTGTTGTGTATTTTCATCAGATAATATGTCACGAATACCTGAAGTATTCATCGTATTAAAAAATGAATATAACGCCTTAGAAACATAGGTTTTTCCAGAGTTATTCTGCCCAGCTAATACCGTCAAATTTTTAACTTGAACCTTTGCTTCTTTAATTTGGCCAAAATTCTTAACAGTAAATATAAATCGCATATTAAAACCCAGAACGCCTCTTATTGTGCTAACAAAGCCGCAAACAATGTCCACTTAGCGGATTCAGACCATTAATTCGTTTATTGGAAAATGTGCCGTTGCACCAAAGTTGCCCACCCGACCTGGCAATGCCATTAAGTTAAGGGCAATCACAAGGGATTGCCCCTACAGAGGACCGCATTTTATGTAGAGGCAATCCTTTATGGTTGCCCTTAACTTAATGGCATTGACCCGACCCGGCTGATACTTAGATACCTTTGTGACCAAATTTTAATCACTTTCAATCACAGATTAAAACATTTCACCTATAATCTGCATACTACAGATATATAATTATCATGTCAAATTTATTAGCAATTAATATTTTTGACCTTCATTAATCTATTTATAATGGCATAAATTTATACAAATATGTGCAAATTATCAAGAACTGTTAATTACCCCTTTGTTTGATTTGAAGTGTTTTCGGAAGACTTTCTGAATCTAACCAATTTGGAATAAATCCTTTATCCTTTAGGCTATCTGGATTATCGAATACCGAGATGCCATTCCTATGTTTCACCATTCCTGTGTTTTTGTTGATTTTATATTCGTGTGGGCTGCGAAATTCAGAAAAATAATTGAGTCAACTTTAAAACCAGACCTGCCAGGTTAAAACCAAACCTGGCAGGTCAAAGGCACAACTTGATTTTGACCTGGCAGGTTTTCTTTTGAACCTGCCAGGTCTGGTATTGACTTTTTTCTGAAAGTCTATATACTGACTTTACGCAATAAGATTTCATCATAACCCGCTACAATAAAATCGTCCAATTGACCAATTTCCACAAACCCCATTTTTTGATAAAAATGACGTGCATCATGGTTAAATGAGGAAACTAAAGTCCAGAGATTGCGTAAATGGTGTAATTCGAGCCATTGTATTATATCACGCCCTAATCCTTGTCCCTGTTGTGAGGGATAAATAGCCAATAATTTTAAACACGCACCTCGTAACCAAGGATAGCGCACACACATAACCCCGACGATTTTGTTATGAACAACTTTCGAGGCTAAAGTTTTTTTAACGAAAAAACTTTAGCCTCGAAAGCATATTTATAAAGTAATGGATCAGGGCGATGTAAATAGTTTGATAGAGATTCCGCAGAATAGCCTAATGTACGCCAAGGCTCCATTTGTACGAGGGATTGACTGACTTTGACCATTTCTTCTTGGGTTAATTCGCGTAAGTCACATGCACTAAGCGTATAATTAGAGCGTTTAAAAGGGACTTGAGACATAAAAAACCTCTTGCTAAAACATTAACTTCATTCACTCTGTGCCTTTGCCAAATAGCCGATCATATCTTTTATTGTCACCCGGTTTCAATTCATAGCAGGTTTCAGTGGTGACGACTTTTCCTGAATTTAATAACTCCGATACAGTCACAAATTGATAACCGCGCTTTCTCAATTCAGGAATGAATAGAGGTAGTGCTTTAGCGGTGTTGTAACCACGCCCGTTAGCATGGGCAATAACAATTGAGCCGGGTTTTACGTTGCGTAAAACCGTTCTGGCGATAGCCTTTGCGCTTTGTTTACGTGACGGATCGGCTGTGACTACATCCCATTGCACCGCCAGTAAGCCGTAGTTGGCAAGGGCTTGTAAGGATTTCGCATTGCACGTTCCATAAGGAAACCGAAAAGTTAAGGGAATAAGAGGAATCTTATTCATTTCTGTGTTCGGCACTGGACATTGCCCGTTTTCTAACTTTAATAGCAATTGATTCCGTAAAACTTGATATTGTCCCTGTGTCCATAAAATTTGATTTTCCATTTCTTCGCCTTTAAGCACACGCATGTTGCCATGTGTCCAAGCATGGTTGCCAATTTCAAACTGTGGATCAGCCATCAATTGCATCGCTTTTTCTGGATGGGAGTGCATCCATTTACCGCCTGCATAAAAAGTGGCTTTAACGCGATGCTTTCTTAAATAATTCACAATGGCCGCGTCATATCCCGTCTTTTCTTTAGTGCGTTCGCACAAGTCAAATGTGAGTGCAACGATTTTTTTGTTCTGATCAGGCTTAACACGGCGAATTGAATTGCGTAATCTTGACTCAACCTGTGGTTTGAAATCATAAGGCGTTGTTATCCGGGGTGGTTGACGGTATGGATTTTTTATGGGACGGCGTACCTTTTTATCTCGCGGGCTGCCAGCAAGTTCTGCCTCTGTCCAACAACTCTCTAGGATAGCTTCTGAACCAAAAGAAAAATCACATGACATTTGTATAGGACTACTTCCTTTCTCTATAGGGATAATAGGTTTTTCTAAGTCAGTTTTTTTCACCTTTTGGGGAGACGTGTCAGGTTGAACAGTGGGTATGACAGCCGCTGGTATCTTATGCTTTTTTAAATATTGTTTTAAATCTAATTTTTGTGCATAAGAATCGTTGACGATCAACCACTGTTCATTTATCTTTTCGAGCTTAACATACCCAAAGAAGGATTTTTCCTTTCCATCTTGTTGATAACTTATATCTAAGTAAACCACCGATATATGAGTTGTTTCCCTAAGCTTGATAATGTTTTTAACATCCACATTTTGTAATTTAAGACAACGTTTTTCAGTATATCCTGGTCTCAGTTGGATAGCTTTCGCACAATTTTTTTCAGCAAGAGCCTGATAGAAATATAGGATAACTTGCTCAATAGGCCCTTTGATTACTCTCTCATACGTGAACCGTTTTGATGTTGGTTTCGGTTGCGATGGTATAGAAGACTCTTCCGTGGTGTCAACGGAAGAATTGTCGCTGTCAGTGGCCTCTTGTGAACAACTCAGTGTTGAAATCACTATAATAACCACTAACAAGAAAAGAATTTTTCTCCTCATTGTCTTAATACCTGCTTAACTTTAACTTAGTGATTTTCCATTCACCTCCTACCTTTTCCAAGTCAATCGTACCTACCCACCTTTCCGGGCGGCGAGTTTTCTGCTTGCCTGTAACATCTATCGATACTGTGGCATAATTTGAAGAAAAAGAGTTAAGACTGACTTTATTAATTCTAAACCAATCAATATATCTAATCAAATTACGTACTTTTTGCGGTTTTTTTACGCCAATCCTTTTACTAAGGGCTGAGTCAGCATCGTTACGGTTCAGAGCTTCATAATAACTATGAACTACATTAACTGCTGCTTGTCGAAGACGTTTCTCATCAGCAGTTTGTACTGCATTGCCTTTAGGAAGTGGTGGTTGAGGAGTAGAAATATTAGTACCAGTCCCTATGGGAGGTTGTGTTGTATCAGTGGGCTGATAAATAGGTGGGTTAGGTTGGCTAACTTTAAATGGTAAAGGTATATAGCCGTATTCAAAACCAACTACAATAATCCCGCCAAAAACAGTAATAATCAGCCCCTTTATTATATCATTCATTGTGTGACTCCTTAATTATTGGTATACGAAGTAGGGTGAGTGCAGCAAAACTTGCCCTTGCATTGCAATTCACGCCTTTTCATTTAGACTCTAACGAGCGTAGGGTCAATGCCATTAAGTTTTCGAGTCGAGGCTAACGTTTTTTCTTTAAAAAAAACGTTAGCCTCGACTTGAGTTTTTTTGAAAAAAAAACTCAAACCTCGAAAGGAATATTTATTGGAATCCAAACCGTCAGATTTGGATGATTTCGCTTAAATATCAAACACTTCCAAATCTAAAGGATTCGAGGTTTGAGTTTTTTTGAAAAAAAAACTCAAACCTCGAATGGACTCCAAGGCTTAACTTAATGACATTGGAGCGTAGGGTGGATAGAGTAAAAAACCTTGCCCACCTACTATATCTTCTAACAGTTATGTGTGTATTTTATATAGTTGGGTCGCATGACAGCGTCAACGATCTAAACTATACGCCTGCCCCTCATCATTTAAGTAAATAGGGGATGTACTTTATATGAGGGCCAATTATTTTATTTCAACCCCTCTTACAGGACAATTTTCTATACTCGACTATCCCGTTAGTGAGGAACTTAACCTGAAAAGAAATTTAACGCCATTCTACCTGAAAAAATTAAGATGACAATTATCCAAAATGTTTACTTCCTTGTTAGTGATTGAAAAATAACGTTTTTTTTTGAAAAAAATGATCTTATTTCATCAAGATAAACAAAATTGATTATCATCAATTGACAATTTTGTTAAGTGTTGTAAATTATTGTCATCAATCACTCAACATTTTTGTCTATTGACTATTAAAGCTAATTTTTCACTTAGATTAACTCTAAGGTAGGACTGACGCATTGATAAACACAATAAAATATGTTCTCTATAAAAATCAGGGACTTATAAAAATTGATGACGGAATGAAATTGGTGAAAAGGTCAAAAATGACTCCCTCTCAATTTTGTAACACATTGAATTTAAATAGTTTCATAAAATACCTTTCTTGTCAATGCGTAAGTCCTATAAGGAATGAAAATTTAATAAAACACAAAACTAAACCTGTCAGGTTTGGCTTAAAGGCTTTGGAAGTTATTAAAGTCTCATTCCTAAAGAAAATAAATTTGGAACATTACTATTTAAATATATGCGTCGTATCAGAGCAAGTGATAATGCTGTCGCTGAAGAAATTGGGGTGAATCGCCAGATTATAAGTAATTAAAAAAGAGGAGAAAAACCAGGTCAGGTGGGCAAAGGGCGCATTCCCATTTTCACGATTTGAGGGTTAATTGAGTACAACGAATTGACGAAATAAACGAATTAAAACTCCTCTAAGAGTACGCATTTCTTATGAATGGCCAAACGAATTTCAAGCCAATTCATTTCGAGGTTTGAGTTTTTATCATCAGTAAAAACTAAAACTCGCATGAATAGTAGATGTCTTAATAGACAGTTTTTTAGTGTGGCTATCCTGTTGATATTGTCGGTGATGAATAAAAAAATATCAGTTTAAACAATAATTTGAAGAGGATTTTCGGTGAGGAAAAAGAGAATTTCATGAACTTCAAGAACAGATTGATGTAAAGTGTCTTTTGGAGGTGGTGGAAAAACGTCATGAGCAGGGCAACTTGGGCAACTTAAACTGGTTGATTCCATGCAACGGGTACTCGCCGCGCTTCAAAAAACTCAAACCTCGAAACCATTTCGGGTAGAATCTTCCGCCCGATTCGTTTATTTCGTCAATTCGCTGTACTTAACCGTGAAAATGGGAATGCGCCCGTGGGCAAACGTGGTGTGCAACGGCATTCATATCGTATCAGATGTGTGGATAATCTCCGGTTTTAACGAAATGGTGGGCAACCAAAACACGTTGCCCTGACTACCTGACTTTTTTAGGCTGAGTACAACAGATTGAGGAAATAAACGGATTGAGCCAAAGATGGGGTGAATTGATTTTTTCTTAATTCGTACCAGCCAGGTAGGGTGGGCAAAGTCCTTTTCTTGCCCACCTTCCTCATTAAAAAAGTGGTGGGCAAACAAAAAGACGTTTGCCCACCCTACCTCCTCAATGCCATTAAGTTAAGCCTTGGAGTCCATTCGAGGTTTGAGTTTTTTTGAAAAAAAACTCAAACCTCGAATCCTTTAGATTTGGAAGTGTTTGAGATTTAAGCGAAATAATCCAAATCTGAAGGTTTGGATTCCAATAAATATTCCTTTCGAGGTTTGAGTTTTTTGAAGAAAAACTCAAACCTCGAAAACTTAATGGCAGTGAAGCCAGCGCGTGGGAACGAGTAAGCATATCTGAAAAGGATATTATTTTATGAATGTCAATAGCCAAAGCAGTGTTGCAGAAGCAACTATTAATATAAGAACAACATACGAGATAAAAAATACATTGGCTCATGCGGCAGCATTATATCACCAATCCATCACGACTTTTTTGCTTGAAACCGCTTTTGAACAAGCTAAACGTGTACTGCAAGAACATGAAACGATAACTTTATCCAATGTGGAACGTGATCGTTTTTTTGCTTTATTGGAAACCTCTGATGAACCCAATGATTCCCTTAAAGCAGCAATGAGTGAATAATAGTTTAGTACAACGGATTGAGGAAATAAACGGATTGAGCCAAAGATGGGGTTAATTGATTTTTTCTTCATTCGTACCTGTTCAATAAAAAACGAGCAAAATCAATTATTTACTATTAACATCTCTTTTAAATACGTCTCACAAGGTAAAAACAATGTTACAAAGTTACACTGCTAAATATCTCAAAATTGACTCAGGCTATATGGGGCAACTCATTGAATGGCCCGAAGTGATCACAGAAGGTAAAGATATTGAAGAATGCCGTGCCATGTTGAGAGATGCCCTCCAGGAAATGGTTTTAGCCTATCATCAGCAAAATCAGGAAATTCCGTTAGGAAATAGTTTGATAGAACAACTACCCGTGGAGATTCAAAATGTCTGTCAAGCGGCGTAATTTAATTAAGTACTTTGAAGTCAATGGATTTTATTTGTTACGTGAAGGTGGGAACCATTCTATCTATACCAACAATATTAAGACGATTCCGGTGAAAAGGCATCGAATTTTTGATAGAATCACCGCTAACCAATTGTGTAAACAAGCCGGGCTACCACCGAAATTTTAAGAGGTTGGACACGGAATTTTCTGGTTTATGGTTCCCACGCGCCAGCGCAATGTCATTAAATTAAGCCTTGGAGTCCATTCGAGGTTTGAGTTTTTTTGAAAAAAAAACTCAAACCTCGAATCCTTTAGATTTGGAAGCCAGGTAGGCCGTTGCACAGTCCTTTTCGTGCAACGGCTTCCTCATTAAAAAAGTGCCGTTGCTACCTGGCTGATTCTAATATTTGGCGGTTTTTAAATAATTGAGTACAGCAGTAGGATACTATCAAATGAAAAACCTCGAACAATTGCTTCAAAAAAAACGGGTTATTCGTGTTATTGGCTTTGATGACGCGCCATTTGAAAATCAACAAGGGGCGAGTGTTAATGTCGCTGGTGTGGTTTGCGCTGGAACACGCTTTGAAGGGATGCTATGGGGAACGGTACAAAAAGATGGTGATGATGCGACAGCCGTATTGAGCGAATTGCTATTGAATAGCAAATTTTATGATCAAGTCCATTTGATCTTGATTGATGGTTTAGCCGTCGGCGGTTTTAATTTAATTGATTTACCTTTTTTAGCTCGCCGTTTGAAACGTCCCTGTGTTTCTGTCATGCGTAAATTGCCCAATATGATAGCGATTGAAAAGGCCCTTAAAAATTTGCCGAATACGGCTAAACGCCTTTCCTTGATTCAAAAAGCGGGGCCAATTCAGGTACAAGAACCTTTTTATTTTCAAGCACCAGGCGAAAATCCTTTCGAGGCTAAAGTTTTTTAAAGAAAAACTTTAGCCTCGAAACCGTTGGTCAAATTCTTCACCAACTGACACACACTGGACATGTACCAGAAGCGTTGCGTTTAGCGCATTTAATCGGGAAAGCGGTGATGACGGGAGAAAGTGGGAAAAGGGCTTAAATAGATGAACCTCATGGAAATTCCCCCTTTTAAGGTGATTAAAAGTGCGGGGGATTTCTCATGGACACACTGGCGTACAACGACGCTCCAGCGTCTAGTGGAAAATAAAAATTTTAATGGTGACGCAGTCACGATATGCCAACGAAGGCGTTGGGAACGAGTAAACGCCTCACAATCCATTCGAGGCTAAAGTTTTTTTAACGAAAAAACTTTAGCCTCGAAGTTCATTCCCCTTATCCGTTGTACTAAATATTAAGGGCTGAGTAGTTACAAATTATCTAAACAATATTGTCCAGCACGATTCAAAGAATGCTCTTCATGCCCTTGAACAATGTGCATTATAAACACCAAAATAGCGGCTTGAATGAGTGCTAACAAGCCGGGGTGGGCAAACGTGGTGGGCAACGGCATTCATATCGTCTCATATATGTGGATAATCTCCGGTTTTAACGAAATGGTGGGCAACCAAAACACGTTGCACACCTGACTTTTTTAAGCAGAGTACAACGAATTGACGAAATAAACGAATTAAAACTCCTCGCTAAATATCTCAAAATTGACTCAGGCTATATGGGGCAACTCATTGAATGGCCCGAAGTGGTCACAGAAGGTAAGGATATTGAAGAATGCTGTGCCATGTTGAGAGAAGCCTTTGGAGCAATCACGGGAGAAATGATCAATGCAAAAAGATTACTATAAAATATTAGCCATTCCTAAAAACACGGAATCGGTGCAAATGAAACAAAAGGCTCAAAACGTTCTTGATAAAGCAACAAAAGAGTACGAAACCCATTTGATGGAAATGAAAAAAGCCTATTCCATCATTGCCAATTCAGTACGTCGCCAAGATTATGATCGCAAACTGAAAGCGGAGTCGAGTACACAGACCAATTTTTACCAAATATTAAGAATTGCTCCCTATACCAATCAACCTTTAGTCAAGGAACTGACTCAAAATACGGTTAATACGGTCAAGCAGGAATACAAAAGCAAGATAGCAGAAATAAGAGAAGCGTATTCTGTTCTTGGCGATACCCAAAAAAGAGCCGCCTACGACAATACCCGACTTCAGGAAGAAGATCAGCGAGAAACAAGGAGACGGCAGCGACAAGCAATGAAAAAGACACCACGTCGTTTTTCGCTAATAAAACTCATTTTGCCGGTGTTGGTCATCGGCTTAATGTATTTTGGCTATACTCAATATCAATCTGTTCCGTACTCTGCTGAGGAAGAATTTCAAACAGAGCAACCGACTATTCACTCCAACTATCGGGGAGTTCAACCGACGATTAACCCCAACTATCGGGAAGTTCAACCGACGATTAACCCCAGCTATCAAGTTCAACCGACGATTAACCCCAACTATCGGGAAGTTCAACCAACGGTTAACCCCAGCTATCGGGAAGAAGTGCAACCGACGATTAACCCCAACTATCGGGAAGAACCAGAAGTTCTTCAAACAGAAACAAAGCAACCGGTATCCAATCCTAATGTTTGGGAAGAAGCAAAAAAACTTCAGGCAGAGGAAAAACAACCTGATTCTTTAAGTTTCTCATCTTGGGAAGAAGGTGCTGATGGATACGAGACAATAATGACGACTGCCCATTCCTTAGAAGAGCCAGTTATATTGTACTTTCATGCCGATTGGTGTCCGTGGTGTAAAAAATTGGAACGTAATTACTTTAGTCATGACCAATTCAAAGAGTTTCTGAATAATATACTCAGAGTAAAAATGATTCCAGATAACAGCGCAGAGGAAAAGCAATTATTTAAGCAATACAAGGGGACTGGTTATCCATCAATATTCATATATATCCCCGCTTTCGGAAGTCGCCATACGAAAATGTACCCTTTTAGAAAAGGAGAAGACTGGACACCAGAAAAATTTATCCACAAACTCAGAGATTATATTGTCTTGGCCTATTCTAAACACGCTTATCATTCTCAAAATAAGGGTCAATACGAAGAAGCAAGGTACTATTATCGCAAAGCGTTATTGTACAACCGTGAAAATGCCGATATTTTCTTCCGCATCGGACTGACTTACCACAAAGAGGGCTATGAAAAGCGGGATGTTAAACGCCTACTGTTGGCAAAAGCAAGTTATTTGGAGGCATTAAAATATGAGCCTAACCATCAAGAAACCTTAAACAATCTAAAAGGATTAAAAAATTTGGTCGTACCCCAATAAGTCGTGGTGATCTAGCGATGGTTTGGGTATTTTCGCTTTCTTGTACTAGTACACTGTCAAGCTAATTTTGACGGGTAGTGTTATACCTGACAGGTTTCCAAAACCTGTCAGGTCTTTTTGTATCACCAGACAAATTAAAATTGACAATGTACTAGTACCTTGTCAAGCTAATTTTGATGGGTAGTCTTAGACCTGACAGGTTTTGGAAACCTGTCAGGTCTTTTTGTACGGGTAGTCTTAGACCTGACAGGTTTTGGAAACCTGTCAGGTCTTTTTGTCTCACCAATTCAAATTGACAGTGTACTAGTCAATAATACGCTTTCCGCCCAAACCGTCAAGGACTTCTAACAAACGCTTCTTACGTGCATGAGTTATTCGCAAATTCTGAAGATAATCTTCCCATTCTTTTTTTCTGCCCTTTTCTTGCAGCAGTGTTTGCGCCTTTTGTAAATAGGGCGCAGCCTGTTGATAGGCTTTTACTGTTATATTGGCAATCAAACTTTCTGCACTGTTTTTCCAGATGACAATGGCGGTGTCTGGATAAGTATCGGCGACCGCATTGGCAATTTCGTTATCAAAATGACTACCACCAAATCTGGAAGGTTTCGTACTGGGTGGTTGATACCAACGCATCACTTCATCGGGTTGTTTTTCCGCGATGGCAATTTCAATTAAAGTGCTCCTGTTGGGAAATTTTGTCGAAAAACGTTCTTTTGGTAATTCGATTTCTGGTTTTGGTAAAGGCCAAATTGCGTTTTGAGCCGCTTTCGCTGTTTTGGCTATTTTAGTGGTTTTAGCAGTGGTTTTAACCGTAAGTGGAGATTGTCCCGTTTCCAAATATTGTAAAGCCGCAGTCCTAACAGTGAGCAACACTTTGGCGCGTTTAGCGGCTTTTTCCAAAGTTTGAAAAGAGTGCAATGAAGGACGATTAAAAAAATTATCTGCTTCTAAGGCAGCAACTTGAAGCCAATTTCTGCTTTCGCTTTGAAGTTCTAGAAAAACTTGACGAAGTTCATTCACAAGATGATGTTCTTGATGAATCGCTGCAACACCTTTGTGTATCCATTCGATGGCTTCTTCAGTGCGCCTTTTTTTTCTCAGATGCGTTATCAGGCGCGTATAACCTTGGCGACTCTGCTCAACTTGGCTTTGACAGAATGGAATCACTTCCGATTTTCGATCCGATTTTTCTAATGCTTCGATAATCAAATTAACGGTTTTGTCGTGCTGATATCGAAATGGAAAATCCGCTTTTCCTTTAGTTGAAGGAGGTGGTTTTAAACCTTTCTTCAATACCTCAGCAATATCACTCCAATTCGCCTTGGTAAACTCTTGTTCCCAGAATACATGAGAACCAGAACAAAGATCATAATCACTCTCTGATTCTATATCTATTACCCAAAGCATTTGATCAACAACAGACAGGGCGGATTGTGAAACCGCTTTAAAAACGACTGTCATGCAGTCTGCGATCTCTTCAATGGATTCCCCTTCGTGTTCCATTTCTACTCGACGCTTCCCGGCTGATAAGATTTCTTCCCCTAAACTCAGTACTTGATCAGCATATCCTTGAGCCAATAAATCTTGTAAACGCTGTTGCATTTGGGATAAATCAATATCGTTATCGTGTCCACGATAATCATTCCAATCATCATAGTAATCGTCAACATCCTCCAGTTCAGAAATGTCTTCTTTGATTGAATCCACTATGTTTTCTACCTGACCACTCGCCAGATTACGTCTATCTTGTAATGTTTTGTGAACTTTAGAGTCATTAGCAGCTAATTCCTCCAACAGGTTAATCAGTTGCTCTTTTGTCTGGTCTTCTAAATATTCACGAAAAATACTTGAAGTCGTCATTTTTTCCTCAGAATCTTCCATCTCATCATCATCATCCCAACTGGAATGACATTGCGAAAGACGTTGATCATCATTGTCTGTAGAGGGGACATTCTTACCTTTTTTGACCTGTTCCAAGTATTCAAGCACAACGGCAACCGCATGTTTGCAAGTCGCCCAATAAGGACAAGAACAATTAGAATCAAGCGAACCATCAGCATTTATCTCTACCTGAGTCGCATAAATGTCTGTCCCTTTTACCCAAGCGACTAATTTTCCCTCAGACGTTTTAGCCAATTGACTCACACGCTTACCCTGTTGATAAGCTTTTCCCCTTGAGACAATAGTTGAACCTGCCCAATTGGTGAGTTCAACCCAAGTCAACGCTTTAAATTGCTCTGCTTGAGATGGTTCTACTTTACTTTGTTTTTTTGTCATAAAACAGTTAATGTATCGTTTTTCAGTTAGCTATGTAGGTCGGGTTAGCTATGTAGCTATGTAGGTCGGGTTAGCTGGCGTCGCAAAAAAACGTAACCCGACATTTTCCTGAAAATTCAATTCGAGGCGAAAGCATTCGATGTTTTAGATAAATGTCGGGTTACGTTTTTTTGCGACGCCATCTAACCCGACCTACATGACTTATGTATAACGATGAGCGCTGGCGGCGTGGGAACGAGAAAAAAACTCATTATTTTCTAATGACTACTGTGCCAGCAAGCTTGTCATGCCATCCTTGTTTTCGTTTATCAATACCAACCCATATTATCCCAAGAAATAACGGAATCATTGAAACATAGTAGCCAAAGTAGCGTCCGATGAATTGACCTGTAGAGGGTTTTCCTCCCGTTTTTGCATCGACTATGGTTAGTTTTGTGACCATTTTTCCAGGAGTAGCAGATTTATAAAGCCAGAAAATAATAATTGCAATGGCGGGTAATATGTAATTTAACAGGGCATCCCAAAAACCCTGAATAAAAGACTCAGTGACCCAATAATCTGTTCCATATATCGCAGTAAGTATTGGCAGAATTATTATTGACATTAATATTGTATCTATTATTGCTGCTCCAGTTCTAATCCAAAACCCGGCATATTCCTGTTCGTTCATGTATGTGAACTCCTATAAAGTATAACTTTTATCAGGTTAATTTGTCCTGATATTTTATCATTTACATTTCGCATAATTTACTATAAATTATTGATCTTAAATAAAAAATCGATAATGAATCGAAAAATTGGGCAAACTGATCTAATAAAAAATGTAACGACTCAACCTGATTGATTTTCATAAAAAATTTCAAAGGCGCAAAGGAACTCAATCGTTTTTTGAAGAAAAACTTGAATGATCATATTTATCATTTCGTTAAGGTGATTTTTGATTCCTTAGCGTCTTTGCGTGAGCAAACACCTAAGCCAGGTGGGCAAACGTTGTGTGCATCGGCACATCAGTTTTAACGATGGGCAGCAATCTTGCCCACCCGTCTGAAAGGGCGAATGCAGATGAGGTTTATTTAGGTGTTTGAGCGAAAAGTACTCAATAATCTCAATCTTATGTTAAGTATAACAGATTAACGCAATAACCAACCACTTGAGCAAGATTGAAATATCATCAATTCATCAACGTTGATATCGCTTCGCGATTCGTTTCCATAAGCCCCAAGTCAAACGACTTGAGGCTTTAAGTTGATTTTGGGGAAGGGGTGTTTCTCGTTCCCACGCGCTGGCGCTCATCGTTATACACAAGTATTTAAGTATTTGATTTAAATTGTTTTTTCGTAGGGTGGGTAGAGCGAGAGCGAAACCCACCGAACCAAATGGTGGGTTTCGTTTCACTCTACCCATCCTACTTTTGACGATTTTTGACTTATGTATAACGATGAGCGCGCTGGCGTGGGAATGCAGTCGGGTAGGGTGGGCAAAACCTACGTTCTGTACAAAGAATATTTGGTTTAATTTTTCTTCGTAACTACTCAGGGCAACCATAAAGGTGTGCAGCCTACAACAATATTCTTATGTCGAATGACGAAAATATTCTTATGCTGCACACCCTTGTGGTTGCCCTGAGTAGTTACAATTTTTCTTAATATAAAATATCTGTTTTTTGGTCATTCCATTCCCAAGATTTACTCCAATATCAGTTTTAGATGTGACATTTAATTCAACAAATCGTGCATTATTTTTTTGAATTTCAAAAATTTCTTTTTTAAAAAAATGGTTGTCAGGTGTTTCAATAATTATAAAATCACCTTTCCTTATCGTATTGTTTTCAATTTCAAAACATAAAATAGAACCTTGTTTATAAACCTCTTTTATGTTTATAATTTTTTTATATAAATATTTTGCTTCATATTGAATTTCTTTTTCAACAATAGTTTCAAATATCGCCTTGCAGTATCTTTCTAAAAATTCAATATAATTCTCAAATTCAGTAAGTCCTAAGATAGTGTCAGTTTGAGTCCCATGAGCAATGTCATTTCTATGAAGAACAAGATCATCTATTATTTGAAATAAATCATCTGTTTGAAATATTTTTACCATATTTTCCCATTAAAAATTCAGAAAATTCATTATTATTTTTAAGTTTTGCCGATAATTCAATGTCTAAAGGCTTAAATGCTTCAACTATTTTAGAATGCTTTAAGTTCCCAAACGAGAATAAATCTTATAGCAATAAGATTCACTGATATCAAAAACATCAGCCAAATTGATTTCGAGGTTTCCGTTTTTTGAAGAAAAACGGAAACCTCGAAGGTTGGATAATGACGAAGATAATAAATCGTTAACAAGATACCATCTTCTAAGGACAGTTTGGATTTTTTTAAACCCCGTTGTTTTAACGGATTACTTTTCCTCTTTAATATAAGTATCTGTTTTATCACATAAATATTTAAAGTTGGCTTTTGAAAGTCCTGTCATTCGTTTAAATGTTTCAGGTGTTTCAGTTTCTATTTCTTTGTATTTTTTCATGGATTTTTCTTTTGATTATTTTGTGAATTAAACATTTTAACAAAATTGGATTGAAAATGCTATTTAGGAAAGATGTCTATTGATACACCGTTTCATCAGATTTTTTCTGAGTGATCTTCGCGAAGTGATACGATTTATTTATGGAAAGCAAAATGATCACCGTTTATTTAGATACCAGTGTCTATAATCGACCCTTTGATGACCAAACTCAACCAAGAATTTGCTTGGAGAACTTGTGTCACTATTATGCAACTGACTGAAATGGGGCAAATCGTATTGGCCACTTCTTCTATATTGGCATTTGAGAATAATAACAACCCTCAAAAATGGCGCGTCTTTTGGCAACATGGCAGAAAGGCGACAGCGATTACTTGAACATTCGAGATCAATTATTTGAAGGTGAAACAGTTGAAACGCTTTATGCTCAAATCAAAAAATTTGAGCGAGCGAAGGGGTACGCATAGCCTTTTAAAGCCCGGTAGGCCGTTGCACCGTCTTTTTGGTTGCAACGGCACCAATAACTGACAGGCAATAAAATCTCAAAACACCCCTTCCCCAAATCAACTTAAAACCTCAAGTCGTTTGATTTTGGGCTTTTTTTATGGCAGTAACGAGTGGAACGATATCAACGTTGATGATTTGATGAGATTTTGAATAAGGGGTTGTTTAAGGGGTTGTTTGTTGTATTAATCGTGTACATCAAAATATTTCTCAACGTGAAATTAAGGAGGCTAAATGATGGATATTGAAAAAATAGCTAAAGCAATAGAAGTTGACGCCGGCGAATCATTGCCTGATCTCCGAGAATCCTTGCAAGAAATGATAGAGGGTAAATCAGCCTGTATACATACACCTGAGCAATTAATGGTACGAGCAACGCGAAAAAAGTTAGGATTGTCACAATCTCATTTTGCACAACTAATTCGTACACCAATCGGTACATTATGTGATTGGGAACAAGGATGTCACAATCCACCAGCAAATGTCATGTGCTTGATCGAAATTGCTGATAAGCGTCCTGATGTTATCAGAGAGGTATTATTGTGATTTTTATGTTTCTAAGCCAGGTCGGGTGAGCAACGTTTTTTGGGTGCAACGGCACCAATAACTGACAGACAAAAAGGTAAATCCTCAAAACGCCCCTTCCCAAAATCAACTTAAAGCCTCAAGTCGTTTGACTTGGGGCTTTTTTTTTGTGGAAATACGAGCGAAGCGAGATCAACGTTGATGATTTGATAAGATTTCAATGGAGGGGTTGTTTAAGTGGTTGTTTATTGTGTTAGTTCTGTTATACTGAAAACTCACCAATGTAAAAAAAACGGCATGGTTCAATTCAATGTAGCCAACGTAGGATGTTAATTGAACCCGTGCCGAGATTGCTATAATGAAAATAAATACATTAATATTAAGATGTTATGCAAGGCATAATGAAGGACAATGGATAGCTTTTTGCCTTGATTTTGATTTAGCCGCTCAAGCAGATACCTTTGAACAGGCTAAGACAAAACTTGAAAGCATGATTAAAGAATATGTTTTTGACGCACTTGTTGGGGAAGATAAAGAATATGCTGAACAGTTACTGACTCGCAAGGCACCTCTATTGGAGTGGCTCAAGTATTATTCTTATGTATTTAGGTCTCGTTTTATACACGCAAAAACGGGGTTATATCATCTCTTCAAAGAACCCTTGCCTTTAACACCATATAGTCAGGTAAGAATATGAGTTCTCACTATCCACCACTTACCTGTGAACAGGTTAAAACTCTCCTTAAAAATCTGGGTTTCAAAAAAAGGTCTAAGGAAGGAGGTGGTACATCACACGAACAATGGATAAAGGATAGTGATGGAAGACGTTATAAAGTGACCGTTGATTGTCCCAAAGCACCGTTTAGTCAATTTCTGATTAGTTCAATGGCTAGACAAGCAGGTGTGACGAAAAAGAAATTTTATGACTCTCTATAAACGGGTTGTCGCGAAAACTTGTTATTGAACTAACCGACGTACCATTTAAGAATAAAATATAACGACGATGCGACGTTTTTTCGTATCTTCTCAAAAAGTGTGGGTAAACGTGCAGCGAACCTGTCAGGTTTTTTCCACAGAATTTAGAGAAGATACGTTTTTTCCTACTTTTCCTACTCATTCAAGGCGTTTTATTTACTGTTGAAATCATACAAACGGTTCAAGAATCTGTTATTGTGCCTTGGACTGAATTGATTGCGGCAACCAGCCCTGTAGGCCGTTGCACCAAAAAGACGGTGCAACGGCACCAATAACTGACCGGAAAAAGGGCAAAACCTCAAAATACCCCTTCCCCAAACCAACTTAAAGTCTTAAGTCGTTTGACTTGGGGCTTTTTTTTTCTGGAAACGAAGTCACGAGTGAAGCGATATCAACGTTGATGATTTGATGAGATTTTGAGGAAGGGGTTGTTTAAGGGGTTGTTTATGGTGTTAGTTCTGTTATACCGAATTTCAGGTTGAAGCGATTGAACAGTTATCATTAACGCAAAGCCTCATAAAATAATTCTGCATTCTACTTTGCGAATTAAGAGTTGAATTTTTTTTAAAATGCTTTAGCTTTGTATTTTGGAGTACATTCGAGGTTTGAGTTTTTCTTCAAAAAACTCAAGTCGAATGCTTTAGCTTTATCAGTCCTCCGCCCAAAGCTGAAGCGTTTTCGATTCGAGGCTAAAGTTTTTTTGAAGAAAAAACTTTAGCCTCGAATTAAGTTTTTTGAAGAAAAACTTAAACCTCGAACTCCTATTTTAACTCTTAA
Organism: Thiotrichaceae bacterium; assembly: GCA_029939505.1. GTDB lineage: Bacteria > Pseudomonadota > Gammaproteobacteria > Beggiatoales > Beggiatoaceae > QNES01. The sequence continues at coordinate 9,885 of JAOZSV010000008.1, read as the reverse complement.
TTCGCATTCTCAATACAGAAAGTTTCAAGTGCTTTTTATTAATCGGATGAAATTCAAAAATAATCGCTTTTTCAAGATAAATACCCGATATGACAGACGAATGTACATATTTTACCGTATCTATCACTTTGAAGATTTGATTGATTTCCTGTAACTACTCAGGTAGTATCTAATATTACGTTACTGATGTTACGCACTATGTTTCCAAGATGTTTAAGAAATCCGATTTTTGAAAAAAATCGGATTTCTAAGCAAGCGGCGAAACGAGGTTTAAGAAATCTTTGAAAAAATCGGATTTCTAAGATCGAATAGAAGCACCCTGCGTAACATCAGTTACGTTAATGAGGCATTACCTGAGTAGTTACGATTACAACGTTGCTTCAAACCTGACAGGTTTTAAAAACCTGTTAGGTTTAGTTTTCTCTGATAAGGATAAATGATGAAATACAGTATTTTAGGAAACACTGATCTCAAAGTCAGTCGTATCTGTTTAGGTACAATGACTTGGGGCGAACAAAATACCGAAGCCGAGGCTCATAAACAATTGGATTATGCCCTAAGCCAAGGTGTCAATTTTATTGATACAGCAGAAATATATCCCGTGCCGCCAAAAATGGAAACTTATGGCTTCACTGAGACTTATATTGGCAGTTGGTTAAAGAAACGTCAAGATAGGGATAAAATTATTTTGGCGACTAAAGTCGCTGGTCCAGGAGAGATATCTAGCCATGTCCGAGGTGGACCACGCCTGAATCGTGACAATATCCGTCTCGCTGTCGAAGGGAGCTTGCAACGCCTACAAACGGATTATATTGATCTGTACCAAGTCCATTGGCCTGATCGGAATACCAACTTTTTTGGACAATTGGGCTATATCCATAATGACAGTGAGGAAAGTACAGCTATTGAAGAAACCTTAGATGCTTTAGGTGAATTGGTCAAGGCGGGTAAAATTCGTTATGTGGGTGTGTCTAATGAGAGCCCTTGGGGTGTGATGAGTTATTTAAAATTCGCCGCAGAATGCGATTTACCCAAAATTGTGAGTATTCAAAATCCCTATAACTTCTTGAACCGTACTTATGAAGTTGGTTTAGCGGAAATTTCTCATCGTGAAAAAGTGGGATTATTGGCTTACTCGCCTTTAGCGTTTGGTGTATTGTCGGGTAAATATCAGGGCGGGGCGCATCCTGTAGGTGCGAGATTGACTTTATTTGAGCGTTTTGATCGTTACATAAAAAATGAAGCGGCTCTTAAAGCGACAGAGGCGTATGTACAATTAGCCAAAAAATATGCACTCGAACCAGCGCAAATGGCTTTGGCTTATGTAAACAGTCGCTCTTTTCTCACGAGCAATATTATTGGTGCAACGACAATGGAACAATTAAAAGCGGATATCGCTAGTATTGATTTGGAATTGGAGGATGAGGTGCTTGAAGCTATCGAAGCGATTCATAAACAGCATCCTAATCCTTGTCCATAAGCCTTAACGGCGATATTTAAAGTTGATGGATGTTTATAAATAATGGGATGAAAAAAAATGACCGATACTATCGCACCAAGCGATAGCATCAGTTTTTGCTTTAAATGAAAAGTCATTTAAAGTATAAAGGAGGAATAACAATGAGATTGGTACTTTCATTTAAAGCAACGTGCCAATTCTACCATACCAAATAAATAAAGCAAGACTTTTTTTAACTTTTTAAAATTTTTTTTTAACTTTTATATCAAAGCTAATAGCATAGCGGGATTTCGGAATAGTTATCGCTGCAAGAAATAGAGTTAATTATTAATTATTAATTATTAATTATTAATTATTGAGGTTCTTGCAAAACTGTTTTTAGCCTTAGAAATCCGATTTTTGAAAAAATCGGATTTCTTAAACCTCGCGTGGGATATGTTTAGAGATTAGAAATCCGTTTCAAAAATCGCTTAAACCTCGTGTGTTCAGAGTTTTGCAAGAACCTCTATTAATTATTAATTAACTTAATCCGTACTTTAAGGTAACTACTCAGTCTTAAAGCGTTGTACTCCAATACACAAAGCTGAAGCGTTGTACTCCAATACACAAAGCTGAAGCGTTGTACTCCAATACACAAAGCTGAAGCGTTGTACTCCAATACGCACAAAGCTGAAGCGTTGTACTCCATTCATTCGCATTTCAAGGCTGAGTAGTTACACTTTAAGTAGATTACACAGACTCAAACTGATAAAATTTGCACCTCATTGATAATGACTGATTCTATGAAACAAAAACTTTATATTAAAACCCTTGGCTGCCAGATGAATGAATATGATTCTTCACGCATGGCAGATGCTCTACAAGTTTCTCATGGGCTAGAATTTACTGATGATCCGACGGAAGCGGATGTATTGTTGCTCAATACCTGTTCTGTGCGCGAAAAGCCTCAAGAGAAAGTGTTTTCATATTTGGGGATGTGGCGACAACTGAAAGAGAAACAGCCTCATATTGTGATTGGAGTTGGTGGTTGTGTCGCAAGTCAGGAAGGGGGGGCTATTCGTCAACGTGCGCCTTATGTGGATTTAATTTTTGGTCCCCAAACTTTGCACCGTTTGCCCGCTATGCTCACAGAGACACAAAAAACTCATAAGTCTTTGATTGATATATCTTTTCCAGAAATTGAAAAATTTGATTGTTTGCCAAAGCCGATGGCGAGGGGAGTAACTGCTTTTGTCTCTATTATGGAAGGGTGCAGCCATTATTGTACTTTTTGTGTTGTACCTTATACACGCGGCGAGGAAGTAAGTCGTCCTTTTGATGATGTCATTGGTGAAATTGCGGTGTTGGCTGAGCAAGGTGTGCGGGAAATTACGCTGTTAGGGCAAAATGTGAATGGTTATCGGGGGCGAATGGCAAATGGCGAAATTGCAGATTTGGCTTTATTAATCACTTATATTGCTGCATTTGAGAGAATCGGACGAATTCGTTATACGACTTCCAATCCTCAAGAATTGTCAGCGCATTTAATTCAAGTCTATGCTGAAGTACCTAAATTAGTGAGTCATTTACATTTGCCCGTACAAAGTGGTTCGGATCGGATTTTAAGTTTAATGAAGCGAGGACATACGGCTTTGGAATATAAACAAAAAGTGCGTAGGCTACGAGAAGCTTGTCCTAATTTGAGCTTATCTTCTGATTTTATTATTGGCTTTCCTGGAGAAACGGAAGCTGATTTTCAGGCGACGATGCAATTAATCGAAGAGGTTGGTTTTGATCACTCTTTTAGCTTTGTTTACAGTCCCCGCCCTGGTACACCAGCAGCGAGTATGCCAGACAATGTGCCGATAGCCGTTAAAAAACAGCGGCTCGCTAAGTTGCAAGCGCGTATTATAGAAGGGAGTATGAGCATCAGTGAATCTATGGTTGGCACGGTTCAACAAATTTTGGTTGAACATCCTTCGCGTAAAAATCCTCAAGAAATGGCAGGGCGCACTGAAAATAATCGGGTGGTGAACTTTAAAGCTGATGCTTCTTTAATAGGAAAATTTGTGGCGGTTAAAATTACTGAAGCATTGCCTAATTCTTTGCGAGGAGAATTAATGGCACTGTGATCGTTGAATGGAACTTCTTCATTCACCATTCATCATTCATATTTCCGGTTAAAACAAAAGAAGTTAATCATGTTTAAATTAAAGATTTGCAATTTATACGATGCTGTAGATTTATCAAAAACCTGGGCAACCCACACCGTTAGTTTGCTTGATCCTGTGATTGAAAACACTAATTTTTTCATCATTCCCGTCGCTGATGAGAAACTACGGCGTTATTATTTCCATGATATAACGCCAGAAGATACTTGGAATCATTATTTTAGAACAGAATTTCAATTAGCAACGTCTCAGCAAATTCAAGAGATTTTGGCATTTACAGCATCATTAGTACCTACTGATAATTTATTAGTGCATTGTCATGCAGGTATTTCACGTTCAACGGCGGTGGCTTGCGGTGTTCTTTGTCAGCATGGATTAACACCTAGAGATTCGATTAAGCATGTCTTATCAATACGCAAAGAGGCTTTTCCAAATAGATTTATACTGAAACTGTTTGATGAACTATTGGAATTGGAAGGGGAATTAGTGAAGGCTGTTTTTGAAGAATTTGTCCAAACTTAAATGAACCGATCTCTATTCAGGGCAATCCCTTGTGGTTGCCCTGAGTCGTTACCAATTCTTAGTAAAAAAACTTGTAACTACTCAGCCTTGAAATGTGAATGGAGTTCGAGGTTTTACTCGATCATCAAGTTTTCTCGTTACTCCAAACAATAACTACAAGGATTGTATATAAGATTCGAGGCTAAAGTTTTTTGAAGAAAAACTTTAGCCTCGAATGGATTGGATCGAGGTTATGCTCGTTTTTAATCCCTTCGCTCTGAGACAATCCTTGTCGTTAGCGTTTTTAATCCCTTCTTATATACAATCCTTGTAGTTAGCGTTAGAATACGAAAAACTTGATGATCGAGTTTTAGTTTTCAAAAAAACTAAAACCTCGAAAACGCTTCATGTGCGTATCGGAGTACAACGCTTTAGCTTTGTGCGTCTTGGAGTACAACGCTTCATGTGCGTCTTGGAGTGCAACGCTTTAAGACTGAGTAGTTACAATAATTCGTTAAATTTTATTCAAAATACTTAGGAGAATCAACATGTTAAAGAAAATAACAAAACTCAGCCTAGTGCTAATCGGTGTCGCTATGAGCATTATTATTAATAATGCAACCGTTCGCCTTGAAATTGATTTCAAGGCTGAGTAGTTACTTACAAATTGCCTTTTGATTCACAAGAAAAATGACAACCAAACTAACCCAATTAAAACTCAATAATATAGGTTGTTTTAAAAGTTTTGAACTTAATTTCCATGAAAAACTGACTGTTTTAATCGGAAAAAACGGTTTAGGAAAAACCACCATATTAAAAAGTATTGCTATCTTATTTGATAGAGCTTTGGAAGTCGCAATTACTCAGTTTAATAATGAAATTGCTTCCCCTACAAAATTCCATTTACCCGCTTTATTGGTTAATAATAGTATTCGCGAAGAGATTAGAGCAAATTTAACCAAGAATATCGACAAGCTTAATATCAGTGTTGATATATCAATTGATGATAGCCAATTCTCCTTAAAAGTGCCAGCCAATAATAACGAGCTGAACCAGTTTCTCAAAAAATTGCTGGAATCACATAAAGCGCATTTACCTTTATTTGTCTATTATTCCATTCATAATGCGCCGATTGCTGAGATAGACTTTTCCAGTGTCGATTTGGAAACCAACACGCTTGCAGCTTACATATCAGCATTGAAAGAAGCCCCATTTGATTTCAACCATTTTTTCGCTTGGTTTAAATGGCAGGAAAACATTCAAAGGCAAGATGGAAATAATAAACGATATGAAATGATTCGCACAGCGATTTATCAGATGATAAGCGACGAGCAAAATACGTTCGATAATTTACATATCAACTGGCGAGAAAATCCAGAAGGAGATTTATGTATAGAAAAAAACAAGGTTTTATTGAATATCAATCAACTTTCGGCGGGTGAAAAAACCTTGATGGCATTAGTTGCTGATTTGGTACGCCGCTTAATCATTGCTAATCCCAAAAGTGATAATCCATTGCAACAAGATGGCATTGTTTTAATTGATGAAATTGATTTACATCTTCATCCGAGTTGGCAGAGTTCGATTGTGCCTAACTTACAAAAAATATTCCCAAATTGTCAATTTATTATCACAACGCATTCTCCACAGATTATTAGCCATGTCAAACCGGAAAGTGTGTTTATACTCAAACAAACCGAAAAAGGCATTGAATACTCAAATCCAGAAGAGTCTTATGGTAAGAATACAGATCGTATTTTAGAGGATTTGATGGAGACAGATGCACGCCCTTCAAAAGAAAAGCAACGGTTACATGAACTGTTCGTATTAATTCAAGCTAAAAAATTAGCAGAGGCAAAAGATTTAATCAATGAATTGCAAACCGAGATAGGTATGGATTCTGAATTGGTTAAAGCAAAGATTTTGCTCAAACGGATGGAAATTATTGGTAAATGAAGCAGATTAAAAAGGGCAGTGAACCTAAAAAATTCACTGAATGGAAAGGGCTTGCCAATGACAATTGGCAACCTTCGTATAACAACTTACGAAATCCAGAAAAATCTATTGTTAAGACGGCTTTAATGGAAGAACAAGGCTATATCTGCTGTTATTGTGAACAAGAAGTCATTGCAACAGACAGTCATATTGAACATTTTCTTCCACAGGAGTGCTATCCTGAAAAAGCCCTTGACTTTTCTAACATGCTTTGTTCATGTCAAAACCAAATAAAGAAAGGAGAACCACGTCATTGTGGTAACTTGAAAGGTGATGATAAACTTTTAATCTCTCCATTAGATGAAGATTGTGAAAAATATTTTAAATATACTTATGATGGTTATATTGAACCGGTTAACGAAAAAGCACGAACAACAATTAAAAAACTGGGTTTAGATATCACTAAGCTCAATGCACTGAGAAGAGATGCAATAGAACCATTTATAGATGGCTTATTAACAGAAGAAGAATTAATGGAATTTGTCTCTGCATTTCTCAAAAAAGTTGATGGAAAATACCCGCCTTTTTATACGACAATTAATTTTTTATTTGAGTGACGTTCAGATAGTCTGAAGACTTCGCTTCAATGCCATTAAGTTAAGCCGGGCGAACACGCAGGATTCAAAGCGAAGAGTTTTTTGAAGAAAAACTTTAGCCTCGAATGCCCCGACAGCCCCTGAATATGTAGAGTTTTGTAGGGGCTGTGTGTCTGCCCCTTGGTGGGTTTCGCTCTCGCCCCTATAAGTATTGAAGCATAATCGGATATGATGGAGTTCGAGGTTTTTGAAAAAAAAACTGAAATATCGAATGCTTTAGCTTTGGTGGCTAGTGCTGGAAGGCGGAAATTCCCAAACCATTTTTAAGGCAAAGAAATCCGATTTTTGAAAAAAATCGGATTTCTCGACTGAAGATTTCCGCCCTCCAGCACCTAGTCATTTGAACACGCCTTGAAATTGATTTCAAGGCTGAGTAGTTACAAAATAAAATGAGTTTTCATTGACTAATGAGGTTTTAAATTCTGTTAATTCTCAAATTCTGAAAATTCTGATTCTAACAATGGAAAGCGATTAAAATCAATTATTTACTGATGTTACGCACTATGTTTCCAAGATGTTTAAGAAATTCTGATTCCGAACAAAAAAATCGGATTTCTAAGCGGCGAAACGAGGTTTAAGAAATCCGATTTTTAAAAAAAAAATCGGATTTCTAAGCTCGAATAGAATCGCTTTGCGTCACATCAATTATTTATAGAACATTCTCCACTACAAAAATTCACCATTCACCATCATTATGTCAAACACTTTAGAACTTGCAATTGAACTCATCAGTCGTCACTCTATCACGCCTAACGACGCTGGCTGCCAAACTTTAATCGCTAAACGTTTACAAAAAATTGGCTTTACCATTGAACATTTACATTTTGGCAAAGTAAAAAATTTATGGGCGCAGCGTGGAACAACAACGCCCCTTTTTGTATTTGCAGGACATACAGATGTTGTCCCGACTGGACCCGAAAATCATTGGCAATTCCCACCATTTACGCCCACCCTACATGACGGAAAATTATATGGGCGAGGCGCAGCCGATATGAAAGGTAGCATCGCCGCCATGATAACAGCCTGCGAGCGTTTTATTATTGAACATCCTCAACATAAAGGGAGTATTGCTTTTCTGATCACCAGCGATGAGGAAGGACCCGCAATTGATGGTACAATTAAAGTGGTCAAATACCTACAAAATAAAGGGATTTCTATCAACTGGTGTCTCGTGGGTGAACCTTCTAGCACAACAGTTCTGTGTGATGAGATTAAAAACGGACGGCGTGGCTCATTAAATGGCTTATTGACTATACATGGTTCACAAGGGCATGTTGCCTATCCACAATTCGCCAATAATCCCATTCACAGCTTTGCACCCGTTTTAAAAGAATTATGTGAAATAGAATGGGATCAGGGCAACGAGTTCTTTCCGCCAACCAATTTTCAAATCACCAATATCAATGCAGGAACAGGTGCAGACAATGTTATCCCTGGAAACTTGGAAATACGATTTAATTTTCGCTATAGTACCCAAGTGACTCATAATCAATTACAGGAAAAAGTAACCGCTTTATTAGATAAACAAGGGTTTAAATACACACTAACATGGAAACACTCAGGTTCTCCCTTTCTCACTCCCCCCTGCCAATTAATCACCGCCACTCAACAAGCCATTTTTGAAGTTTGTGGCTATGAAGCGAAATTATCGACAGGGGGAGGTACATCAGATGGACGCTTTATCGCGCCTACAGGCGCACAAGTCATTGAAATTGGTCCTAATAATAACACCATTCACAAAGTCAATGAATGTGTCAGCGTGAACGAACTTGAAAATTTATCCCTTATTTATCAACAGCTTATGCAAAATTTATTATCGAATTGAATTGGTCATCAAATGAAAATATACCAAGTTGGCGGTGCTGTACGTGATAAACTACTTAACTATCCCAACAAAGATAGAGACTGGGTTGTTGTTGGTGCAAACCCTGATATGCTGTTAAAACTGGGCTACACACCCGTTGGACGAGATTTTCCTGTCTTTTTGCACCCCACCACGCATGAAGAATACGCGCTGGCTCGCACTGAGCGTAAAACTAAACCGGGATATACTGGTTTTAACGTCTATGCAGCACCCGATGTTACTTTAACAGATGATTTACTACGGCGTGATTTAACTATTAACGCGATGGCACTTGATAGTAACGGAGAACTGACGGATCCGTTTAATGGTTTAAGCGATTTACGGGCAGGTATTTTGCGGCATGTCTCCTCTGCTTTTGTGGAAGATCCCGTGCGAATATTGCGTGTCGCCCGATTTACCGCCCGTTTCGATTTTAGTATCGCTCAAGAAACATTAGCCTTAATGGCTAAAATGGTCAAAAATGGCGAAGTTGATGCCTTAGTCGCGGAACGAGTGTGGCAGGAAACCGTGCGAGCATTGGGCGAACGACACCCTCAACAATTCTTTGAAGTGTTACGAAGTTGCGGTGCATTAGCGCGAATTTTTCCTGAAATTGATCGCCTATTTGATGTGCAACAATCAACTGAATATTGCTCAAAACCCCTCTGGTGTTTGCAACAAGCACGACTCAAGACAAGTGATACTCAAATCTTATTTGCTGTATTAACTTATGATTTGGCTCAAGAGACAATTAAAGACGGTATTGAACTCCTTGAAGCATTGTGTCAACGCTACCCTGTGCCTAACCAGTATCGTGATTTAGCAATATTAGTCGCTAATTTTCACAATAATTATCAACAGGTTTCGAGGCTAAAGTTTTTTGAAGAAAAACTCTTAGCCTCGAAGGCTTTTTCACCTGAAAAATTGCTTGAACTTTTACAACAGCTTGATGCTTTTCGCCGCCCACAGCGGTTTGAAAAATTTTTGTTCACAATGGAATTATGCGGATGTAACGCCAATCAGCCTTATCCGCTTGAGATATTTCGCAGCGCTTATGAAATGGCTCGTCAAGTAGATGTTGCTGCCGTGTTAGCAGATGGATTTCAGAAAGCGACAATAGGAGAAGAATTACGGCGGCGGCGAGTGCAAGCATTGGCACTGTCTGGAATGGTGAATGAAAGTCAATAAAGGAATATTTATTGGAATCCATTCGAGGTTTTAGTTTTTTGAAGAAAAACTAAAACCTCGAATCCTTCAGATTTGGATTATTTCGCTTAAATATCAAACACTTCCAAATCTAAAGGTTTGGACTCCACTTCCAAATCTAAAGGTTTGGACTCC
>JAOZSV010000037.1 GCA_029939505.1 Thiotrichaceae bacterium | reverse complement strand
TAACCCCAACGGGGTGAAACATAAATAGCCATAGGTGAAACCTATGGAACTATTCACATTTCACCTTCGTGGTTAGCAACAGCAAATTGATAACCCCAACGGGGTGAAACATAAATAGCCATAGGTGAAACCTATGGAACTATTCACATTTCACCTTCGTGGTTAGCAACAACAAATTGATAACCCCAACGGGGGTGAAACATAAATAGCCATAGGTGAAACCTATGGAACTATTCACATTTAACCACTTCGTGGTTAGCAACAGCAAATTAATAACCCCAACGGGGTGAAACGTCAATAGAACTAAAGTAAATATTTTTCCTCAAATTCAATCTCAAATTCTTTCAATAATTTTTTATATTCATTCAAAAAAGAAATATTTTTGTGATGTTCTTCTTGATTCTTGATATATGCAATTAAATTCTCTTTCACATTATACGAATAGGTAAATGCACCATAACCACTTTGCCAATACCCGAAATTCGGAAAAACTTGATTTTCCTTTATGAATTTAGAACTCGCCACCTTTATGTCTTTTACCAAACTCGATAAAGCGATACTAGGATGCAAACTGGTGAGAATGTGAATATGATCCTCCACTCCATTGATTCGATAAAGATGGCAATTGTTATTTTTTAAAATTCCCCATATATATCGGAACAACTGTTCTCTGCCTTCCTTAACTAAGGTGAATTCTCTGTTTTTTGTTGAAAAAACGATTTGATACAATATTTGAGTGTAGGTTGACATTTTAAATGTTTTATTTACCGTATATTATCTATAACATTTTCCTTATGTCGCACATGAGGCTATTTATATTTTACCCCTTCGGGGTGTTGCACCGTCAACGTAAATTCCTAACCACAAAACTTGTGGCAAGTGTTCGTAAATAGAAACCAAGTTTTTTCAAAAAACTTGGTTTCTTTAACTGTGTTCAATACACTAAACTTGCAACACCGAAATATCCGCCACTTGCAAAAACATCAGACGCACCTTCTGTAAAAAAGCCAGCCGATTGATACGCACTATGCGATTTTCGTCCATTACCATCACATGATCAAAGAAATGATCAACAGCATCTCGAAGAGTCGCAAGATGCTGTAAAGCCATTTGATATTTGCCCTGTTTTAGCAAAGGCGCGATTTTTTCACTGACGGCTTCCATTTCATCATATAATCGCCTTTCAGCAGTATGATTAAAATAAGTCTGATCCGGTTCATTAGGAAAGGATTCTTCTGCCTTTTTCAAAATGTTATGGATCCGTTTATTGGCACTCGCTAAACTGACGGCTTCCGGCAAATTGCGAAATGATTCTATACCATGTAGTCGTTGAGCCACCTTTAAAGGAGAAGTTGGGCGACAGATTAATACCGCATCAATACTGTCAAGATTAAACCCTTGAGATTGATAATAGGCTTTGAGTCGTTCTAACATAAAATCAAAGACTTGGGTGCTGGTTTCTGCTTTGAGTAAGTTATCAGGATACGCCGCTTGTGCTTTATCCAATAACTGTTGTACATCTAAAGGTAAGCCACACTCAATCATTATTCGCAAAACGCCAAGCGCCGCGCGGCGCAATCCAAACGGATCTTTATCACCCGTCGGTGCTTGCCCGATACCAAAAATACCGACTAAAGTGTCCAGTTTATCCGCAATGGCGAGAGTTTGCCCTAATGCAGTGGATGGCAAGGCATCGCCAGAAAAGCGCGGCATATATTGTTCACGCAATGCCGTCGCGACTTCATCCGTTTCTTGATCATGGTGGGCATAATATTCGCCCATAATGCCCTGTAATTCTGGAAATTCGCCAACCATCTCTGTCATTAAATCACATTTAGATAATTGAGCGGCGCGAATCCCCTGCAACTCTTCTGCACCCAATTGTTTTGCAATATCCCCGGATAATTTGGCGACGCGCTTTAATTTATCATATAAACTGCCCAACTTCTTTTGGAAGATAACGGTTTTTAACTGATTTAAACGACTGTCTAGCGATTTTGCCCTATCTTGTTCCCAGAAAAAAGCCGCATCACTTAAACGGGGACGAAGTACCCGCTCATTGCCTGCCCGCACTACATCAGGTTGAAGACTTTGAATATTGCTAATCGTAATGAAATGTGGCAATAATTCGCCTTCTGCATTAACGAGATGAAAGTATTTTTGATGGCCCTTCATACTGGCAATTAATGCTTCTTTGGGTACCTCAAGAAATTTTTTATCAAAAGTACCCGCGACAGCAACTGGCCATTCAACTAAACTGGTGACTTCACTTAATAAATCTTCATCAATCACCGCTTCTCCGCCTATTTCCTCAGCAGCTTGATTCACCAATAAACGTATCTCTTCATGCCGAGTAGTGAATGAAGGCTTGACATAACCTTGTTTTTCCAAGAGTTTGACATAATCGCTTGGTGTTTCTAAGCGGATAGGCTGTGGATGATGAAAACGATGCCCCCGCGTTTCGCGCCCGCTTTGAATACCAAATATTTCTGTTTCAATGACCTCTTCATCCCATAAAATCACCACCCAATGAACAGGGCGCACAAATTCATACGGTAAATCACTCCAACGCATCCGTTTAGGAATTGGCAAAGCAGCTAAAGCGCGTTCAATGATTTCAGGAATCAAAATTGTCGTGGATTGCCCCAATTCTGTGCGACGATATAGCAACCATTCCCCTTTTTTGGTTTCCAATCGCTCTAAATCAGTAACTTCGACACTGCATGAACGCGCAAATCCTAAAGCGGCTTTTGTCGGTTGTCCATTATTATCAAAAGCGGCGGCAATAGCAGGACCCCGTTTTTCCATTTCACGATCCGCCTGTTTAATCGCTACTCCTTTAATTAAAGCCGCTAAACGGCGTGGTGTTGCAAAAGGTGTCGCAATGTTATAATCAAGTTTTTCTTGCTTCAGCCCATCACATAAAGCCGATGAAAACTGTTCTGATAATGCTTGCAACACTTTAGGAGGCAATTCTTCTGTACCAATTTCTACTAATAAGTCGCGGGATTCAGACATTTTTTACGCCTCCCTTGTCGCACATTGGAAAATTCAAAGACTGACGGCGTTCATAATAAGCCTCTCCCACCGCCCGCGCTAACGTTCGCACCCGCAGAATATAACGTTGCCGCTCCGTGACTGAAATCGCATGACGGGCATCTAATAAATTAAATAGATGAGATGTTTTAAGCATCATTTCATAAGCAGGCAAAGATAAATTCTTTTCAATCAATGACTTGCTTTCTTTCTCGTACATTTCAAACAATTGAAATAAATCATCAACAGGCGCGTGTTCAAAATTATAGGCTGACATTTCCACCTCATTTTGATGGAATACATCCCCATAAGTAATACGTCCAAGCGCACCTTCTGTCCATACGAGATCAAATACGCTTTCAACACCTTGCAAATACATCGCAATGCGTTCTAACCCGTAAGTCATTTCCCCAGTCACGGGCTTGCATTCTAAACCGCCGACTTGTTGAAAGTAGGTAAACTGCGTGATTTCCATACCATTGAGCCAGACTTCCCAGCCTAAACCCCATGCACCGAGTGTTGGCGATTCCCAATTATCTTCAACAAAACGGATATCATGCACTAAGGGATCAATACCTAACCTTTTTAAGGAGTCAAGATATAATTCCTGAATATTCAGTGGCGATGGTTTAATAACCACTTGATATTGGTAAAAATGTTGTAAACGGTTAGGATTATTCCCATAACGCCCATCAGTCGGGCGACGAGATGGCTGCACATAAGCGGCACTCCAAGGTTCAGGGCCAATCGCTCGTAAAAATGTGGCGGGATGAAATGTCCCTGCGCCAACTTCCATATCGTAAGGTTGCAGCAACACGCAGCCTTGTTCAGCCCAATATTCTTGTAGGGCAATAATTAATGCTTGAAAAGTCGTGGGTGATGACACAACTGCTCCTATTTAAAAAAAATGATAAAAAACTTAAAATTATACAACGTCTAAATTTTGGAGTCCAACTTGAGTACAACGGATTAAAGAAATAAACGGATTTAAATATTCTTCAAATAAGCCATCCTGAAAAAAATCTGTTAATTTCCCTAATCCGTTGTACTTATAGCGTTTCCCGATTGAATAAAAAGACAATTATACCAAATAAATGATTGATATTTCTATTGAAGTTCATTAATAATTAACCATTAACAATTAACCATTGCTGTAATTTGCATTAACTAAAACTTATGACATGGAGAATCCATAATCATGCCTACTATAATAGCCTATATTGATCATCCCGACTGCCTATTACACGAGATGGGTGCTGGACATCCAGAAAGACCAAGCAGAATCAATGCAATAGAAAATAAAATGAGGGCTTCTCACCTCATGGATTCTGTACATCATTATGAAGCACCCTTAGCAACACGCGAACAACTGGCACGGGTGCATGATGTCCAATATATTGACAAAGTGTTCAATTTCAATGATCAAGACGAATATGTTTATCTTGATCCTGATACCATGCAGACTCCACAAAGTCTGCCAGCCGTCCTACGCGCCGCTGGTGCCCTTATTCACGCCACTGACTTAGTTTTAACAAATCAACATAAAGTGGCTTTTTGTAATATCCGTCCCCCAGGGCATCATGCCCTGCCTGATCGCGCCATGGGATTTTGCTTTTTCAATAATGTCGCTGTTGGTGTCGCACACGCCATTGAAAAATATGGACTAGAACGAGTCGCCATTCTGGATTTTGACGTTCATCACGGCAATGGCACAGATTTTTACGGACGATCCTCGCGTAATGCTCTGCTCCACTTTTCAACACCCTTTTATCCTTATTCTGGTGCAGATACGATAAGTGACCACATTATTAATGTGCCATTACCTGCTTACAGCGCAGGGGAACTATTCCGTGAAGCTGTTACAAAGTTCTGGCGACCTGCTTTAGAGCAATTTGCGCCCTAAATGCTATTTATCTCGGCTGGCTTTGATGCCCACGAACAAGATAACATCTCTTACCTGCGCTTGCATGAAAAAGACTATACCTGGGTGACAGAGGAAATTTTGGCTATCGCCAATAAACATGCTGAAGGGCGTATTGTCTCTACCCTTGAAGGGGGCTACGAATTAGATGCACTGGGCAGGAGTGTCGTCGCCCATCTTAAAGTATTGATGTAGCAGAAATTTAAGAAATCCGATTTTTTCAAAAAATCGGATTTCTAAATAAATATCAACTCGAAAAAAACGAGTTTTACAAGAGGCTCAACATTTCATATACTTCAAACTGTCAAGTTTTCGGATTTCAAACCTGACAGTTTTTTCGCTTTCTAAAAAAACCGAAAACTTGAACATCCTGAGTATATTTATCGCTTTTTGCAACAGAGATTATGAAATTAAAATTATTAGCAATTCCTATATTAATCAGTACTTTACCCACAAACGCCGAAGTCACCCTTGATGGTACACTCGGACGTAGTGGCGCATTGCCTGGCCCTGACTATCAAATTGGGGCAGATTTAGGGCAACAACGAGGTGGCAATCTTTTCCACAGCTTTCAAGACTTTAACTTGAATCGTGCAGAAAGTGCCACGTTTTCTGGTCCCAATAGTGTCAACAACGTTATCAGTCGCGTCACTGGCGGAAATCCCTCACAGATTGACGGGTTAATTCGTTCAACCATTCCCAACGCAGAGATGTATTTTCTCAATCCCAATGGGATTATGTTTGGGGAAAATGCCCGTTTAGATGTGCAAGGGGGGTTTCATGCTAGCACTGCTGACTATTTGCGCTTGAGGGATGGGGGGCGTTTTGATGCTCGTCAACCCAATAACAGCATTTTGACTGTTGCGCCAGTTGAAGCCTTTGGTTTTTTAACTAACTCGCCTGCACCATTGTCTGTTGAAGGTAGCTTACTCTTTCTTCCCTTCGGGGAAAAAACGTTATCCCTTATTGGTGGCAACCTTACAATCAACCAAGCCACTCTCGGTGTTCATTATGGTCGTATCAATCTTGCCAGTGTCGCTGGCATTGGTGAGGTTATTCCTAAATATGATGACTTTGTTGTCCCTACATTGCGTGGTAATATTACGGTGCAAGATTCCTTGATAGGTACTCAAGGCGAGGGCGGCGGTGCCATTTATATTCGTGGGGGACAATTTGTATTAGATAATAGTATGGTGATTGCCAGCTCGTTCGGCGATAAGGATGGCATAGGTATAGACATTTCGGCAGAACAATTACAATCCGACAATGCTAAAATAATGACTGCGACTTTTGATAGCGGTCAAGGGGGGCATCTAAAAATTCGTGCTACCGGTCCAATTATCTTATCAGATAGCATTCTCAGTGCAGGAACAGTGAGCAAGTTTGATAATGCCGGAAACGGTGGTACGATTGAAATAGAAGCTAAACAGTTACAATTAAATGATAGCATCATGGAAGCAGAGACTTTTGGTGTTGGTCAAGGCGGCAATCTCCACATTAAGGTTGCAGAAAATATAACCTTATCAGAAAAAGGGGTTATTTTTATCCAATCATCAAGCTACAAGGACAACGCTGGCGATGCTGGTACACTCGTGTTGGAAGCCAACGAATTAGTTTTAAGTGATGGTAGTTTTATAAATGCCATAACTAATGGGGCTGGTCAGGGAGGTAATATAATTATTCGAGTGACTGATTCAATTAAGCTTTCAGGTTCAGGCTTTTTTTTAGAAGCGGGTGCAACGGAACATGCAGGCAATGCTGGTACGCTTGATTTAGAAACAGGACAATTAACACTTTCTGAGTCTGTTATCAGTTCAAAAACTTATGGCCCTGCCCAAGGCGGCAATATACATATTAAAGTCACAGGGCAAGTGATTATTTCCGAGACGAGTGCTATTGATTTAAGCTCAGATAATTGGTTTGATGAGGCTGGAAATATTCGGCCTATTAAAGAACCTTTATTAGAAATCTTCCTAGAAACGACAAAATTCCAAAAAGAAGAAGTGGCACCCTACAGTGTAGCGGATGATATGGGAGATGCAGGTCATCTTATATTAGAAGCTGGGGAATTAGTCTTGACAGATTCTGGCATATCTTCTAATACTAATGGTTCTGGCCAAGGAGGAAACATAAATATTCGGGTGGCTGGTTCAATAAATCTCTCTGGGAATCTCTCTGCTGGAATTGGAAAATATATATTCGGTTACATTTCAGCATACACAAGGGGGACTATTGATAATGCTGGAAAGGGTGGCAACATAGAAATAGAAGCAGAACAATTATCTTTAACTAACAGCGGTGCATCCATTTCGGTATTAAGTAGTGGAGTAGGAGATGGTGGGAATATCTATCTCAATATTGCAGACCGTATTATTCTCTCTGGTGGTACTGTTAGTGCTGATTCATTTGGCAGAAATGACCATATCAATTCATTTGGCAAAACCGATAATGCCGGTAATGCGGGTAATATTGTATTGGAAGCAGGAGAATTAACCTTAAAAGATGGTGCTTTGATAACTGTTGGTACTATTGGAAAAGGTAAAGGAGGAAAGATAAAGATTCGTGTAAACGGCACCATGAGTATTTTTGGTATTGGTAATAATAAAAACACTGAAAGACAACTGACAGCTATTCTTTCAAGTACGCGTGGTGAAATGGAAAATGCTGGCAATGCGGGTACAATCAAAATAGAAGCAGAAGAATTACGTCTCGCTGTGGGAACGCAAATACAGGCATCAACCTTTGGAAGCGGTCAAGGGGGCGATGTATCTCTTAAAGTAGCAGGGGATATTATCATCTCTGGTAAAAATGATGATGGTTACTCTAGTGGTATTGTGACATCATCTAAAAATGCGACTGATAGTGCTGGTGATGCGGGTAAAATTATAATAAATGCTGGAAGAATTTTTATAAAAAATGGTGGAAAAATCGGTGCCAACACCAACACTGCCGACGGTGGCAATATCACCATCACTTCCCCCGGCTATATCTATTTAACGCCTGGTGGGCAAATCACTACCAGCGTCGGTGCCGAAAAAGGGGATGGTGGCAATATCACGCTGAATCCAGAATTTATTATCCTAGACAACGGCAAAATTATTGCCAGAGCGAAAGAAGGACAAGGGGGCAATATCGACATCAACACCACAGGCATTTACACATTTCCGCCAAAATCGGCAAGCAGCATAGATGCCTCGTCAGAATTAGGCATTGATGGTGTTGTCACCATAGATTCACCCAATGAGAATGTGACCGAAGGCTTGTTAACACTGCCCACCACGCCCATAGATACTGGTACATTATCAAAAGACTCTTGTGCAGTACATTCTTGGGAAGAATATATCAATCGTAGCCGTTTTGACATTCACCCCATTGCGGGTAGTCCACCGTCGCCCTACGATTTGACACCCAGTCGTTTATCTAAAACAAACAAAACAGATCGCCAATCCAGTGTGATTCCGGAAGAGCAGTTGTTTTAAAAAGTTGAAATTGGAGTACAACGCTTCAGCTTTGGAAATTGGAGTACAACGCTTCAGCTTTGGGCGTTTATTAGAGTCCATGACAAAGCTAAAGCGTTGTACTCCATGACAAAGCGAAGGTTAGAAATCCGATTTTTGAAAAAAATCGGATTTCTATACCTTACTATTTATCGTACTATCAAATATCGACATCAGACAAACCACCTTGTTTAAGCAAACTGGCACGTACAGTAGAAAAACGCTTGTCTTTCTGAATCAAACGAGATAATGTATCAAGCGCATCGTACCATACGCCATTTTCTGCATAAATATAAGGTAATTGCCGCTCATTGGCACCTTTAATGCGTCCATTCAAGCTGTTAGATGGCTTAACACGCTTAATTATGCCACTATCAAAAATATTAATGGACGGATTTTCGGAATCGCAGACGAGTGAAATAGACCACTCATATTGGGTGTCTATTTCCAGTTTAGCATCGTACTGAGACAGTGAAAAGGCTTGTATGCCCTTATTAACCGAGAGATGAAGCGTTTTGTCTATCAACGGCTCTGGAAATTCAAAAGAGCCAGGTGGCATTATCGGTTTTAAAGTCAACTCAAATTGAGCCGATAGGGCTTGAGAAATTGACCAATATAACGTGGGTTGCTCGGAAATCGTATTGCCCAGTCCTGGAACCAATACGCGCAAAGAAAAATCTTTGCTAATGGATTTACAAGCACCACGGGAAACGCCACGGGAAACGCCACGGGAAACGCCACGGGAATGACTTGCGATTTTCTCTTTCATACCATACGGTGGGTTGTAAACAATATCCGCCGCTTGAATGGGCTGACTGGCAATAGAGATTGAAATGCCTGCCGCAAGCCCCAATGTGAGACTAATCAATTTTGCGCTATTCATTGTTCTCATCCTTTTTTTGATTTAAAATAACATAAGCCTCGGATATGATGGAGTCCAAAATTTTAGTTTTGGGCGTGTTCAAAGCTAAAGCATTCGATTCCAAAATACCGTTAAATTTTTGGCTAGTACAGGGCGAAAATTTCCAGACCATTTTAAAGGCAAAGAAATCCGATTTTTTTTAAAAATCGGATTTCTCAATGGCCTGAAGATTTCCGCCCTCCAGCACTAGGTATTTATACTCATCAAATATTATTATAAACGAGGATATCAAAAAATGTCTATAAATTTTTCATCTTATTTGAAAGTCACTGTTATCTCCCTGGTTTTTAGTCTGACTTTTGATAACTGTATTGCGACAGATGCCTTGCAACAGGGCGAGGATTTTTTTAGACGGGGCGCAGTTGCACAAGCCATTCACCATTGGGAAACTGCACTAAATGAAACCCAGCTTGAAACCCAGCCACGCATTCAATTACTCATTCGCCTCGCAACGGCTTATCAAGCCAAGGGGCATTATGCGACGGCTCATACGATACTTCAGCAAGCCCAAGAAGAAGTGGAACGTTCAGGCACATTGGAACAACAAATCTTGGTCCATAGCCATTTAGGCGATATCTTGCTTGCCATGCAGAAACCCGATGCCGCTAGGGAAAGCCTTGAAGAAACGCTAATCCTTGCTCGGCGCCATGATGATCCACTGATTTTGGCACACTTATTAAACAATCTCGGCAATGCCCTGTACGTGTTGCAGGAATATGTAGAAGCCTTGAACGCTTATAGAGAAGTCATTGAACTGGCGTTGCGCGGGGGTGATCCGCTTTTGCAAATTCAAGCCCTAAGCAATCAAGTCAGGGTCCATATTAAACGAAACGATCCCGCTGCCAGCCTTGCCGTTTTAGAAAAGGCACTCTCTCAAGTACAGGCTTCCCTTGAAAATCATGACAAGGGCTTTCATCTGCTCAGTTTAGGGCAATTAGCATTACGTCTTCAAACCCATTTTCAAAAGGACTTGCCACAAGTAGGCTCAATAGCCTATCGTATTTTCAATGAAGTCCTTAAACTCGCTTCCCAGCAACAAGATAAACGCTTGATGTCGTATGCCAAGGGTTTTTTAGGCGAGCTCTATGAACGGGAGCAGCGTTATCAAGAGGCGATGCAACTCACACGCCAGGCCATATTTTTTGCTCAAGATGAGTCCGATATTTCATATCTTTGGGAATGGCAACAAGCGCGTCTATTACAAAGCCAACAAGATTTTACGGGTGCCATCAGGGCTTATAAACTGGCACTTGAGCATTTACATCCGATTAAAAGCCGATTATTTATAGGACAACGTGATACCTTGGAAGTGTTTAATGAACGCATACGCCCAGTCTATTTTGGCTTGGCAGATTTATTGCTCCGTCAAGCGGCGAAAATAAAAGAACCTGAAACAAAAACCGTATTGTTAAAACAAGCGAGAGAAGAAATTGAACGCTTGAAACTCATTGAATTACAAGAATATTTTCAAAGTGAATGTCTCTCTGCTGTTCAGACGCAAGCGACAGAGTTAGAAAGTCGCTTAGACAAACACACGGCGATCTTCTATCCCATATTGTTTCCAGATCGTACCGAACTCTTATTGAGTTTACCGGATGGTATTCATCAGGTGATCATCCCGGTGGGTGCTGACACGCTGGGGGAAGTCGTGCATCAATGGCGAAAAAATTTACAACTCAGCACCAGTCCCCGTTTTATTAAACAGTCAACGCAACTCTATCAGTGGTTAATCACACCCATCCTGCCAAAATTAACGGCTCACGATATCAACACACTCATCATTGTACCGGATGGTTCCCTTAGGACTGTGCCACTGGCAGCCTTATATGATCCAAAGGATAAAAAGTTTCTCATGCACCGCTTTGCTCTTGTCACCACGCCGGGTTTAAATCTAACCGATTCTCGTCTATTACTCAGAAAAAATTTCAAGGCTTTGCTCAATGGTTTATCTGAAGGGGTGCAAGATTTTTCTCCATTACCCAGTGTACCTGATGAAATCAAGAATATAGGGGTTATATTTGAAAAGAATGACATTTTACTCAATCAAAAATTTTCGCTTGAAAACCTTAATCAAAGCTTACTAGATAGCCCTTATGAAGTTGTACACATTGCTTCACATGGTCAATTTGATAGTAATCCGAAGAAAACCTTCCTTTTAACTTACGACAGTAAATTGACCATGGATCGTTTGCAAGGTTTGTTAGGATTGAACCAATTACGCAAGGAACCCGTGGAATTGCTGACTTTAAGTGCTTGTCAAACGGCGGTGGGCGATGAACGGGCGGCATTAGGATTGGCGGGTGTTGCGATTAAGGCGGGGGCAAGAAGTGTAATAGCCAGTTTATGGTTTGTGAATGATGAATCCACTGCACAATTGATAACGGCATTTTATCGCAATTTTATAGAAGATCAGAGCTTATCTAAGGCTAAAGCCCTTCAAAAAGCTCAACAAAAGGTAGCGGCTACCCAACAATTTCGCCATCCCGCCTTTTGGGCACCGTTTTTGTTAATTGGAAATTGGTTATAGCGAGCGTAGTATGGGTAGAGCGACAGCAAAACCCACTATTTACCGTATTGAATCAAGGCAAAATAATCGCTCAAGCTGATGAAGGATATGGTGGTAATATTTACATTAAATCTGGGCATTTTATTACTTCTCCAGATAGTTTAGTGAGTGCGTCGTCAAGATTAGGATCGTTTCGAGGTTTTAGTTTTTTGAAAAAAAACTAAAACCTCGAAAATGAAATAACTTAGTCAAGTCCAAATCAAAGTTTTGTAGGTTGGGTTAGATTTTTTTGCAAAGCAAAGTAACCCAACAATTTTCGATGTTCAAGTCAAATGTTGGGTTACGTTTTTTTACTCTCGTAAAAAAAGCTAACCCAACCTACAATATAACATTCGACGTTTCCGTTTTTTGAAGAAAAACGGAAACGTCGAATTGAATTCGAGGCTAAAGTTTTTTGAAGAAAAACTTTAGCCTCGAAAGTTATTTCATGCACGTTCCTTAGGAATAGATGGTGAAGTTAAGATTGATTCCCCTGATATGGATATGGAAGGATTTTTAGTCGTATTACCAGGTGGGTTGATAGACGCAAGTCATTTAATGAAAACGCCTTGCAATCAACGCAATGTTGAAAAATCGTGTCATTTTTTCATCAAGCCAAGCAAAGTGAAGGTGTTCGCAATTCACCAGAAGATTTATTACCGAGTGGAGTATTGCTGTCGGATAATGCAAACACGAAGGCTCCCCAATCCAACGTTATTCCAGAAGAGCAGTTGTTTTAAAAGGTCATAACGAATTGACGACATCAACAGAATAATTATGTTCAGATTCAATTCGAGGCTAAAGTTTTTTTAAAGAAAAAACTTTAGCCTCGAAAGTTATAAAAAAATCAATTTCAATGTTATAATTTTAAGTCTCCCTCATTTTTAAAAACGATCCATTGAGATTAGGATTTACGCATTAAAAATATCACTATTTGATTTTATTGATTTTAATTTTTCACTCAATCGTTAAAATTTAAGCAATTGATTTACAACAAATTTAATTTTTCAGTGCGTCAATACGAGATATTAAAAAACCCCGTTTTTTCAAAAAACGGGGTTTTTTAACTGTGAATAAAATATTCGATAATTTGTGTTGAACTTAACTGAATAACTGAAACTAACAAAAAAGGAAAAAAATGCAAATTGGAAATCCAGCCTTAAAAAGACGATTTAAGGAGAATCAAATCTCCCTCATTGACGAGATGACAATAGGAGGAACAGTTAACAAGACAATAATACTTTTAATACTCGTTTTAATGACTTCCGCATGGACTTGGCATCTGTTTTATAGCACTAGCACTTGGGATAGAGAAAATGTTATTCTTCCATATCTCTTGATAGGCAACATTGGCGGATTGATTATTGGATTTATTGTGATATTCAAGCCAGAATCGTCACCTGTCTTGGCTCCCGTCTAAGCATTATTGGAAGGGTTAGCAATAGGCAGTATATCAGCCATTTTTGAAAAAGAATTTCCGGGTATTGTGATACAAACAGTCGCGCTCACTTTTGGAACACTATTTTGTTTATTGCTCGCTTATAAATCGGGATTCATTAAAGTCACAAAAAAATTCACATTTGTCGTTCTTCTAGCGATGGGCGCGATTCTCCTTACCTATCTGATAGATATCGGGCTACTTTTTTTTGGTATGAGGATAGATTTGATCCATGAATCTGGCTGGGCGGGGATTGGCTTTAGCCTTTTTGTTGTCACTATTGCCGCTTTTAGTCTTCTCCTTGACTTTGAATTAATCAGAAAAGGTGCAGAAAATGGTGCACCTAAGTATATGGAATGGTATTCTGCCTTTGGTTTAATCGTCAGCTTATTATGGCTTTACCTTGAAATGCTTCAGTTACTAGCTAAAACACATAGTGATTGAGAAATATTATGTACTGAATCATAAATTTTCGAGTATTAGAATTCCAGGTTTGAGTTTTTTTTGAAAAAAAAACTCAAACCTGGAATCAAGTTTTTTCAAAAAACTCGGTTTCTGAGCAACGAATAAAATACCCGAAAATTTATGCTTCGCTACTTATAACCTCAATTTATCTCGTTTCCAAATTCCTTATGGGAACGAGAAAAGTTAAAAAAGGAGAACAAAATGAGTACCGAAAAAAAACTGAATACCGAAACGAAATTAATTCGTTTTGACTGGGCAATGAAAACGTTATTACGCGACAAAGCAAACTTTGATATATTGGAAGGCTTTTTAAGTGCGTTGCTTCATCAAGATGTCACCATTGTTGAGATACTTGAAAGCGAATCCAACGTACTTGATATTGATCAAAAACTGAATCGCGTTGATATTCTTATCCAAGATCAAAAACAGCAATACGTGATTATCGAAATCCAAAATTGTCATGTCACCGCTTACTTGGAACGTATTTTGTTTGGCGTTTCCAAAATCATTGTTGATAATGTCAAAGCAGGTAACGATTATCGTCAGATTAGCAAAGTCGTTTCAATCAGTATCCTTTACTCGAATTTCGGGCAGGGCGAAGATTATGTTTTTTATGGCAACACCGAATTTCGGGGTTTGCACGATAATAAGCCCTTCGTTTTTCGGCGACAACGAGCAGATAAGAAGTTTGACAAACTCGAAAGCCAAGAGATTTTTCCTGAATATTACCTGATCAATGTCGAGCGTTTTGCCGATGAAATGAAAACCGACTTGGATGAATGGATTTACTTGTTCAAACACGCCGCTTTACCGCCGAAATGTCACGCGAAAAACCTTGAAAATGTCAGTGACAAATTAAATCTGTTGAAAATGAATTCCGAAGAACGCCATCGTTATGATTTGTATCTGATGGCAATGGTGAATGAGCAAGATGCCGTTGAAACGGCGCTTAATAAAGGACTACAAAAAGGGCTAGAACAGGGGCTAGAAAAAGGGCGAGAAGAAGGATTACAAGAAGGGCGAGAAGAAGGTGAAGAAACCAAAGCACGGAAAATTGCCAAAAGAATGCTTGAAGCCGGCATAAATATAGAAACCATCGCCACCATGACAGATTTGAATCCAAGTGAAATAACGGGATAAAGGAGAACAAAATGAGTACCGAAACGAAACTGATTCGTTTTGACTGGCTTCGAGGTTTTCTTTGAAAAAAAGCGAAAACCTCGAAAACGCTTTAGCTTTGTTATTGGAGTCCAAAGCGGAAGCGTTGGACTTCAAAATGACGAATAATTTCATAAAAATGAGGAATTTCACTATGACTAATTTAATCCGTTTGATTTACCACTCCAGAAACAGCAAAATCTGTTTATTTCGCATTCTACCCGTTTTATCAATTCTACTCATCACCTTTTCGCCCTTTGCTAAAGGTTTCGAGTTGACAGTAAGAGACGCGCTAGGAACTCCTTCTACTTTTGCCGTCACTGCTCTTGATGATGTGGAAGGTTCCATGTTAGTGGATGATATGGTGACTTATACTGTTTCTGTCAAGAATCAAGGAACAAGTAATGCAAATGCCACGTTGAATGTCGCTTTAAATGGCAGCGATATTACTATTCAAGAAGTCAGCGGCGAATGTGGTACGGGTTTAAAGTTTAGTTGCGATTTAGGTTTAATCCCTGCTGGTGAAAGTAAAAACGTCTCAATTAAAGCGGTGCCAACTGAAGTCGGAAAAGTAGAACTGTTTGCACAAGTCACTAATTCTGCTTCCAAACCGATGACGGCAAAAGTGACAACGGTGAAGAGTAGAGAAGCTGATTTAGGTGTGAGCCTGGCTGCGAATCCACCGACTGAGTTAAATCCGACACCTGAAACCATACTGGTGGAAAGTAACTTGATGCTAACCTTGACTGTCACTAATCAAGGGCCACATACTGCGAAAAATATCAGTTTAATCAATGTGTTACCAGAAAACGTTCGGCTGCACTCACCAATCAGTACCGCAGGAGGGGTAGTCTGTGAGGAGATAGATGCAAAAAGGCAAATGAATTGTACCATTGAAAGCCTTCCCAATGGGGAAACGCTCACCCTGAATTTTGTCGTTGTACCAACCATTGCAGGTGAATTAGTCTTTTTCACCCAATTATCATCTTCAGCGATTGATGCCGAGAAGAGCAATAATAGCCATACGATAAAAGTACAGGTAAAAAAGTCTTCAACTTTAGATTTTGTGGAAACACATCAAAATGGGATTGACGGTGTGCAAGGCTTAGAAAAAGCATTTGCTCTCACAATTAGCCCTGATGGACAATTTATCTATGTCGTCGGCTTTTTTAATAATGCAGTTGCTCTATTTAGACGCAATAGCAGTGATGGCAAATTGCAATTTATCCCTACCCCATTTCATGGCACGCATGATGATTTACAACCCAGTGCGATTACTCTGAGCAATGATGGGCATTATGCTTACATTGCCAGTTTTAAAGAGAATGCCATCTCCGTTTTCCGCCGTGATAGTAGCAATGGCACCTTATCTTTCATCGCAACCTATAAAAACGGGGAAGAGAATATTGACGGTTTAATGGGCGCATTTGCGCTAGTCGCCATTGACAATCATCTTTATGTCGCAGGGCAAAGAGATAATGCGATAGCCATTTTCAGTCAAGAACCCGAAACGGGCGAATTGCATTTTATTGAAGCTATTCGTTTTGAAGAGGAATCACAAAGCTTAAATGGAATTAATGCACTCGCCATCACGCCAACAGGTTCTCACTTATTCGCAACCAGTGCAAAAGCAAATCGCCTATCTACATTTAGCAGAGATAGAGAAAGTGGCAAATTAAAGCTGATACAAACCCTCACAAAAAACACGGATATTCAAGGTTTAAAAGATGTCAATGGCGTTATCGTCAGTCCTGATGGTCAATTTGTTTATACAACCGCTCGCGGTGATAACGCGATCGCCATCTTTAGTCAGGCGCAAGAGACGGGATTACTGACTTTTGTTGAAGCACATAGTAATGGGGTAAATGGCGTTGAAGGTCTTTTAGGGGCAACGGGTATTGCCATCAGTGCCGACGGTCAATTTCTCTATATCGCAAGCACAAATGATCACGCGCTAGTCACCTTTCGTCGCAATCCCAATACAGGGCAAATAAGTTTTATAGAAGCCCAAAAAGAGGGAATAGATGAAATTGATGGATTAGAAGGAGCGCGAGCAGTCATCGCCTTTGGAGGGTTCATCTATGTCGCAAGCACATCAGATTATGCGATAACCGTTTTCAGTATCACAAGGGCAGATTTATCCATAGCAATAAGCGAAAGTAGCGCGTCTATCAAGATGGGCGAAACGCTGATTAAGACAATCACAGTGAAAAATCAAGGTCCTCATCAAGCGACAGACGTGATTTTAGAAGGCGTATCCACCAATATCAATTTGCTCTCACTTGAACCAAGCCAAGGAGATTGCACCACCACTTCTGAAAAGTTCAATTGTACTTTAGGACACTTGAATAGTGGTGCCTCGGCAGAAATAACTCTTAAATTCTCGCCAACGGATATAGGAGAAATCACTTTAAGTGCCACAGTGATGGCGCAACAATTTGATCCGAGCCCTAATGATAGGGCAACAGAAACCATACAAGCCTTCATCGAATCCGATTTAAGCGTTGAGCAAAGTGCCAGCGCGAAAGTGGCAACGCTTGACACCCCGCTGACTTATGAAATAACCATCATCAATCACGGTACAGAGTTGGTTAAAAATATCACGCTGCGCGATGTGATACCTGAAACAGCACGGTTTGAATCAGCAGAGATAAATGGTGATGTTTGTGATTTTGATGAAGACAGTCATACTGTAACCTGTACCATTTCGACGTTACCAGGAAACGCACGTCGTGTTCTGAAAATCATTGTCACGCCCACCACAGAAGGGGTAATACTCACCAATACCGTCATGATCAGTGCCGATGTCATTGATCCAAATTTGGCTAACAATCAAGCGACTTATGTAGCAGAAGTCCCTTTTTTGAATATCATTAAAGTCAGACATGATAACACGGATAAAAATCTACATAATCCTCACGTTACTATCAACGGGGCGATTATTGGCGGTTCAATATCGGGCGATATTGAAAACCAAGGGCTAATCTCCGATGTACATATATTACCCGAATCCATCCTGAACGGCGGAAAACTCTCAAAAACCATTCTCAATGAGGGCATCATTGAAAATGTGTTACTTGATGGTAACACCATTATTAACGGCGGGATTGTACGCGGAACAATAAAGGGTTTTTCAAACGCGCCAGCAACCTTAAACGCGCAGATTGCCGCAGGAACACAATTAAGCAACGTCATCATCGGTAAAAACAGTCAAATCTCAGCAGAAGCCATTATAGGTGAAGGGGTCATTTTTATGACTAATCGTTCGATTCCAGAAGGGCTTGACTTAACCCATCTCTTGCCGACGATTACCTGGCTCTTTGCGGAAAGCGTTGATTTATCCAAAAAATTCCTGAGAGACGGCTTGACATTGCTTGAAGAGATTAACGCCATTCCTGAGTTAAAAAACAATCACCTCGTTTTTTCACAATCTCCCGATACGGGGAATTTAATATTACCCATTGGCAAAGAACTGATGGTATTGCGCCCTGTCACCATACGACAAGGTTCAAAAGAAGACGCTTTAAATCCAAGAATGGACATTCATCCTGACGGTGAAGTCACTTTCACCACAAAAACAGGATTGCAGATAATCGCCGTACCAACGGTGCAAAATCAAACGGCAATGCAAGTCGTCTTAAAAGAAATTGGTCTCACAGAATTTGAACTCACAATAGAGGGCAATTTAAAAGTGAAAATCGGCGGAAAAACCATTACCGTCCGTCCCGATTTGTACAGCTATTCCACAGACTTGCCTTTGGAATTAGGACTCGTACCATCATCTATGGCGGGTTTAAGCGAATTAGTCTTCCGGTTCAAAGATGCTTACGGCGTAAATCGTCAACAAAAGTTTTACCCCGTACCAGCCAATAAAGCGGAATTGCGTTCAAAATTACAAGGTTATCCTGGCGCAACCGCGGTGACATTTTTTAATAATGGTAAAGTCTCTTTAAAAATCGGTTCGCGTACCTATTCAGCCGTCTTTGACTACTTACCTACATCAGGCAGCATGAATACCGTCACCCAATTGCTTTTTATTCCTGATAGAAATGGTGATGGCAGTGAAGACCTCAGGATATTTTATGCCAATGGGGATGAACAAGTCTTATATCTGATGCCCTTTCCTGAAATCGCGGTGGGTATTCAAGAAATTATTGAGAAAATGCCTTTGGCAGATTATGCCATTTCTCAAGACATTCATGGCAACTACCTCTTATCACAAGGTGTTGAACAATTACTGATGACCGTTTCCACAATCACGAAGGTAGATGATGAAACACCGCCTGGTATGGAAATACAAGCCGATGGCAGTGTTATCTTCATCACCGCCTCTGGGTTAAAAGTCACCATGCAACCAACGATGCAAAACTTACCCGCCCTTAAAGAAGCCTTACGTGCTTATGAGATTACCGGGCTAACCGTTGATAAAAAGAATGGCAACATCACCATTCCTTACGATGAAACAATCACTGCCACTGCACGCCCCGAATTAACCTCAACACCAGCTTGGTTTGCAATGCAATTGGGACTACATGTTATTTCCACCAATTTACCGGGTGTCTTAAATTTCATGCTCGTCTATCTGGACGACATGGGGCAGAAACGTCAACAATTCCTTTTCCCTGCGGCAAAATATCCTCACGCTTTATACGGATTCTTTAAAGCGATGCCGGGCGTAACCGATGTCACCTTTAATAACAATGGTACCGTCTCAGTAGAAAAAGAGAACAAACTTGACTTCAAGGGTATCTTTAGCTATGCTGTTGAAACGAACCCAGCCACAACGGGGAACATTCAATTTATCAATATCCCCGATCTCAATGGCGATAAGATAGATGATTTTGCGGTAAAGTATGAAACTGGCGAAAAGCAAGTGATTTACCAAATCCCGAAAGTGTCGTTTTAAGAATTAAAGACTAAGTATTTATAATACCTTCAAGCCTCTTGCAAAACTCGCTTTTTTGAGTTTAGATTTAGAAATCCGATTTTTGAAAAAATCGGATTTCTTAAACTTCGTGCGTTTCGGGCTTAGAAATCCGATTTTTGGAAAAAATCGGATTTCTAAACTCGTTTATGAGGCTTTAAGTTGATTTTGGGAAGAGCCGTTTTGAGGTTTTACCTTTATCCAAAAAACTGTGCAACGCCCTGACTAAACCCACCGCAATCATTCTACCCAGCCTACGCTTCAGCTTGCTCTTCCGCAGATAAAAGTTGAAACAGGAAACCGAACAAAATATTTTAAAGTAGAAATTAAGGGCAAAAAAAAACCTGTCAGGTTTAAGGTTTGTAACTTTGGCGAATCAAGAAATCCGATTTTTCCAAAAAATCGGATTTCTAAACTCGTTTATGAGGTTTTAAGTTTATTTTGGGAAGAGCCGTTTTGAGATTTTACCTTTTGCCTGTGCAGCCAAAAAACTTTGTCCACATTACGCTCCCCACCGAAACGTTAAAACATCATTTACCCGATGTGATATGCCGATGCACACAACGTTTGCCCACCCTACCTGGCTTGTGATATGCCGATGCACACCACGTTTGCCCACCCTACCAGGCTAAATTTTTCCAAGGTTGGAAATCGTTTACGATTTATTTGATGTCTTCTTGAGTTTTAATACCATCTATCAAAATATTCATTCTGTCAAGAATTAAGTTTCACTTAAACAATTGGCTATGTGTTCCTAGTCTTAAAAAAACAGTGTCATTTTCACAAAACATATAAATAACAAGCATATCACCACCCAAATGGAATTCTCGGCAATCTTGATATTCTCCTTGTAAAGAATGATCTTTAGATGCTTCTGGCAATGGCTTTTCTAACCGTAAACATTCAGAATATTGAATAAATTTCGTAAACTGTCCATCGGTTAATTTGATTTTATTCCAGTCCTTTAAAAATTGTTTATGGCGTTTTAAATTCATTTTAATTCAGAGATTAAAAAATTATCGATGTTCTTCCCTTGACGGGCTTCTTCAATCACTTTCTGAGTCAATTTATTTGGGAGCTTAACTTCAAAAGGAAGTCCTTTATTTAAGCTAACTTGGTGTAAAAACAAATTAAATGCTTCTCCCATCGTTAACCCTAATTGATTAAAAATACATTTTGCCTCTTCTTTTGCTACCTTATCTAATTTCAGATATGTTCTTTCTTTCACTATTGTGCTAGACATTTAAATACTCCAAAAATGGTTATACTTAGTAGATGTAGGGTGGGTAGAAGCGAAGCGGCAACGAAGTAACGGAGCGAAGCGGAGATCAACCCACCATTCATATTAATCATTTTAATCATTCTACCATAAGGTAGAAAAAATATAAACAGTTCAAATCAAAGTTGAAACAGGAAACCAAACCAAATATTTTAAAGTAGAAATTAAGGGCAAAAAAAAACCGGACAGGTTTAAGGTTTGTGACTTTGGCGAATCAAGAAATCCGATTTTTTCCAAAAATCGGATTTCTAAACTCGTTTATGAGGCTTTAAATTTATTTTGGGAAGAGCCGTTTTGAGGTTTTACCTTTTGCATCCAAAAAACTTTGCCCACTCTACCTGGCTTAGGGTACAACACTGAACTTAATAGGATCACCATTAAAAATTAGCGTTTTCGGTTCATCCTGTAGCCGATACCCAAAGTTAATACACACATGACCAGTGTAGCGAGGTCTATCTTGATATAACATCATTTTTTCTTCTGATGATAGCTGATCTAAGCGAGCAAGCGGAAGAAGACTATCTAACTGACCATTCCACTTACTCAAATAGGCACTCTGCCCTGAACTACGAGTATAATAGGCATCGGATTGATTAGGGACTTCATGATGACAGTAATCAGGTTTTTCACCTTCCTCATAAATCCAAGCACAATAATTGTTATTTAAATCACCCCTACCTGGCTTTGTAAGCATGTAGTAATCCCCTTTGCTTGGATCACAGCTAATATCTGTCGAACTATAAAGTGCAACAACAATAATGTCGGCTGGCTTATCAACATGCTCTGAGTTGGGAATAATAACGCCTTCGACAGTGATAAGATCACCTTTTTGGGTGACTGCACCGCTTGCATCAACTTTAAGCTGTTTAACATCTGTAGCAGCCAACTCAAAAGAAGCACCATTAACCGAAATACCGCCGAATAATTTGGCAGTACCACTCTGATCTTCTGGAATAGAGAAGACTTGTGTCAACTCAGGGTATGGTGATGGTGGTAATTGCTGTTGGACTAGCACCGTTTTGTCAACAGTATCCGTTTCCCCTTTATCATCAGTCACCGTCAAAGTAATCTTACAGCTACCCGCGCTATCAAGAGTGTCTGACGTATTTTCACCATCCTTTATAGTTCCCCCACATGAAGAGGTCCATTCATATTTTTCAATGGTTCCATCAGAATCAGTAGAAGCAGTAGCATCCAACTCCACTGTCAAAGGTGCCGTTCCCGATTCGGGTGTCACTGTGAATGAGGCGGTTGGGAGTTGGTTCTCTGTTTGTTTCGGTTTACCTGTCCCAGTTAACGTAACCGTTTGACTGCCTTTTTCTACATTTGCCGTGATAGTCAAAATCGCATTACGCTCACCAACTTCAGTGGGCTTAAACGTGACATCTAGTTCACAAGACTCGTTTGCTGCAACTTCTGCATTTTCACAAGTACCAAGAGCAACAGCAAATTCACCGCTTGTAGGATTAACTGCCGTAATCTTCAAGGGGGCAGTACTGGTATTGGTGATTTCAATTTTGTGATCAGTCTGGCTCTCACCTACCTTTACTGTACCAACCTTTAAAGCAGCCTCATTAATATCAATAGTGGTTGTTTTCTGGACGGCTTCCACCCCCTTGCCTGTCAGCGTTACTACTTCAGTTGGGCGATCAGAGGCATTTGAAGTAATCTTCAAAGTGGCATTACTGGTTTCTCCCGCTTTTGGAGTAAAGGTAATTTTAACCATGCAAGATTTACCACTTGCAAGAAGCGATTCATCCTTGCAGTTGTCCTCACTGACTCCAAAAGCAGTACCATCAACACTGAACGTAATGCCAGTTAGAATACTCTCGTCTTCGCCATTATTGCTAATAGCTAGCGTTTTGGTGGTGGCAGTCTCTGCCTTGCCAAAATCTAACTTTCCATCCGCACTCAGCCCATCAGATGAAAGTTCGAGTTTAGGCTTGGGTGTTTTGCCCTTCCTTTCAGCAACCAATTTTAT
This sequence comes from Thiotrichaceae bacterium, assembly GCA_029939505.1. Classification (GTDB taxonomy): domain Bacteria; phylum Pseudomonadota; class Gammaproteobacteria; order Beggiatoales; family Beggiatoaceae; genus QNES01. The sequence continues at coordinate 5,053 of JAOZSV010000037.1, read as the reverse complement.
GGTGTATAATGTACTCTCATCTCCCACCATAAGTGTAATCTTAATTGTCGCCTCTCTCTGGTTGTTTTCACCCGTTGATGTTGGTTTAAATTTTACTTCGAGAGTACAAGATTCCCCTCCTTCTACATCAGAATCCTTACTACATCCTTCTACCTCAAAGTCTGACTTTTCTGCACCACTGATAACTCTCTCGGTTATTTTTCCAGGTTCCTTTTCCTCATTCTCAATGGAATACTCTTTGGCATCACTTTCAGTGCCAACTTGTTGAGCATCAAAGTTCATAGTATGATTAGTTTCATCAGCCAACACCGTAACAGAGTACACAAAAAATGTAACAGCGAAAAAAACAGTATATCTCATAAAAAATACCTCTTGGTTATGTTCTCCTCCCTATTAGGGAGGAGGTTTAGGTTACTTTACAGCACCAGCCCATATATATCCATCACAAATAACAGCAAAAGGTGCTACTTTGACTACATACCATTGCCCATTCTTTGTACTCTTTCCATCTTTAGCAGGGTCAATTATGAACCCTTGAAAATCACCAGGTAAATAAGGTAAATTTTCTTTTAAACCACGGTATTTAGATGAAAAAAGGTTAACATTTGGGAATGTTTTGTCTTTAGCTCTAGTGCCCCAACTCCCATAAGTAACATCCGCTTTCTTGATGCAGTCTTTTTCAGACCAAATGGCTAATTTTTTGCCATCTTTTTCATCAATTTCCCACTGAAAAAACACCACAGGATTACCACTTCCGAATTCTGATGGATTAAGTTTTTCTGCCCTTGCTATATCATAAGTAATCCCAACAGTTTTCTTATTATCAGCCTTCCTCCCATTGGAAGTGTAACTGACTATTGAGCCATTTCCAGTCCATGAGTGGTTATCCTCAATTATTAGTCCCTTAAAAGGCTCACTCTTTGCTGTACTGCCACTGCTAGATGTTGTTCTAGCACGTATTGTAATTTTGTCAACACTTTTAGGTCCTTTCTCGAAAGAAACGGCAATAACAAACCAACCTGTTTTGCTTGGTTCCAAAACGAAGGGTAAAGTAACATTTTTGTATGTTCTTTTTTCCTCTGAAGAACTATTCCATTTACCGTATGAAATAGAAGCTTTGCCTAATTCATCGGAATACTCCAAGGATGTTTTGGCAAATTGGATACTCAAATGTTCAGTCTCCTTATTTCTTCTCCATTGGAAAAATACTACTGGTTTATAAGGCAACGATTTATGCGCCCTAGAAATATCTGTGTCCATCCCATACACAGGATTGTCTGGATTTCTTACTGATACATCACGAGAGACTATTGAACCATTACCTCCCCACGAATGCATTATAACAGGCTCTCTCTGCACAAGACGCTGCGTATTATTCCTAACGCTCACTAAGGTACTAGTCACCATGTGCGAAACTTTTTTGCCATCTATAGAAGAGCCGTTATAAGTATTCTTCGCATACTTCTCAGCTACACATACCATCAAATCGTTATGACTACAGCCAGTAAAAGCGTCGTCTGCTTTTGAACCAATACCTAGTTCCTGAACCATTTTATCTTTGTTCAAACAAGTGTATAGATAGGCATTTATAACCTGCATTGCAACGGCGACATTTCTCATTTCCTTTTCAAAATAAACGGTTGCAATAATGCTCGCCACATCTGTAAATATTCCTGCTATTTTATTAGCAGCATGAACAGGCAATGCTACTGCACCGGTGGCTGTAACAGACGCTCCATCTATTATTTCTGTTATAATGGGATTAACTTTCTGACTACCCAGATAAACACTGGTTGCTCCAAAGATGGATAACACAACGTCCTTCTTAGTTGCCTGATTTAAAACCGCATCAACACTACCATTTATCAGAACTAACTCATTAACCACGCCAAGCAAGTCTTTTGTGAATTTGTTGCTAGCTTCTGTTATGTCAAGAGATCCTTCATAGAACTCATAGGTTGTCTGTAGCAAATCCTTATAATATTCTTTGTATATTCCGTATCTAACATTGTCTTCATATAAATGGCAGGCAGTGCGAGAAGACGGTATACCTGTTCTTATTTGGGTACGAATAATCCTTTCTATTGGTAACGCATCACCAACCACAAACACAAAATCCCCATTCTGCGCCCAAAGCACCATATCCCGTGACTCAATATCGCCAGACAGATTAACCACATCCACACAAGGCAAATCAAGTTTCCCCGTTTCCACGGTATAACTGGCTTGGCAACTCCCATCGGAACGGGTTGCGTTTTCCTCTACTTGAATCATAGAAAAAGCCAAGGGATCCGAATCCGTGACCTGCTGCATCTGGACAGCATAAGACGCAGACTCCCCACTTACTTCCACACACGGAATTGCAAGCGTTTGCCCTTCAACAGAATAAGTGGCACGACAATCGTTACCCATTTCTGCCGCTAATAGACTCTCAATAATGGAGCCCTTATCGTCGTTAGCATACACGTTACCCAGCGACAGATATGCCACTGATAACGCGATGATATATGCAAAAATACTTCGTCTCATAATAGATATCTCCTAAAAGTTAATACATCATGTTTGCCAATTTGCCACCCACAGAAGTGACATTTTGACGATTTTGTATTTCACTACCAAAGAGTGGACGACACTCAACGCTTCACTGCCATTAAGTTAAGGAAGATTTCTTGGAATCCATTCGAGGTTTGAGTTTTTCTTCAAAAAACTCAAACCTCGAATCCTTCAGATTTTGATGATTTCGCTTAAATATCAAACACTTCCAAATCTAAAGGTTTGGACTCCAAGGCTTAACTTAATGACATTGACTCAACGCTTGCCCACCCAGCCCAGCTCAATTTTTTGATAGGGTATATTGTTCACGCTATCAACTGGGTTATAAATAAGACGCTGTCATCCAATTTTTGCGACAATGAAATAAACGTCTTTGCTCACAATTGAACTTAACACTCTAATGGTGTTATACTATCAACTGGGTTATGGATAAGACGCTGTCACCCAATTTTTGTGACAATGAAATAAACGTCTTTGCTCAGATAACAATTTCATTGATAATTATTGACATTGTACTTAATGGAGTACAATTCTCAACAACCATGAACTAGGGAGTATCAACCCTTTATCCCCTCGCCTAATGGAAGCTTGGAGTTACTTTGGCTTGAACCGATTTTTTTTAACGTGGAAGGCTTTTCGAGGTTAAAGTTTTTTTGAAGAAAAAACTTTAACCTCGAAACCACTTTCAAGCCTTTTTTTAAATGTCAAGTTTTTCAGTCAAAAGCGAAATAAATGTCAATAGTTATCAATAATTTTGTGTACTATATAGGGCAAAATTTTGTGTATAAAAACAAGTTTAGTTTTTGATAATTGATACAGATAAATAATTTCACAGGGCGAACACACAGGATTCGAGGTTTCCGTTTTTCTTCAAAAAACGAAAACCTCGAATGCCCCTACGCGAATGATGACATATTGTAGGGGCAGACACCTGTGCCTGCCCTTGTGAAATGATTTACCTGACAATCTATAAGAGCTAAAAAAACTTAAAATTGCGACAATGAAATGAATAATTGGACCAGATTATGTTTAATAACAGATTGAAAAGTAAGCTATTTTTGTGGCTGACTATTTTTAGTACAGCGGGATGTTTGACTGTTGTAAATCCTCCAAGCGAAAGTCTGACTAAAGGAAATATCGCCACTCAAGCTCAAAAGGTAAAAAGTAGTACAACCACAACTAATACTCCCTTATGTCAGATCAATCCCTCACTATGTGAGACAAAACCAATAGATTGTTGGAATAACCCGAAAAAAGGTCATGTTTTTATCTTGGCGATGGGTTCGGAGATGGGGGAAACGGAGAAAAAAAGGTTAAAGTGGGCAAATGAGGATGCCCAAAGTTTTGCTGAGATCATGCGTGAATTGTTTGGTGTTCATGATGACAATCAAGTATGTATATTGCCAAATGTCTCTAAAGCTCAATTTGAACAGGCACTAAAACGTTTAAGTAACAAACAGATGATAGACTCCGATGATTTAGTCATCATTTATTATTCTGGTCATGGTACCCAAGCTGAAGATGGTGGCGAAATAGATGAAAGTGATGGACTTGATGAACTTTTTGTAACCTATTCCAAGGCTATAAACAATACCAATTCCAAGGCTATAAAGACCAAATATCAATTAAGAGATGATGATTTTTCAAAACTGGTTGGTAATATTCCGACTGATAATATTCTAATCGTTATTGATGCCTGTTTTTCTGCCGGATTAACGAGGGGAGATGCTTCTAGTGAGCGTGTTAAATATTTGGATAATCCAGACTTGAGAAAAGGTACTCCCCCGTTTGGCGCAAAGTTGGATCCCATTAAGAACCCAATTAGTGGCGAAGAAAAAGAAGTCGCATTATTATCAGCGGCTAAGGAAAATCAAAATACTGTAGAGTTGAATGGATGGTGTGAAGGTAAAAAATACCAAGGGGGTAGGTTCACGATTTTCTTTAAACGAGCGTTAGAAGAAGCTCTGCAAAACAGAACGCAGAAACCCATCAATTTATTGGAAGTCTTTGAAAAAACAAAGGAAAACGTTATACAAAATTCAAAACGGTGTTCAGATCCAAAAAAGACAGGTCCTCAAGAACCTGTAAAAATGGGCGATGATGAACTTTTTCAGCGGATAAATCGTTATATTCCTTAATAGAAAGGTAACTACTCAGGGCAACCACAAGGGATTGCCCCTACATAAAAATATTGTTGTAGGGGCAATCCTTTATGGTTGCCCTGATAAGAATATTGTTGTAGGGGCAATCCTTTATGGTTGCCTGATAAGAATATTGTTGTAGGGGCAATCCTTTATGGTTGCCCTGATAAGAATATTGTTGTAGGGGCAATCCTTTATGGTTGCCTGATAAGAATATTGTTGTAGGGGCAATCCTTTATGGTTGCCCTGAGTATAGCGTTTTTCGTTTTGGTGAAATACAAAAAAAGGCAACCATAAAGGATTCGAGGTTTTCGTTTTTTGAAAAACGAAAACCTCGAATGCAGCCTACAAGTTCCACC
>JAOZSV010000189.1 GCA_029939505.1 Thiotrichaceae bacterium | reverse complement strand
CAATTTAAGTCAAAGTATGTTGTTTATTCAAACGGGAAACGCTATAAAAAAGTGCACCAAAAAGACGGACCTGGCTCAACCTGTGTGGTACGAGATTCATCTCTCAAAGAAACGACATTCATTCCTGGCTGCATCATATTCATAACGGACTGAGATAAAATGTGGTCTGTCCCCTATTTTATTTCTAAGATAATTCATTTTGTCCTGAGAATAGTGATGTCTATTGTCTAAGCTTATATGGTCTTTCATTTGTGGCTATTTAATAATAGTGAATAACGAAAGCAAAGTAAAAGTTGAACTATAATTATCTATATTTCTGACTCAAAATTTAAAGTACGCACTATAAGTACTGAAGCATGTATGAATCAGGTATTTTTTTAACCACTTTAACTATTTTTTAAAGAGATATAATACCAGAAAATTCATGCGCCAGTATTCAAGGGTAACTAAAAAGAATGATATTTTGGAACTATCTATATGTCCAGTGTTCCCCTTGGTACCTGTACACTTTGGTTGCACATGATGAAAATTAGCCAGGTAGGCCGTTGCACACACGAACCAATTGATTTGATAATGCCAGCAAAAGAAGCCGTTGCACACGATTATAAGTATTAATGAAGCCAGTAGTTATGTTTGCCCACCCTACCTGGCTGCATCATATTCATAATGGACTGAGATAAAATGTGGTCTGTCCCCTATTTTTTACTGATCCGAAAATAAATGTGGTCTGTCCCCTATTATTTTATTACTATTCCAGTGATATTGGTTATAAGTCACTTGCCCTACATCAGGAATGTCAATGGCACTCAACCGATTATTATCATCATACGAATAGGTTATTTTAACGTCTGACGGGTCAGTGAAAGACTTTTTCAAACCGTTAGCATAATATTCGTAGGCGTAACTCAAGCTAAATGGCCCATAATCTACCGTTTTGCTCAATTGTCTCCCTAAAGCATCGTAAGTATAAGTTGCCGACATCGTGCCATCAGAGTATGACCGTAAATTATCATACCACGTTATCTCCCAGCCTTATCAAGAATTTGGCCTTCTGTCCAATATGCTAGCAGGGAAAGGGAATGGTGGGTTTCGCTGTCGCTCCACCCACCCTACACAATCTATCCACGCTTGTTAGATTTAACACCTCAGTTTGTAACCCCATCCACAATGTTTTCGGATGACAGTGAACAAATCAAAATATTTGGGAACCGGTTGCAAGCCGGTTCCCGCGCAGTTAGGGTTTAATCCAAATCCAATAGTAATTGCTTAGCTTCTTCAATAGAGGCTTCACACATACATTCACTATTTATTGCAATGTTAAGGTAGGCTCTGATCCGGTCAATTTCTTTGTCGCTGACCATGTAAAGCTTTGCAAGTTGAAGAGCCGCTTCACCATCACCAGAATCAAGTGATTTTTCAAACCAATACCTAGATAGTTTTATATCGCCCTTAATGCGATAAGTAATTCCAAGATTGAGCAATGCGGAAGTATATCCGCAGGCAATTGCCTTTTTTTCCCACTCTATAGATTTATCGTAATCGCAAATTACGCCTTCGCCACAGGTATACATAATCGCTATACGAGTCATCGCATCAATATTACCATCTTCTGCGCCCTGTAAAAAGAGCTGAAAGGATGTTCTATAATCCCCTTTCTCGTAGATTTCATGAACTTGATTAAATTTCTTTTCATCCATCAGAACGCACCAACTTTGTTGTAAATTCAACGATAACAGTCTATGGCTATTTAAAGACATAAACCAGTTTTTTTAGAAGGGTGTTACAGCACAGAACAAACCTCCTGCCGGTCCAGCCACTAGAGTACACCCGCAAGTCTTCAAAAACTTATAAATCACATAAGATACCACTCCAACACTTACCGTGATCGCAACAAGCTGTTCTGGACAATCATTTGTTGGACACATAGTTGATTGCGAAGAGTTATCACCGGGGAATGGCATGTCATTTGGTCTTGGATGCGTACTCCATTTTCCAGTTACATGGTGCTGGCATTCAACCTGATTACGCCGTGGTGGTTTAAATTCTCTACACTTCTTACCCGGATTGTTGGAATTTTGTCCACCAGATCCACCAGATGCCCCACGCTCTCCACGACCTCGAGCAAGCCCAAGCGGATCAACATACATTAGGGGATTGTTCTCAACGTATGTGTACGTATTGGTACTGCTCCTTAGTCCAATGGGGTCAGATTTCACATACCTTCCCGTACTCGGGTCATAATCCCTGAAATAGTTATAATGTAGCCCCGTTTCTTCGTCAAAATACTGTCCCGCAAACCGCAAATGGTTCTCCACCAACGCCACATCAACCCGCGTCTCTCCAAAAGCCTCATAAACGGCCTCCCAAACAGTTAACTCTTGGCTATTAACTAATTTATGCGGCGTTCCCAAGTGGTCATTCTGATACCAGTAATAACTGCCATCCGTTTTCTGAAATAATGGATCAGTTGTCCACATAGAATCTGGACGATAACCATAACCCTTGATTTCTATACCACTTTCATCGTATTCTCCAATGAGTCCTTCGTCGGTATACAGAAAGTAAGTTCTAATACCCTCAACTTCTTTGAACAAACGACGACCAAATGGATCATAATAGTACGAAGCTATGGAGTTGCCATTGCCCTCTTCCACAGCGACTAAACGATCTTCAATATTATACTCATACCGAATCACTTGTGTGCCAATGGTCTTTTTAACCAAGTTGCCATTTGCATCATACTCAAATGTGGCCTGACCATAAGTTAGCATGGCATTATTAGCATCATAGCTCCCACTACCCGACACACCTATAGCCGTCAACCGATTCCCAAGCAAATCATAGCTATAACTCTCATCATCCAGAACGGGATTGGTCACTTCCATCAAGCGGTATAAGTCATCATACTGATAAGTGTATTCGCCATGTTCTGTGATCTTTTTCATGATCTGACCCGCTGGCGATAATTCATATTCATAATCTATAAGGACATTTTGCGCGGGATCCTTAACCACCTGAGACTGCAAACGCATCAACGGATCATAAGTCAGATCAATTTGACTGCCACCGGGCAAGGTGATTTTGGCCGGATTGTTCCATTGATACCGGTTGTAAGTCACCCGTCCAGCATTAGGAATGTCAATTGTACTCAGACGATTATTGTCATCATACGAATACGTCACTTTAACACTATCTGGCCCAGTGAAGGACTTCTTCAAACCATTGGCGTAATACTCATAAGTATAGCTCAACGTGAACGGCCCATAGTTGACTGATTCGTTCAGTTGTCTTCCCAAAACATCATAAGTATAAGTCGCCGAAGTCGTGCCATCATCATAAGACTTAAGATTACCCACCGCACCATAAGTAAATTGAACCGTTTTCACCGGATTGCTATGATCACTCGCCGCATAATAAGAAACTTGCGTCAAACGATTCAGTGCATCATATTGATAAGCGACTTTTTGCCCAGAAGGAGAAAACCGAGCCGTTTGATTATTAGCCGCATCATATTCATATTGCGTCACTTGCCCCATCGGGCGAATGACTTTGAGAAGATTATCGTTTCTATCATATTCAAAACGAGTGACACCCAAATTCGCGTCTTTAAGGGCAATAAGATTATCACGATCATCATAACTAGACTCAGTCACGCCACCCAGCGCGTCTCTGGTTTTTACCAGCCGGTTTAAGGCATCATACTCAAAATTTGTTGTCTTCCTTTCAGGGTCAATTTGAGCGATGAGATTAGTGGCAACATCGTACTCATAACGAACAGAATAACTGATATTCTCATCAACCACATCCGTTGTTTGGATTAATCGTTGCAACTTGTCATAATATCGACGCTGGTTGTAGGTGGGATACTCAATCCTCACCGGTAAGTCAGAACTTGCCTCACTGGCTAAGGTCTCATCGTAATGACGCACAATTTCATTGCCAGCACCATCTATAGAACGAATCAAACGCCCCTCACTATCATATTCCGTAAAGCGGCTCTTTCCCTCCTCATCAATCACTTGGATCGGCAATTGATCAGAATTATGAACAATCTGATTTTCATTCCCCAAGGAATCAATGCCTTTGATTAATTGATTATGTGAGTTATAAACAAACTCAGAACGATTTTGGGCCACATCGACTATGGCCGTCAAATTATTGGCACCGTCATACTCATACGTGGTTGTCTGATTCAAGGGGGTCGTTTCAGACAGCTTTCTGCCCAAGGCATCATAACTATAACGCCAAATAAACCCCCTTTCATCTTTCTTTTCTAAGAAATTACCAAGGTAATCATACCGCAAAAATTCGGTGGTATGACCCTCGGGGTCAGTGATTGAAGCTAGATTGCCATCGCTGTCATAGGTCCAAGTGGTTATCGTTTCCTCGGTATTGGCATCGCCATGAAGAGTCATTGCCACCAATTGATGTTGATCATTATAGGCAAACGTTGTCATTTTCTCTGCCGGTGTATCTACAGCTTCCTTTTTCTGCAACAAATTACCAAAGTCATCATATTGGTAAGTTGTTACATGGCCACGGCGATCCACAAAGCGAGTCCGACGGTTAAAACGATGTTCATACTCATAAAATTCGGTGCTTAAATCTGGGTAAACGATCTGAATCAGATTATCCCATTCATCATAGTTTTTGCGGGTCACATTGCCTTTTTCATCCGTTATCAGCAAATCACGCCCATCTTCTTTTATCGTTTTAACCGTTCTGCCATTGATATCAACACGCTTGGTTTTCCCTTCTTTGTCAGACCAAACTTCTTTGATTTTCCCAGATGAACTCGTAATACGTGTATAATACTCCTTTTTGCTGGCATCATAATCATATTCAAAAAAGAAACCTTCACCCTTTTCATCGATGACGGATATCGGACGATCATAGTCATTGTACTCAATTTGCCTGAGATTACCGGCAGCATTGACTTTTTTCACCAAATAACCTTGGGTGTCATAATGATATGTTGTCTGTTGTCCAAGCACATCCCTAACGCCAGTCAGATGACCACCAGTATAGCTATACTCCACTTGGTGGTTTTCTAAATCACGTACCACCGAAATTTGCTTCTCAACGTATTCAAACCAAATTACCTGCATTTCTTGGCGATCGGCCATTCCAAGAGGTAAACCATTAGGTTCATTGTTTTCATATAACAATTTCCCAACGACTCCAAGGCGTGTGCCAAAAGCGAGCAAATATCCGTTTTCGTCGTATTCTTTCCAGACACCCCGTCGGTTCTGCCATCTAAAGCCGTTTGAGTTCAATCGAAGGATTTTAGCAGTCCCCCTGACGTAAACGGCGTTTTCGGATGACTCAGATGGCTTAACCGATAACGAGTAAGTGAAACCCTCTTTTTCTATTGACTCAATATAGTTACCCAACGCATTCCAATTGAAACGTAAGTGACTCTCAAGCGGTGTCCAATGCCAAGCATTCTCATAAAACTGACGTTCAACCGCAATGACACCACCAGGCACTTTGACGAATAAATCACGGGTATCATCATGAAATTCGGTTTGTAGAGTGTCTACCAAACTACCAACCGGCTGCTGACCATCCTCAGTCTGGGTGGAGGACTTGCCTTCACAACAGTCATCGCAGCCCCCATCAGGATTTGGTCGACAACCGTCATCTCCTCCAAGAGGGGTCGATCCGGCACTATAACCACCACTACCACCGCCACCATAGCCGCCACCACCGCCGTAGCCACCGAAGCCACCACCGCCGCTGCCAACGCTGCTGCCACTGCCGCCACCACCAGAACATCCGCTATTATAGTGGAACGTGAGGATTTGAGAACCAGAACTTGTACTGCCATTGGCGCAGTCATAGTCATAAGAAACAACGGCGGTTCGACTATAGCTCCAACAACCACCGCCTGTGTCTTCACCATTTTGAACCAAAGTGGTTAATGCGGTGATTCGATAAGGGATCGTTATCTGTTGGTGTGCGGCTAAACTGTCTGGCAAATCGCCTAACCATTCATACTTAAAGTATTGGTCATCTGAGGGTAATTTGAAAACCATCTGATCGGCACGAATTAAGCCATGATTAGTCGCGGTGAATTCACCATAATACACTTCACCTGGGGCCATTTTCGGTAAATTGATTGCCAGTGGTTCCACTACCACCACGGCGGCGGGTACATTGGTTTCATAAGTGGCTTCTAGGTTGATTTCGTAGCGATCTTCTACTGTGATTTCGATGACAGACCATTCCACCGTCACCAGATTGTAATCCAAGAACACGCGTTCGGATACGGTGATGCCAGGTTTAATCCAAAAGCGGCCAATGACTTCTTGATGATTCGAGGCAGTGGCTTTGAACTTATAACGGCCTGCGGGGAGACTCTCAAATAGGGCTTCGCCGCTGTCATCGCTGGTTAGGGTTTCATCAACGGTGAGCACCTTCTCGTTTTGGACACGTACTTTGGCTCCGGCCAAGCCTTCAATGACATGCCCTTCTTCGTCCAAAGTCGAGGTGTAAATGTCCTCAAGCTTAAATAAGATATTCCCGATTCCTGATTGAGTGACCGCGACAAAAATGTTGATGTCCCTCGTGGGATGGTTGTCGCTGCTGACCCGCAATATTAACTCGTAGAGTCCTTCACTGACTTGTGTGTTTGGTGAGGCCATGAGATGAACTTCACTGGTTTCACCGACAGCTAACGTACCTATTGAGGCTGGGGTAGTGAGATAAATCCACGATGGGGCTGGGCTACCATCAGATTTCAGTAATTGAACCTGAAGCCCCGTTAGTGCGACTAAACCTTTGTTTTCTAAGGTGATTTTTTCATTTACGCTGTCATCTAAACCCACCCCGGTTTCGACAAAGCTGGGGGAGTAGAATAAGGCAGGTAGGGCTTCGGAGAACTGGTAATTCACCAAGATTGAACCAATTGGGGTGTTACCATGCTCATCACTCATGACCTTTAACACCAAAGTGCCGGTGGGTTCAGCCGTGTTATCAGCGGTGACTAAGAAGTTCAGTTGCGCTTTTTCGTTGGCCGTTAAGACGGGCAAAGCATTGCCTAGTGTGACTTCAATACCTGCGGGTAATTCCCCTAAAGTTTGATCAAGGGCTTCGTAAACGAGGTGAATATTATGTTCTTCGGTCGCTTCCCCAACGAGGATCGGCACTTCAATGCGTTGTTCATAATTGAACGGAATGCGTAAATCTACCGTGTAATCACCGCCACCTTGTAGGGCAATTCGTTGAATCACAAACTGGCCTTGTTCGGGTCGTTCGGTTAAATCGGGGTGAACCACCGACACTTGATAATATCCAGATTCTCTGGCTAACGGCGTAAAGGAGTAAGAAAAAGCACCACGGTCATCGGTATAAACCTCATACCGTCGTTCAAAGCCTTGGTGACTGATGACCAATTGTAATGGCACCAGCGGCAGAACCTGGGTCGTGGTTCGGTCGATAGCCTGACCGCTGATAACGATAGGTTCTTTTCCATAAGAAGTCGCTGGGGTGAGGTCGGTGAGTTGACCATAATAGGCGGTATCTACCAAGGAAATCGTTTGGAAACGTTCTAGCCCGGCCAGACTGATGGCATCTTCCTTACCTAAATGGTAATGGATTTGGTCAATATTGAGTTGCAGCTTGACCTCGGTGGGGGCAGTCGCCGGAACGGATATTTCAGTCCAATCCGATTCAAACCGTCCACCTGCTGGAATCCGGGCAACCGTTTTGCCATTGGACAAAGTGATGACATGCTCACCGACTATTTGCTTAAATGCTTGAACGGTCAGCACATTTTCATCTTTATCTTTAAGCAAAAAGGTGATTTCATCCGACGCTTGGTTCGCTCCAGTGGCGGTTTTGAGTTCTATTTCAACGGCACTCGTATTCTCCACGGTGAATTTCACTTTGCCCACACCACCACGGGTTAATTGTTGAGATTGCAGACTGACCACGAGGCTGCTACCGTCCATCACTTTTGCCTCACTCTGGCGAATCAAACGAGCCACTTCGCCAGTGTTCGGACGGATAACTAACGTGGTAACCTGTTGGCTCAAATCCGCTAAGTCCGCATAACCCCCTACCATTACTGGTATATCGACCCTTTCCCCAGCCAATATGGCAAACGTTGCTGAGCGAGAACTGTGGTTACCCAGTTGCGTTTGTATCTGAATTCCCGTTACCGTCTGGGACGAATGGTTCGTGACTTGGTATTCGAGAGTATTAAATTGCGCCCTCATAATCGGTGTGTCAGATAATTGGGCCGTCAATTGGGGTAAGACGACGGTGCGGCCTAGACTTTCGACCCCTTGGTTGTCTATCGCCACCACGGTGTAAACACGTTCTTGGAACTGATAACCAGTATCACTATAGGTCGTCTTCAGCAATGGACTGTCATTGACTTTGACACGTTCTGTTTCTGGTCCGAAATAGAGATCAAACCCGCTTAAATCAGAGGCTGAATGGCTCCAACTCACGACGGGCTTATTTTCACCGTCTTGGAGAACCTCTAAAGTCGCCACGGGTAATAAGTCAAAGTTTAAATAAGCCGAATTCGATGCGGGAGAGACATTGCCAGCGGTATCTATGGCAATAACGGCATAATAATGTTCTGTTTCAGAAGGCGCGTTATCTATGGCAGTTAGTTCTGTCATTCCCGCCTTTATTAGTGTCAAGCCGGAACCCATTTCATCCGCAGCACGATATAAGCGATAAGTCAGTGCTTCATTACCAGTGGGCGCATTCCAAGTAGCGCGAATACCCGCACCCACCAGTGTCAGTTGGAAATGGGTCGGCGCGTCAGGCGCGACAGAATCAGCGGTCACTTCGACGATATTTCCATAAACGCTGATTGCTTCTTGAGTATTGGCGGTGCGGACGCTGGCAACGGCATAGTGGTATAAACCCTCTTGGGTTGTGGTATCTGTCAACTCTAACGCACCCCCACTACGTTGATAAATTGATAAATCACTTTCTCCGGGTGCTTGTCGGAACAGTTGATAATCGGTAGCCTCTAAAACGGCTTTCCAACTTAACTGGACCCGCCCTTCAGGAAGGGCAACACCGACCAAGCCGAGCGGTACCAAAAGCGAGGGTAACTCGCCTTGATAGATTTGGAAGTGGTTATCACCTTGAATTTGGGTGCCGACATTCTGTAAGTCATCTTCCGCACGGAAACCAAATTGCAGATTCTCTGTTTCATTCAAACCCGCATCCGCTGGCAAGCTAAAGCTTGCACTCCAAATGAGTTCGCTCGTTTGGGTCAAAGGTGTAATGGCTTGTGGCAGACGATTGGGACCGGAAAGACGGAAAGACAGTTCAGGCATATTGTCGGTTGGCAACGCTTCATCCAGTTCAATCGAAACTTGCACCGTGACTGGATTGCTTTGATCGTTGCGAATCGGTTCCGCTGGAGATATCGTGAGTTGGGTCACGATAGGCCCTTGACTGTCAATCTTGATCAAAGCTCCAGCTTCGATATCTGTTCCGCGATTTCCCGCCAAATCCCTGGCCGAAAAAACGGCGTAAGCGGTACCAGAAAGCGTCTTTTCGGTTATTTCAAAATGGCCTTGATACTGAGTTTCCGTGACTGGCGTTAATTCAATCGAAA
>JAOZSV010000036.1 GCA_029939505.1 Thiotrichaceae bacterium | reverse complement strand
GAAAAACCTCTGAGGTTTCCAAAACCTCAGAGGTTTGCAGCCACGAAAAACCCGCCACGAAAAACCTCTGAGGTTTCCAAAACCTCAGAGGTTTGCAGCCACGAAAAACCCGCCACGAAAAACCTCTGAGGTTTCCAAAACCTCAGAGGTTTGCAACCACGAAAAACCTCTGAGGTTTGCAGCCACACCCGCCATGAAAAACCTCTGAGGTTTCCAAAACCTCAGAGGTTTGCAGCCAAACTTTCGTGATCGAAGCCTTAAAACGGTTTAAGCTCCACTAAAATTGTTGCCAAAATTAAAATCAATACAGGAAACTCATTAAACCAACGATAAAAAACATGACTATGGCGATTGCGATCATGTTTAAAATCCTTTAAAAATTTGCCACAATAAAAATGATAGGCTATCAAAATCACAACCAATATGATTTTGGTATATAACCAACCCATACCAGTTACACCTAAAAAAGCATCCCACCAATAACCTACTAATAACCATATCCCCAAACCAACAGCGACAATCGCACTGGGAGTTGTAATACCATAGTATAATTTACGCTCCATGACTTTAAACCTGTCATTACTAATAGCGTCATCACTCATCGCGTGATAGATAAACAGGCGCGGCAGATAAAATAACCCCGCAAACCATGTTACGACAGAAATAATGTGAAAACTCTTAATCCACAGTTGTAACATTTGAATCATTCCAAGATTATGTTAATGAATACTAAATAACTGATGTGACGCAAAGCTATTCTATTCGAGCTTAAAAATCCGATTTTTTTTCAAAAATCGGATTTCTTAAACATCTTGGAAACATAGTACGTCACATCAGTTGAATAACTAACTGATGTGACGCAGGGTGCTTCTAAATTCCACCGATTTCATCGGTGGAATTTGGCAGAATTTGGAAGCACCTTGCGTCACATCAGTAATTAAACCTGACAGGTTTTAAAAACGGGTCAGGTTTGGCTTTAAAGTTTCGGCACCTATTCTCATTCCTTACAAACGAATTCCTTCATAACTCTCCAAATAATATTCACCCGAACGATGCCATGAATAATTGTATTGCATACCCTGTAAAATCAGTTGGCGGAATTGCTCAGGATAAGAATGCCACAACCCAATGGCACGACGCATTGCAGATTCAATACCCGTGAAATCGGCTTCATGGAAAGCATAGCCATTACGTGCTGTAAATGGCTTGGAAGAATAATCTCGATCAAAAATCGTATCGGCAAGCCCACCGGTTTTTCGCACAATAGGTACCGTACCGTATCTCAACGCAATCAATTGTGTCAATCCACAGGGTTCATACATGCTGGGCATAATAATCATATCCGCCCCGGCATAAATGAGATGAGCCAACTCTTCGTCAAAACCAATCTCCAAATGACAATCTTCATTATCATTCAATTCATATTTGAGTTTAAAAAAATCGTTATTAATACTTCTTTCAGGGCTTGAACCTAATAAGACAAATTGAGCCTCATTTTGCAATGCGTAAAAAATCCCATGCCGAATAAGGTGAACCCCTTTTTGTGTATCCAAACGACCGATATAAGCAATAATTGGCTTAAATTCCTTATTTAACAATAACTTATCTCGCAAAACTTCTTTATTACCATATTTTTTATCCAAAGTCGCAGCAGTATAGTGATGCGGAATAAGCGGATCAATTTCAGGATTCCAAACTTCATAATCTAAGCCATTGAGAATGCCACGAAATTTATTTTTATGTTTATGTAAGGTATCACCCAAGCCATATCCTTGATCGGTATGAAGTGCTTCCCAAGCATGTTTTTGAGAAACGGTTGTGACATAGTTTGAATAAACAATACCGCCTTTCATAAAATTTAAAGCAGTGGGATGGGTATTATCTTTAAGGCGATCATGATGGTGATAATATTCAGTTCGATCCAATTTGGTTGCAGACAAAACATCCGTTCCCGTTACGCCCTGATACTTAAAATTATGAATCGTATAACAAACACGGGAATGATGCATGCCTTGAAGATTGTACATTTCATAGAGCAAAACAGGAACTAACCCCGTTTGCCAATCATGGCAATGGATAATATCGGGATGCCGATTTGTTTTAAGTAGATATTCCAGCGCAGCCTTGCTAAAAAAAGCAAATCGCATGGCATCATCAGGAAAACCATAATAATGCTCCCGTTTAAAGAAATTTTCTTTAGAATGCGGTTCAATAAAAACACATTTTCGCCCATGCACAAATCCAACCCATAAGGTGCAAAGAATACCGCTATTACCCCAAGGCACCCACAAATCTTGGTAAAATATTTTTAAACCCCAAATGTGATCATAGCGCATACATTCGTACTTAGGCAAAATAATTTCTACCTCATTGCCCCGAATTTCTAACTCCCTACTTAAACCATAAACGACATCAGCTAATCCGCCAACTTTGGAAACGGGGGCGCATTCAGACGCAATCATAACAATAAGCATTTCTTTCCCTTCCTATTCGGTTTGCATTCGCATAGATAAATCTATCGCCTGTACATTTTTAGTCATTGCACCGACTGAAATAAAATCGATTCCTGTCTCAGCGATAGCACGAATGCTTTCTTTTGTGATCCCACCAGACGCTTCTAATTTCACTTTACCCTCCACAAGTGCAACTGCTTCACGCAATTGAGATAGGGTAAAATTATCAAGCAATAAACTATCTGCTTCCGCTGTCAATGCATCCTTAACTTGTTCTAATGTTTCCACTTCAACTTCTACGGGTAAATGAGCGGCATGATGCCGAGCGGCAACAATAGCTTGTGCGATACCACCCGCCGCCGCAATATGATTTTCTTTAATTAAAAAAGCATCATATAATCCCATACGGTGATTAGTTCCCCCACCGCACCGCACCGCGTACTTTTGGGCAGTTCGCAAACAAGGTAAAGTTTTGCGTGTATCTAATATACAAGCATTTGTGCCACTAATCACGTTCACGTAGCTTTGCACCTGAGTTGCTGTACCTGAGAGAAATTGTAAAAAGTTAAGGGCAGTACGTTCTCCTATCAGCAAAGCGCGTGCTTGCCCATTCATATTGCACAAAACTTGATTGGGGCGAAGAATTTCACTATCTCTAACAAGCCAAGTGATTTCTACTTGGCTATCCAATTGTCTAAACACTTCATCAAACCAAGCTGTTCCACATAAAATCGCTTGCTCACGGCTAATGACTTGAGCCTTAGCCTGTGTATTTGGGGCAATCAATTTTGCAGTAATATCGCCAGTGCCAATATCTTCAGCCAAGGCACATTCTACAGTTTCCGTCAAATCAGCAGGTAAAGGTTGATTATCCATAAGTTTTAATGTTTTCTCAAGCCCAAAACTTTGGGCATTTTCTGAAAATTACTTCCTCAAAATATTTCTTAACTATTTGATTTAAAAAACGTTTTAAACGTTTAAAAAGCGGAAGTGTTGGACTCCAAATTGTTCCACTTTTCTTGATTCTAATCTCAACGATATTGACGCAAAGTCAGTATGTCACCACGTTGAGTAAATTCTAAATCCTTGAGAAAGCTCATGCCTAACAAAATTTCATCAGCGTTATGATGCGGATTAATACTGGCACGCACGTTTTGCAATTCAATTTCTCCCAAAGCAATCTTATCAAGTTGAGTACGATAAGTTGTAATCACCCCATTAGCTGTACTAGCACGCATCTTTGCGCCCCGTTGTAAGTTAAGGCGAAGTGCGATTTTTTCAGGAATAGAAACCATTGTTGCCCCTGTATCCAGAAAAAAAACAACAGGCTGATCATTAATCGTACCTGTTGCCACATAATGTCCATTGCGATTGCGTTTTAATTGTATTTCACGACTACCATCTTTGTGATATTGAGTTGTTAATACTTGATTAGGATTTTGTTGTTTCTCAAGAAAGTGATTAAAAAACAGGGTGAGCAAACCTAGTGCGAATAACCACGCAACATAAATCATGCCCTTACCAAGCCCTTGTAAATTCATAATTGGATCACCATTATTGTAAATATTAATATTAATTTATTATTAATTAATACCTTCGCCAATCTGAAAACTTTTGAATAGGATTCCAGCCTAAAAGTTTTACATCAAAAAACGTTAGCCTCTATCATTATTTTTCTGAACATAAGGAAGTTGCGGCTAAATACCCACATCAATTAATAAAATTTAGCCTTAAAAACGGTTTTTGTTATCATAAACTGATAGATGTTTAGAAAAATCAATTCTGAGAAACTGGGTTTCTATGATCGATTATTATTTATCTGAAAAACCATTATAGTTTATCCAAAATTCAATTAAACATGTGAGTACTAAGCCTTGAAATCAATTTCAAGGCTGAAAGCATTCGAGGTTTGAGTTTTTTTCAAAAAACTCAAACCTCGAATAGTCTGCTAAAGCAGACTGAAAGAAAACTGACTGAGAATTTTAGCTGAACTTGCTTGAACTGTTAGCCTTGAAATTGATTTCAAAGCTGAGTAGTTACTAAAACTCGATGCTCAAGTTTTCTCGTTACTCCAAATAATAACTACAAGGATTGTATATAAGAAAGGATTTAAAAATCACAAACAATAACTACAAGGTTGGAGACAAAATTAGATCGCTCGGTTTTAATCCCTTCGCTGAGACAATCCTTGTCGTTAGCGGTTTTAATCCCTTTTTATATACAATCCTTGTAGTTATTCTTGGAAGACTAAAAACTTGATCATCAAGTAAAACATAATGGAAAAAAATAATCGCATAAATTTAACTGAATCCTCATTCCAATAAAAATATCTTTAAACTGACTCGCAACTTTAGGTTTAACAAAACTCGATGACTAAAAAAATTTTTAAAGAAGGAAGAAAATATACTTTTAGCGATTATTTTGAAATGAAAAATTCGACTGAGGAAATAGTTGCTGAACTGGGTTATTCATTTTCAACAAAACAACTCGAACTCAAAAAAAGTACAGAATTAGATCAAGAATTGATTGAAAATTTACGTTCTTCATACTATTCCATTATTCCCAAAATTTCTATCAATTCAGAAATAGCTAAAAGGGAAGTAATGATTGCTCCAATATTACAAGCTGTTATAAAAACAGTCGATGCGAAATTAAATATCGAATACTCTATTGAAGTCGATGAAAAATTAAGTGGGCTAATTGATTATTTTTTTCGTTCCAAGCAACAAATGATTGTCATTGAAGCTAAAAAAGGTGATTTAGAAAGGGGCTTTAACCAATTAGCGGCTGAAATGATTGCCGTTGATAAATATGAAGAAAATGATTTTCCAAAAACGCTATATGGTGCTATCAGTATAGGAGAAGTTTGGCGATTTGCTATATTGGAAAGAGAAATGAAAAGTTTAGTAAAGGATATCCATACTTTTAGATTTCCAGAAGATTTAACCGATATTTTTTCCATCATAAAAGGCGTTTTAAGTTGAAGCCTCTATCAATATGCCATGTAAGTACTGAAACATAATCGGATATGATGGAGTTCAAAAAGTATTTGGTGTGGAATATTTACATTCTAATTTATCAGTATTGAAACATAAGTTTGAATACTTATGCGAATTAAGAATTAAAATCGGAGTTCGAGGTTTAAGTTTTTTGAAGAAAAACTTAAACCTTGAAAACGCTTCAGCTTTGGGATTTTAAAAGCCGTTTCCGAATGCTAGGAGATTGATATGTCTTATGGAAAATTTGAAACGATAGAACAGGTTTCAGACACATTCGAGATTGATGTAACAAGGGTGTTGAATACGTTGAATTGGTTATTTGGTGTCGTCAGTACCAAAGTATAAATTATCGGATATGATGGCGTTCGAGGTTTTAATTGCGGGATTGTCTATGCGGATGATAAGGAAACGCCCGCTATAGAATCTCGTATCACGCCGCACACGAAAGCCATTTTACCCGTGCATTACGCGGGCTATTTTTTTAACCGTCTTGAAAGGGATAAAAATATGACGACTAAAGTAGAATTATATCATCTGATTGACACCTTACCTGATTGTGAATTACCTGCGGTACAATGGTTTTTAAAGTATGTTCATAGCCACAAAGATCCGGTTTTACAAGCCTTGTCAAATGCACCTGATGAAGATGAAATCATTTCTGAAGAAGAAGAACGTCTGGTCCAAGAAGCAAGGGATGAAGTGGCTCGGCATGAGATTTCGTCTTGGGATGAAGTGAAACAACGATTGCGAGGTAAATAGTCATGTCTTGGTTTATATTTATTACCTCAGCGGCAGAAAAAGACTTAACTCAATTACCCGAGTTTGATCAACAGGCTGTCATACGAGCCATTGATAAACTGGCAAAAAATCCTTCTGAAGTTGATATTCGTAAGCTGAAGGGTTACAAAAATGAATGGCGACTACGTGTAGGGCAATGGCGCGTCCGTTTTACTTTCGTTTCTAAAACTCACACGATTAAAATTTTGAGAGTGTTACCCAGAAAAAGTGCTTATTAAGTTGACGTTGTTGGTTACTGACGCGCATTCCTCCAGAAGCGATTGTCGATGACGCGCCTACACCTGCGAATCCGCTGCTGGAAGCGATTGTTTCCAGTCAGATAAATCATATGAGCTTTATAATTGTCTCATGGGACAGTTTTTGATAAATCAGCTTTCTTGAAATCGTACTGTAGTACAACGGATTAGGGATTGAACGGATGGGTTGTGAGCTGTTTTGATTAGTTTCGAGTAGAAAGTCATTCTCTCAAAAGAGTTGGTTGTACTTGATTGCATAGTGAATGGAAAAAGTCCCCCTCATCAATCCGTTTAATCCGCAAATCCGTTGTACTCAATAAACATTATAATAAAAAAACTTTAAATAACAAATAGTTACAATATCAGAACCATTGAATATGAAAACGAGTATTTTTAATTTTGTCAAGAAATTTTGGCTTATCATTTTTTTAATAAGCAGTTTTGTTTTTCTACTGCATTATTTTCTTGAACAAGCGACTCTTGTTTCAAAACCACTTTATTTTTCGTGGCATTTTTTTCTTTTAACAGTTTTAGTCCATATTGTTTTCTGGATTTTGTCTAGTTTTACATGGAAATATTTACTATTAATGGTTTCTAATGTTTCCATTTCTCCCTTTCAAAGTTTTTCGCAACTGGTATTTGTGAGTATTGGTAAATATATGCCTGGCAAAGTTTGGGGGATGGTGGCTCGTGGCACTCAATTAAAAGAATTGGGTATTGACATTAAAGGCATCTTTCTCATAACCATTCAAGAACAAATGTTACTACTACATGCCAGTGCGGTTGTGAGTGCCATACTCATTGGATTTTTAATAGAAACGACGTGGGCTTATGGACTGATGAGTGTTGCTGTATTAAGCATATTGGTGGGAAAGCACATTCAGATTTTGTTCATCACGTTGTTTGATCATTTAATGAGCTATTTAAAAAAAAATAAACTCAATATAAAGCAAACGATAACACAACGCCACTATCTTAGTTTGTTAATGGCTTATATGATGATCTGGATTTTAGCAGGTTGTATTTTCAGTGGACTCTATTTTACTTTTATGACACAAAATGAGTTCAGTCTAAAAATAATCGCTTGGATGATTTTAGCCAATACGATAGGTATAACGGTTGGCTTTTTTGCACTCTTTGCACCTGCTGGCATAGGTGTAAGAGAATCTGTCTCTAGTCTCGTTTTATCACAAGTCATGCCATTAGAGCAGGCTATTTTTCTGAGTTTGTTGTTTCGCCTTTGGACTGTTTTTACAGAATTAAGTTCCGGAATAATTGTAGGGTATATTCTCGGAAAAAATATCTTCAAAAAACAGCCCATCAAATCAACTTAAATTCAAAGCTTCTTGATAACCAGAAGGGCATCCTGTCTAAAAGGCATTAATTCCCGAAATGTATATTCTTCATCAGGAAAGTTTTCCTTAATCTCTTTTATTGTCCATGAGTGCAAATAAAAAAGATGTTTTTTCGATATTTCCATAATGGGGGAAATAATGAAAAAACCGTTGTTTTTCAAGCATCTTTGCACATTTTCCATTGCAAAGGCTAATTTTTCTTTGCTGACAATATGTTCTATCACATCAATCATTATGATGATATCAAAAGGGGGTGTTATGATTTCTTCTGTTGTCACATCCTTTTGAATAAAATGATAGTCTGGGAATTTCTGTCTCAATTCTGGAAACAACATATCTGTAATATCCGCCCCCGTGTAACTTTTCACTTTTAAATCATGTAATAATTGTGTATAAAAGCCAGTGCCACAACCAATTTCCAATGCTTGGGTTTGTTCAAAGTCAATCTTTTCTTTGCGAAAAACAGCCATCATCGTATTGACAGCGCGTTCATAATCACGGCGATTTTCTTCTTCCGATAAACCTTCATCACCAGAGGCTGTCAGTGTCTTTCCATACTTGGAAAACCTATCGTGCCAATACTTTTGGGCATCGTAATCATTGCCTTTACGGTACTTAAAAGGCGCAATGAGCGTTTTGAATATGGCTCTTTTCAATAAACCTAACGGATTTTTATAGACTTTGTATAAAACTTCTTTTAACACCTTTTTTTCTCCTACAAATTCATTCAATCTTGTATTGGCTCTTTCTTTAACAACCAGATATAACCTGGGCATAGCCAATAAGCATGATTGATAATGAATTTGGCAGTTTGTTCACTTATCTGAAAGGGGTTTCGTTACCACAAAAACCATTTGATGACAATGGTAAGGATCAACTTTTTCCAGTAAGGTTTGTGAAAAATTCGGAAATGGATACAAACCAAAACCATAGCCTCTGACATTTTCAAAACCTAGTAATTTTAGGTACTTTTTCAATGCCCTATAGCTAAAAACGACTATATGCCTATGGGTAGGTGTATCACCTTCCACACTAGGAGACTCTATATCGCTTACTTGTAACGGTGCTTCACTCATGAGGAGTTGTTTAGAATCAGGGTGTGGCCCACTAGAAGGCATTTTACCAACTGTGAGGAGTGCTATTGTAAAAAATGTACTTATATTGGGAGTTAGAATGACTAACTGTCCACCTGGTCGTAAAATTCTCTTAGACTCACGGAGCCACTGACACCCATTCAATAAATGTTCAAGGACAGATAAAGCAAAAACGCATTGAAATTTATTGTCTTCGTAAGGCAGAGGTTGATTGAGGTTACCTTGTTTTATGTGAAGACCTTTTTTACAAGCATTTATGACAAATTCATTGTTCCATTCTATGCCATAATACTGTTCCTTTTCCAACTGAATTTGTTTTTGCAAGTAATCAAAATGTTGTCCTTGATTCGCTCCACAGTCCAAGCAGACACCACCTTCTGACAGGCTATTAATAATCTCGCTATATGCGAAGTTATAAGCCTTGTTCATAGTATTGGAATATAAGTTATGAAAGTAGTGCTTAACCAACATATTTGTCCTCCTAAAAAATTAAACAGATGCTCAATATTGTAAACAAAAGATAATAATAACACAAGTTATGAACAAAAAAATACTCGTCATCACATCAACATTTCCTCGTTGGCAAAACGATAATGAACCCCCTTTTGTCTATGAATTGAGTCAAAGACTCGCTCAGAAAAATACTGTTCATATCTTAGCACCTCATACAGAGGGTGCGGCATTAACAGAAAAATTAGGGAATCTCCAAGTCACACGATTTCGTTATTTTTTTCTCAAATATCAAACGCTTGCTTATAAAGGTGGCATTCTTGCCAATCTAAAACAAAACCGTTGGCGTTATTTACTGTTGCCATGGTTTATCATCGCTGAATTTTTCGCGCTAGTACGATTATTGCGTCGCGAAACCTTTGACATAATTCATGCCCATTGGCTAGTGCCGCAAGGTTTAATTGCTATAGTTGCTTGCTGGTTTGTCAAAAAGCCTCCTGCCATACTTTGTACCTCACATGGCGGCGATTTATTCGCATTACGAGGTTGGTTGTTCAAAAAATTAAAACAATTCGTTTTATCTCGCACAACTGCAATAACTGTAGTGAGTCAAGCAATGCGAAATATGGCCATTTCTTTAGGTGTGGATGGCAATAAAATACAAGTGGTTCCGATGGGAGTAAACTTAAATACGCAGTTTGTTCCACCAGTAACAGTACAGCGCGAAAAATCGTTACTATTTGTAGGTCGTTTAGTAGAGAAAAAGGGATTGCACTTTCTTCTGGAAGCATTGCCAGCCATTGTCAAAAAACATCCTAGTGTAAATCTAACTATTGTAGGTAATGGTTTAGATGAATACGAGCTTAAGCAACAAGTTCTTGAGTTAGGTTTAAACAAACAGATCAAATTTTTAGGTGCAGTGGAAAATCACCAACTACCAAGACTTTATCAAATAGCCAAGGTAGTCATTTTTCCGTCTATAGTTGCCTCTGATGGTGATAGAGAAGGTTTTGGTTTAGTATTAGTAGAAGCGCTTGGATGTGAATGTGCTGTTGTTGCTACAGACTTACCTGCCATGCAGGATATTTTAACTGACAATGAAACCGGTTTAATTGTGCCACAGAAAAATGCTCTGGCTTTGGCTAACAAAGTTAATGATCTTTTAGATAATCCTGCACTTCTTCTCCATTTAGGAAAACAGGGCAGAAAATATGTACTAGAACGTTATGATTGGGAAATGATAACAAAACGGTATGATATGTTGATGGAAAATATGTTGCGTGATGGCACAAACTAAAGCTTTAATTCTAAGGCTAACAACACAAGTTGCCTTAACTGGCTGCCAACTTAAACCGCGACAGATACCTGTGCATAAATAATCGGGTATTTAAAAAACCAATTTTTTCAAAAAACTGCTCGAAGTATATACTTGATACCGCAGTTTTTTTACCTTGTAAGAGTTTTTAATATGAAGTTCTTTTTTTAATAAGCATAAAAATCAATAGGTTATTAAGATAATACCTCATATCATGCTGATTTCTAACTCATTGATTTGTCGTTCTAAAAAAGTTTACCCCATTCTTTCTCGTTCCCAAACTCCGTTTGGGAATGCATGTATCGACGCTCTGCGTCGTACAACTTGTCTGATGCAGAGCATCAAGGAAGGCATTCCCAAATAGAATTCGATTCGAGGTTTAAGTTTTTTGAAGAAAAAACTTTAGCCTCAAAGGGAACGAAAAATAATTAAATGAACCTATTCCACTATTCGTTTTTGAGCCTAGAAATCCGATTTTTTCTAAAAATCGGATTTCTTTAACCGATTGTCAAAAAACCAACTATTTTTATTCATTATTTTGCATTTTTGAATAGTGGGATAGTTAAATAAAACATGGATTCTTTGCATTCTCAGGATATAGATGTTCTACATTGTACAACTTAATAACACTTCCCATTTTAGCCTGTCAGATTCCATTCACCAGCGTTTCCCAATCGGTATGATGATGAAAACGCACCAAGCTATACCGTTGACTAATAAACTTCTCTCGTTCTGTCTCTTTCTTCGTGTCGTAATAAATATGATTATCATAAACCGCAATTTTTCTACTCTTATGTGGACTATTTTTTGCTGTCACTTTTACCAAAGTAACTGCCACGCTTAAACCATTATCAATAAACGGTTTCAGCGTTTTTGGAACACCAGTAACTGCCACGTTCTGTAAAGATGAATGTTTCATTCCCAACAAGTCAGCCACGTTCACTCATAACCGCAGTGCCATCATTTAGCATATATCCGTCACATAAGATACCGGGGATTAACTCGACTTTTCCGTAATGTACAGCTTCTGGCATAATTTACCTCGTTAGTTTAGTTATTTAACGACAATAATTGTATATGATTTTCAGCCACAACATCTATTAGGTGTCATGCTCCAGCCCTTGTCAATAAACGGTTTAAGCGTTTTTTGAGGTGAGTTAGCCATGCTCAAACATTTGTCAACAAACGGTTTAAGCGTTTTTTGGACAGCAGTAGTCGCCACGCTAAAACACTTATCAACAAACGGTTTAAGCGTTTTTTGGACAACAGTAGTCGCCACGTTCAAACACTTAAAATAGACTTTCAGAAAGATGTTTGGAGCCAGACTTTCGGAACTCTAAAAAAGTTTACCCCATTCTTGCGCCCATAAAGCATTTAATAATGACTGTTGAGCGGTTAAACTATTTTGTACTCGTTGAAAATAAACGGCGTAACATAAACGTTGGAGAACGAGAAATAGTTAAATCAAACGTAACTACTCACCCTTGAAATCAATTTCAGGCAAGAAATTATTCTTTTCGACTATATAATAATTGAGTAATTTGCTCGGATACTAAACCAATCAAAAAAATCAGAACCGAGGTGATAAAAAGTAAAACGCCCATATTGGTAAAGCGTCCACCCATTGTGTAAGTATAAGTATAGTAACCCAATCCCATCGTAAAAAATCCGACACTGAACGCGCCAAATAATTTTAAGGGCGCGTACAGCGTACCGATTTTGAAAATAATCAGTAAAAATCGCACACCGTCGCGCAAAAGTTTGATATGACTTTTGCCAATACGTGTATGTGCTACGATGGGAATGTAAGCAACACTATAGCCGGCGCGGAAAAAAGCCATCGTAATCGTCGTGGGATAGGAAAACTCATTTGGGAGTAGATAAAGAAACTCTTTAAATTTATCTGCCCTCACGGCGCGAAAGCCAGAAGTTAAGTCTGCAATGGGATGCCCCACCATCCAACCGGCGAACCAGTTATAAAAGCTATTTGCACAGAATCGCCCAAAACTGGCTTGTGACTTTGCGCCCCGCGCCCCGACGATCATATCATAGCCCTGCGCCAATTCTGCTAACAACCTTTCAATATCTTTGGGATCATGTTGTCCATCAGCATCCATAAATACTAAGTAATCTCCTTTGGCGGCGCGTACTCCACTTTTTATGGCAGCACCATTGCCCTTGCTATAGGGGTGGCGAACGACTTTTGCGCCCGCTTGCGCGGCAATTTCTGCCGATTCATCGGTAGAGCCGTCATCGACGACGATAATTTCAGCGTCGGGGTAATGCGTTTTTAACTGCGTTAAAACGGGCTGCAAACTTTGGGCTTCATTGAGACAGGGTAAGATTATGCTTAAATTTGCTGAATTAATTTGAGGTGTGATTGTCATTTTGCCGTTTTTATACAAAACTATCTATTATAACTTCTGCCTCTTCAATTTTTCTTTTTTGAAGATTGAGTAATAATTTTCCTTGAAATGGAAAGTGATGAGAAGTCATTTCTTCTTCACCTATTTCAGCATGAACGCCTGAATTAAAATTCACAGAAACGTTGCCATTGACATAAGCGGAACTATTTTCATCCGCTATTTTCAGAGATTGAATATCAGTTTCTAAGTCTTTATATACCGCATTGTTCGCCATTGAATCAATCGCATCTTGTTGATTTTCAACAAAATAACCCAATAGTGCTTCATTAAGCCACTCAATTTCTATTGACGGCTCGATAGGTTTAGCAATAGCAATAAGGCGAAAATCATAATTCTTGCGCTTTGCTATTTGGCGCAATTTTTCTATTTTATCTTGTTTATCCGGCAACACGGGGAGCGTGATCATCTCAAAAAACGTGGTTTTAGCCCCCTTCTTTTTTACCAGCACATCGGTTTCTAGCCCCTTTTCAATTTCGACGTGTTGACGAACAGAAAAACCTTTGCGGCTGGGATATTTTTTTCTAATATCCGCAATTTTTGCGTCATGTAAAGCACTTAGAAAATAAGTGTTAAATTCTGTGTTCATTCTTTTCACTTTATTTAAAGATGTGCAGTTTCTATCCAAGTGATTGTTACATCAGAAGCTGTTCCCTGTTTTTCTCTGCTTTTTTACCGCAATGATTACAAAAAAACCAATAACTACAAGGATTGTATATAAGAAAGGATTGGTTCGAGGTGATGCTCGTTTTTAATTTAGATAAATTTAGATTTAGAAATCCGATTTTTTTCAAAAATCGGATTTCTTAAACTTCGTGTGTTTCGAGCTGAGAAATCCGATTTTTTTCAAAAATCGGATTTCTTAAACTTCGTGTGTTTCGAGCTGAGAAATCCGATTTTTTTCAAAAATCCGATTTCTTAAACCTCGTGTGTTTCGAGCTGAGAAATCCGATTTTTTTCAAAAATCGGATTTCTTAAACTTCGTGTATTCAGAGTTTTGCAAGATCCTCTGTTAAATAAAATAGTTACAAACTATTAGAACTGCTGTTTTTAATCCCTTCTTATATATAATCCTTGTAGTTATTGTTAGAATACGAAAAACTTGATGATCGAGTTATAGAGTTCTTTTTGAGAAGATCGTAACGAGACTAAATTTTTTCAAAGAAAACGTTAGCCTCGTTGATAAAAATCCGTTTATTTCGTCAATTCGTTGTACTCTCCATCAACTCTCGTATTATCCTTTCGCCCCGCTTTAAATCCTCAAGATAGACGACATCTGAAAAGAGATTCAAATTGGCTCGTATTTTAGCAATTTCTTCCAATGCTTCTACATATCTGTCTTCCATTTGTAACCACAGGATTCGTTGAAATTGTAGATTTCGATTAGGGGCTAACGATAATGATTTATCAGCCATGTCTATGGCATCATTGTATTGCCCTTTGATACCATAAAAAATCGCATAAAGATGATAGAATTCGTCTTTGTAAGTTGTGGCAAGCGTTGAACTTTCTACTGCCGTTTTAAGAAGCGTGTTGATTGTTTTTGAACTCAGATGCGTACATTGTTTTTTAGCCTGTAGATCCAATATGGATTTTAAAGAATTGAAAGTGGCACTGTCCCCTTTACTGATTTTAAAACGCTCTATCACCTTTTGCATATCTGGTAGTGGAATATTGGCACTGACACAAGTCGCGCCTAACCAAATGGCATAAGGACCTGAATCTTCTGGAAAAGCGGTTACCATGTGTCGATAATACTCTAGCGTTTTTTGTTCATTACCCAGACTCAGTGAAGCGGCTGCTGCTTGTGCTTGGGCGATGCGTGAATAGGGGTGTTCTTCCGCCCAAACCATTGTTTGCACTAAAGGCTTGCTCCATAAATCCGTTTCTAACCAAGTCACTAGACTAAACAGGAGCAGATATAAAGCAGTGAATGAAATAGCGGCTTTGCGTAAGGAAGCCACTTTCATACGATCAAATATCCAAAGAATAGCATAAACGCTCGCAAATAATATCCCTAGCATGGGTAAGTAATTGCGATGCTCAAAATACAGCATCAATCCAATAAAGCTGGATTCTAAAATATGCCCCGCAAAAAACCATAAAACCGCTAATGCGAATACGGGATATTTTTTACGCCAAAACAATCCTGCAAAGAACATCAGCATAGTAAATCCGACTGCAAACAGAGTTGTTATCGGCGTTAATAAACTATGTGAAATGCTAAAATCATCATGGAATAAGCCGTAAGATTGTGGGCGTGGTATTAAGATTTTAAAGAGATATTCAGAGAGTATGCGTGTTTCTGTGAGTAAACGTTCTCCGAGAGTAAAATGGCGAATTTCATACCCTTTCAATAAGTTATCAAAATGCAAGATAAAATAGGAAGCGAGTGCCAGTAACGGGAGATATAGAAATACCCAACTCCACATTTGCCAATAGCGTGGTTTTGGTAAAGAACGTAAAACAGTTGCTTCTAAGACTAAGACATATAAAACGAGTAATACCCCATTTTCTTTACTCAGCGTTGCTAGTATTCCGCCCAATCCAATCCCGATGGAAATCGAAATCCAAAAAGCCGTTGGTGTTAAACGCCCTTGTGCAAATTGATAACGACTTCTGACATAAATCAATAATGCTGCTAGGGTAAAAAGGGCAGATAATTCTGTCATACGTTGTATGACGTAAAGTACCGTTGAGACTTGAAAAGGATGTAATAGCCAAAGCGAAGTGGTGAATAATGCCAGCAATAAAGCACGCTTTTCTGGTAAAGCCATAATGCGTGTGATATAGAGGAGCAGCCAAAATATGAGACATCCATTGAGTAAATGAATCATTAAGTTGACATATTTTAAGTACCAAGCAAAACTGGCATTATGTGCTTGTAAAGCAAAGGTGAAGAGTGAAACAGGGCGCCCAAGCCGACTTGAAATGCCCTCCGTGCTAAATCGCACGATTTCAGTCCATTTGTCGGTACTTTGATTAATCTGTTCCAAATTTTCCAGATTATGGGAGTCGTCTAGCAGGAATGTACCTTGTAATCCAGCCCAATAAATCCCGGCTGTTCCTATCAATACAAGAAAAAAAAGGCTGGCTATTGTGAGTTGTAAGCGAGTATATGAATTGGTTTTATCAATAATCATGTTAATCTCCAGAAGATTTTGAACAGGATTGCGTTTTTATTTAACTGATTGATTTAATTGTTTTTTTTAATTGAGTACAACGGATTTTAGAATTAAACGGATTGGTGTGAGGAGTTATTAGCTTTCACAAGTCTATAGATGTTCAGATAAATCATTTCACGAAAAACCTCAGAGGTTTCCAAAACCTCTGAGGTTTGGAGCCAAACATTTTTCTGAACGTCTATATACTCCTTTATTAACTGATGTGACGCACTATGTTTCCAAGAGGTTTAAGCGATTTTTAAAAAAATCGGATTTCTAAGCTCGAACAGAATAGCTTTGCGTAACATCAGTTATTAAGACTATTAAAACCATTTACAATTAATCCGTTTTATTCTAAAATCCGTTGTACTAATCCTGTTCAATTAAAATCCTATTTTGCTTAATTTCATCAAATCTCTTTTTAAACTCAGCTGCTAAACTTTCAAAAAAATTCAATTGCTCTGCATACAAACGACGCGAGATCGGATTGAATTCTTCACGCATCTGTTTGATATAAGAAAGGGCATCCTCAAAACGATTCGCTTTGATTAACCATGAAAGACGTTGCATTTTAAGTTGTGCTGTATCATTAACCGCCGCGGATTTTTCTGCCATTTGCACAGCCATGTCATAATTTTTTTGACGCGCATAAAATTTGCCATAAATAAAAAAAATATCGTCTTGATAAAATGAACAGGTTGGATTTTTCAGCACAGTTTTAAATAGCCTGTGCATTGTTTTAGAGGATAGGCGATCACATTGATTGGCAGCAACTCGTCCAGCAATCACATTTAAAGCCGTTCCAACTGCAATATCAATTTTGCTGGTTTCTAAATGATGTACCACTTTCTCAATATCGGGTAACATCACTTTATCATCCATACAGACTCCCGTTAACCACAGCAAATAAGGACTCGCGTCTTGAGGAAAAACGTTGACCATGTGTCTATGGTATTTTTCCACTTGAGAGAAATCACCTCTGCTGGAAAAAAAAGCCGCCGCGTGTGATTGTGCATAGCGAGACAATGGTTTTTGTTCTGCCCATAACACAGCCTGTATAAAGGGTTTACCCCATAAATTCGTTTCTGAGTATGTGATAGCTGGGGCAATACTAAACCATAATGCACTGAAAAAAATAGCTGCTTTGCGTAAATAAGAAGTCAATATCTGGTCAAATAGCCATAAAATACTGTAAATAACCGCAAACAATATGCCTAAACTGGGTAAATAATTACGATGTTCAAAAGCGATAACTAAACCAATGAAACTTGATTCCAAAATATGTCCAGCTAAAAACCATAAAACACCTAAAGAAAATAGGGGATATTTTCGACGTAAACCTATCGCTGCCATGAACATGATAACGATAAAACTCACAGCTATCAGCGTTGTTGCTGGTTTTAATAAATGATGAGAAATGGGAAAATCGTCCTGAAATAAGCTAAATGCTTGTGGACGTGGGAATAGTATTTTGGTGAGATAATCTGAGAGTACCCTTGCTTGGGTGAGCAAACGTTCTCCCATTGTAAAATCGCGTATTTCATAAGCCCGCAATAGACTATCAACATGGGCTGCAAAATGAAATGCCAGTAAAAATAAGGGGAAGTAAAGGAAAACCCAAGACCAAACTCGCCAATAACGGGGTTTAGGTAATGTATGCAATACGGTGATTTCAAGTACAAGGATATACAAAACAAGCAAGATACCATTTTCTTTACTGAGCGTTGCGAGTATCCCGCCTAAACCAACACCGATAGAAACCCAAAAAAAACCAGATTTAAGTTGCCCTTGTGCAAGGCGTTGGCGACCCTGCAAATAGACTAAAAGCCCTGCTAAGGTAAAGAGGGCTGACAGTTGAGTCATACGCTGTATAACGTATAACACGGTAGAAATTTGGAGCGGATGCCATAACCACAATGAGGCTGTGAGTAATGCCAGTAATAGACTACGCCTTTCAGGCCATTTCATCAGGCGCGTGAGGGAAAATATCAACCAAAAGATTAAACAACCATTCAGCAAATGAATCATTAGGTTGACATATTTAAAAGCCCAGGGATTAGAAGGCCAATTATGGGCTTGTAAAGCGAAACTTAACAGTGAGATTGGTCGTCCAAGTTGGCTGGAAAGACCTTCCGTCACAAATTTACTGATGTCGTTTATGTTCTGAACGCTTGATAAATCTTCAAGGTTTGGGGAATCGTCTAATAAAAATGTTCCATATAATCCTCCCCAGTAAAGCCAAACAGTGCATATCAGGATAAAAAAAAATGCACCGCCGAAAATGAATTGAGATGTTCTATTCATTAGTTTTCCAAAGTGACTCTTTAGAAATAAAAAAAACCGCTCCTCTTAAAAAAAGGAGCGGTTAAATAATTACAACAGTATTATTTTTCTCACGCCATTCGACTTATGCGAGCCGATTTACTGTTATCTACAGTTGGATGGCAAATATTTACCATCTATCGCAGCAGCCGGTGCTGGATCATTGCATCCCCAGTTAGTGGTGGCTGTGTCAAAGCAAAGAGACACTGCTTCTTTACCAGTAGGACTTATACTGGTATCCTTCATTATGGCGCTGTAACACAGCTTGTTTGTCCCGTCGACCGCAATGATGGAGGTATACTTACCTTCAGTTTTACCGCCGAGTGAAACAACCAATGGAACATGATCATTAATACCTTTGGAACCCATGTATTCTTGTGCTGGTGTCTTCAAACCCGCCAGCAAACCCATTGCTTCAGCGACTTTCGATCTTTTCATGTAGTCAGTGTAAGCTGGGATAGCAACCGCAGCCAAAATACCAATGATCGCTACAACGATCATCAATTCGATAAGGGTAAAACCCTTTTGTTGTTTTTGCATAAACATGATAATTCTCCTAATTAATAAACAAAAAGTGATTTAAAAAATATTCAACTTTTTCGTCAAGTGAAAGTTGCTTATATTCTTAGCATAAGCTGTGCCAAACTCCATATCTAATTGATTTATAACGTTATTTTATAAATAGGTCGGTAATTTTCTGAAAAATAAGCTGAAAATGTGTTGAGTTTCAACACATTTTTGCCCCAAAATGACCCCTTTTTTCAAAATTTTATTCTTATAAATCAATAAGCTATAAGAAAAAAGTGTTGAGTTTCAACAGGTATGTGTTGAGTTTCAACACATTTTTCTCTAACTCAAGGATTGACGCGGTGATCCAGCCGTTTTTTTTTGCGACGATAACCTTGTTTTTTATCTGGTCTTTATAAGGTGAGCAATATTGATTTTCTCAGAGATTTTCTCCGCATCCCCCTTAGTACAACGGATTAGCGGAATAAACGGATTTTTTGATTGGGGTTTGGTATTAGACTTTGTTAATTCAAATTAGCCACTTTTGAATCAGAATTTGAGAATTTGAGAATTTTCAGAATTATTTAAGATAAATTATTGATTTTTCTGCTTTTTTTGAAAAATGTGAGTATAACGGATTAGCGAATCTCTCTCAGAAATCCGATTTAAAAAAAATCGGATTTCTAAATGTTTTTAAATTCGATTATTTCGTCAATTCGCTGTACTTAGTTTTATTCTAAAAATTCTCAAATTCTCAAATTCTGATTCAAATGTTGGAGGAGATTTTTTCATCTCTCTAACTCAAGGATTGACACGGTGAACCAGCGGATTTTTTTTTGCGATAATAACCTTGCTTTTTATCTGGTATTTATAAGGTTAGGAATATTGATTTTATCAGATATTTTCTCTGCATCCCCCTTAGTACAACGGATTTTAGAAATAAACGGATTAAATCAAAGGAGGATTTAGGGTAATCAAATGTTTCTGAAACTTTCACCTTGAATCCATCCGTTTTATTCTCTAATCCGTTGTACTTACATTAATGAGGCACTACCTGAGTCGTTACACATTTTTAAGATTCTGAGTCGTTTCCAAAATGATCATCAATCCGTTTTATTCTCTAATCCGTTGTACTAAATGTCAGGGAACATTTTTTCATCTCTCTAACTCAAGGTTTGACGCGGTGAACCAGCGGATTTTTTTGCGACGATAACCTTGCTTTTTATCTGGTCTTTATAAGGTTAGGAATATTGATTTTATCAAATATTTTCTCTGCATCCCCCTTAGTACAACGGATTTTAGAAATAAACGGATTAAATCAAAGGAGGATTTAGGGTAATCAAATGTTTCTGAAACTTTCACCTTGAATCCATCCGTTTTATTCTCTAATCCGTTGTACTAATGATCATCAATCCGTTTATTCCGCTAATCCGTTGTACTAGCGATGAACCAGCCGATTTTTTTGCGACGATAACCTTGTTTTTTGTCTGGTTTTTCTAAGGTTAGGAATATTGATTTTATCAAATATTTTCTCTGCATCCCCCTTAGTACAACGGATTTTAGAAATAAACGGATTAAATCAAAGGAGGATTTAGGGTAATCAAATGTTTCTGAAACTTTCACCTTGAATCCATCCGTTTTATTCTCTAATCCGTTGTACTAATGATCATCAATCCGTTTATTCCGCTAATCCGTTGTACTAGCGATGAACCAGCCGATTTTTTTGCGACGATAACCTTGTTTTTTGTCTGGTTTTTCTAAGGTTAGGAATATTGATTTTATCAAATATTTTCTCTGCATCCCCCTTAGTACAACGGATTTTAGAAATAAACGGATTAAATCAAAGGAGGATTTAGGGTAATCAAATGTTTCTGAAACTTTCACCTTGAATCCATCCGTTTTATTCTCTAATCCGTTGTACTAAATGTCGGGGAACATTTTTTCATTTTCTAACTCAAGGTTTAACGCGGTGAACCAGCGGATTGTTTTTGCGACGATAACCTTGCTTTTTGTCTTGCTTTTCGACTGTTGTTGTCGTTTTGGATAAAAAGTTGATATTGAAACTGGTGTTAAAATGAATCCCAGCCTGATAACCCGGCAGATTAATAGATGTTGGACGATCTAAAGTCATAAAGGCACCGCAGGATTCGCCCGCATCGCAGATAAAGCCGTCGTTATTGAAATCACTTCCCGCCGTAATAATATAAGTGCCATGGGCGATATCGTTAAAGCTGAAATGATAAACGCCGTCTTTTACTGTGGCGCGGGTTTCTTGTACTGTTTCCAGCGTCTTAGGATTAATGAGCAGAACATAATGAACGCCAGCATCGCCTGTCATATTGGGATCGCCTACTTGTAATATCACGGGTACTTTGACTGTATTGATATTGCTTTTGATAGTAATAGTGCTTGTGAATGTGCCTGTTGTTAGGCTGCTGCGATCAACTCTAATCAGATAATCACCTAAACCGCTGCCCTGATATGATAAGAAGCCACCGTCGGCATTGATATTTTCTATCCGTAAATCTCCGCCGCCGCCATTGCTGAGTGTGATTGTGGTGCTGGTGCGATTTAAACCAAAATTTAAGGCTCTGGGGCTGACGATCAATTGGGGGAGAGGTTGGGGAACGATGCCGCCACCCAGTTCAATTGCCGCTAATACTGCCTTTTGTGCATTAATGAGTCCATAACCAAAATCGTCGTCTCGCCCTGGCAGCCCTAAATCATCTGTGATTTTTCCACGACTTAATAGGGCATCAAAACCTTGTGGGGTTAAATCGGGATTGACGGCTTTCATTAAGGAGGCAACGCCGCTAATATGTGGCGCTGCCATTGAGGTGCCTTCATAAGGGCGATAGGTATATTCTATTTTTTGCTTACCCGATTCATAGCCCGATTCATAGCCAACGGTGCTGATAATACCATCGGGAATACCATCGCCATTAATATCTGGTGTGTTATCTCCACCAGGTGCAGCAACATCAATATCAATACCAAAGTTGGAGTAAGAGGCGCGTTTCTGATTAATATCAACGGCACTGACTGAAACAACCCCATTTAATGAAGCGGGATAAGATGGAATATCGCTATCTTCGTTGCCCGCTGCGGAGACAACAATGATTCCTGCATTGCGTACTTCGTTAATCAGTTGTTGAAAGCCGCTGGAAATAAAAGGTCCTCCTAAACTGAGATTGATAATATCTGCCCTTTGCGTCGGGAGAAGGAGAGAGTCATTGGGTAAACCAGCGGCAAAGCGTATCGCCTGCGATATATCATAGTCAATCCCAATGCCTCCTTTGCCAATCACGCGTAAGGGCATTATTTTTGTGAGCCAAGCAACGCCAGCAATGCCTTCATTGTTATTGCTCATCGCGGCGATTGTGCCAGCAACGTGACTGCCGTGAAATGAACTTCCCCCTGGATAGGAAATATCTGCATCAGTGGGATCGGGATCAAGACCATCCTCATCTAACGATATTTCAATATTACTAATAAAATCATAGCCTTGTATGATATTTCCGCGTAAATCAGGGTGGTCAGGCAAAATGCCTGAATCAATAACGGCAACAATAACGGAGGAATCGCCTATTGTCGTATCCCATGCTTGAGGTAATTTGATTAAAGAATGGTTCCATTGATAGGGATATCTCGTATCGTTAGGAACTCGTGAGGTTCGTAGCTTATAATTTGGGCTGGCTTCAATCACATCACTGCGTCTGCGTAACTCTTTGATTTTAATTAATGTTTTATATTTTAAACGCAATTCTGGTGTGTCAAAATTGATTTTGTTAGCCAAGCTCATCGTTGCTTGATTAGACTGATCAAGCTTAAATAACCTGCGCCGTTCATGATCAATCGTTCCTTGTATTCCAAGGGTGGCACTTTGCGTTTGCAACTTGTTGGAGGCAAATTGGACAATCACATCACCAGGGACATAATCATCACTTAAACGCATTCCATGAAAAGTCATCGTCATATCTTGTCCAATGCTTAAAACATAATTAGATGCGCCCAAATAGGCTTGCACCTGTATAATATACTGCCCATCTGATGGCACAATTAGCATTTCAGTCTTTTCATCTCCAACTGAAGCATCTATAATGGTTGTCGTGCTATCTGAATTAATTTTCAGCAAACCCAAGTCCAAATCGTTATTACTCAGATTTTGATCAGCCACAAAAAGGGCGATAATTTGCCCTGCGCGTAAATCGACTTCAAAAAAATCGTCTTGATCACCAAACATTCTGAAACGTCCACTTGGTCCTTCTCCAGGCAGGTTGACATAACCGCCTAAAATCACAGGATTGGAAATAGGTTGGGCGTTGTAAATGTTATTATTAGATTGCTCTGATGTGTTGACATCATTGACATCGCCATCTCTTGCCGTATTGTTTGCGACAAAAATGCGTCCACTGATGCTGGAACTGCCATCACTTGAGTCGTCTTCGCCACCACAAGCGGTGAGACTTAAAATTATCAATAAAATTAATGTGTGTTTTAGTAACATGTTGTGATTTCTGAATTGTGAGTGATTTAACTGACGCACTGAGTACAACTGATTTTAGAATAAAACGGATTTTAAAAAAGCGTTGAGGCTCTTGCAAAACTCTTTTCGATGTTTAAGAAATCCGATTTTTTGAAAAAATCGGATTTCTATGCTCGAAAGCTATCCCATGCGATGTTTAAGAAATCCGATTTTTTCAAAAAATCGGATTTCTATGCTCGAAAGCTATCCCATGCGATGTTTAAGAAATCCGATTTTTTCAAAAAATCGGATTTCTATGCTTAAAAAAGCGAGTTTTGCAAGAGCCTCCGTTGTTTAACATTAATGCGATGAATTATTTGCGATGAATTATTGATGACAAGGCGAACGTTTTTTTGAAATCGTCGATTTAATCCGTTTTATTCTAAAATCAGTTGTACTCAATCAGTTGTACTCAATGCGTCAGTCAAAATAATGGTGGAATTTGGAAACAGCGTAATATCAGTTAACAATTAACAATTAAGCTATAAAGTACTTATCAGTCGGAATCGACTGTTTATTACGCCGTTTTAAATCATAATATTGTAACAATATGATCGCATAAAAAAATGGGGTTAATAATCTATCTATAGTCAGATAAGTGAGTTGCATCGCTAATTCGATTTGCTCTTTGGTCAAACTTGCCCCTAGCAATCCTTCAATAACCCCACTTAATATTAAAGCAAGAGACATAGAAAAGAGTAAAGGTATTGCCAAAACAATTGCTGTACGAAACCAATTATTCCACACCAGTTTGTGACTACGTTTCAAAGACTCAATTACTGTCGCATCCTCAAAAAGAATCAGTGGTGTAAAAAATCGTAATGAGACAGCCAAAATGACTCCCGGAATCACTATCATTAAACCAATGCCCACAAAAAAAGTGTAAAAAGCCGTTGCCAACAGTATGGGCAATAATTTTCTTATGCCCTGTAATAACGCATCAAAATTACCCCCATCAAACTGATTAATGATCGCGCCAAGACGATAAAAAATCGCAGTATGTAATATCAGCACTGCCATCATGTATAAAAAAAGAGTGATCGAGGTATCCATCATTGTGGCTATGATGGCAGTGTATTCAAGGGTATTTAATTGAGGCATGTAAAGATGAAGTAAAATAGATAAAAACACATCAACTAATACCAATGGCAATATCTTGGGAAAACAGAACAGAAATAATTTGACACCCCCTTCTAATATTTCAGAGGTGAGTTGTGGTTCAGTGGGTAATTTCATGGTTAATGATTAATGGTTAATGGTTAATGAAAAAAGTGGATAATTGGTAAATAATCATTTTGATGTGACTACTGAGCCTTAAAATCAATTTCTTTAGGACGACTGAAAAATTAAATTCATTATAAATCAGGCGACTTCAGCATGAAACTTAAGACCAAGTGCTCCCATAATTTTTAAGA
The DNA here is from genome assembly GCA_029939505.1 of Thiotrichaceae bacterium. GTDB lineage: Bacteria > Pseudomonadota > Gammaproteobacteria > Beggiatoales > Beggiatoaceae > QNES01. The sequence continues at coordinate 3,214 of JAOZSV010000036.1, read as the reverse complement.
TGATATCAAAGTTTGGGTTCTTTTCGCCTGACAAAGCTTTGTCAAGACTTTCTCGTGAAAGACCTGCCTCGTATGCAACTTGAGACAACCCTTTTGCCCTGGCAATATCGCCTAAAGCTTTTGCTATAAATGCGGCATCTCCATTGGCCTCTTCAAGACAGGCTTCAAGATAGGCAGCTGACTCTTCTGGTGTTCTGAGATGCTCTGCTACATCATAAGGTGTCGTTGTCATTCTTAAAATAATCCGAAAATTTATGGCAACTACTTAGCTGTTGTTAGCCTTGAAATAAATTTCAAGGCTAAAAGCCAAAGCAGGCTAAAGCCAGCTAAATAACTCAGTCTGCTTTAGCAGACTTTAGCTTTCAGCCTTGAAATTTATTTCAAGGCTGAATAGTTACAATTTATGATTCAGTACATAATAACTTAATTAGGTAGATTAGTATTGGGGTGATGAAAAATCGGATTCTTTAACAAAAAGTTGATCCCATTTTTATTCACTGAGAAACATAAATTTATAAAAAACAATAACTTACATTAAGTTACTTTTTTCATTCACCATTCGAGGTTTGAGTTTTTTGAAAAAAAACTCAAACCTCGAAACCATTCACCATTAGTATGGCTTACGGCAAATTTAAATCAGTCGAAGAAGTGGCAACCAAATTTGATATTGAAGTTGCGGATAGAACAGCGTTTATCTCTGAAAAAAAACGTGACATTTTGGATGTATTCCTTTCTATGATCACAAAAAACCTGAAGGATGATACAAGCTACATCAATAAATTTGCCGTTTGCGAAGCAATTATCAGACCTATTTTGGGGATAGTGGCGGAAAATTACAACTTAAAAGTTTGGTCACATCTATCTTATAATGTAGATGAAGAAAAAGGGCTTGTCGGAGAACCTGATTATTTAATTGCACCTAAAACAAAATATGGCGCAATGGCAATACCTTCGCTTTGTGTCATCGAAGCTAAAAGAGATGACTTTGCTCAAGGATGGACACAGGCTTTATCTGAAATGGTTGCCTCCTCTCTGCTGGGTGCATCTATCTGTTATGGTATCGTGACAACAGGAGCCATCTGGCAATTTGGCAAACTAAATGAAAATGTTTTTGTCATCGATCCAAAGTATATATCTGCCACCACAGAGTTGCAACGGGTATTTAATACAATAAATTGGATATTTCATGAAATATCGTAACGGCTCCAATCAAAAAATCTCATCTGAATTAAAACATGAACTGGTTAACGAAAACACTCACTAGCAGCCTGGGGCAAAAAATCATTATGTCACTCACGGGATTATTTTTAATCTCGTTTTTAATGGTACATTTAACAGGCAATTTATTATTATTTAAAGAAGATGGTGGGGCTGCGTTCAATGCCTACGCGCATTTTATGTCCACCGCCCTCATTATTCGCGCAACTGAAATCATTTTAGTCTTGGGATTTGCATTGCATATCTATATTGCTTGGCAACTCACTCGCCATAACCAACAAACTCGCCCACAAAACTATGCCTACAATCGCCCTGATGCCAATAGCTCATGGTTTTCACGCAATATGGGCGTTGCTGGCTCAATAATATTAATCTTTCTCGTGATACACCTGTATAACTTTTGGTTCCAATATAAATTTCATACAGAAATTCCACTGGCAGCAGGAACCAACTATAAAGATATGTACTGGTTAGTACATGTCGTTTTTATACAAGAATGGTGGTTTTCTATTTTATACCTTATCGCGATGGTATTTCTTGGTTTCCACTTAGTACATGGCTTTGAAAGTGCTTTTCAAACCCTGGGCATTCGTCATAAAAAATATACGCCATTTATTCAAAAACTGGGATTATTATTTGCTATTGTCGTACCAATAGGTTTTGCGACTATGCCAATCTCTATTTTTATTAACCATTTTTTTTAGCTATAGACGTTCAGAAAAATCATTTCACGCGAAAAACCTCTGAGGTTTCCAAAACCTCAGAGGTTTCCTAGTTCCCAAACTCTGTTTGGGAACTCATTCAAGGACGCTCTGCGTCCTGCAACGCAGAGCGTTGTGGAAGTCATTCCAAAATTCCATTTGGGAACGAGGAATAAAACAGAATAAAATGATTGATAACCGTATTTTTATTGATACAATTATAACACCTCCTCACGAATGTAGTTATTTGCCAAATCGCCGGGCAAAAACCGTTTTTGCAGAACCTTTCTCTCCTAAAGAAGGTTCCTTATATGATCATTTAGTTCTGCACGGTTTTAGACGTACCGGTGAACAAATTTATCGTCCTTTTTGTCAAGACTGTCAAGCCTGTTTTGCGGTGCGTCTGCCAGTAGAATTATTTGCCTCCCGTCGTAGCCAACGGCGGGTATGGCGAAAAAATCAGGATTTAACGGTTGAAGCAGTCACGCCCGTCTTTGAAGAGGAACATTTCAATCTTTATTGTCGTTATCAGGCTTCCCGTCATAAGGGCGGTAATATGGATAATCCGACAGTAGAGAATTATATGCAATTTTTGACGAGCAGTTGGTCAACAACGGTTTTTTATGAATTTCGCTTAAAAAAACAGTTGCTAAGTTTAGCCGTTGTTGATTATCTTGAAAATGGGTTATCGGCGGTTTATACTTTTTTTGAGCCTAATGAGCGTGCGCGTAGTTTAGGGGTTTATGGCATTTTATGGGAAATCGAAGAGGTTAAACGCTTAAATTTCAAGTGGCTTTATTTGGGATATTGGATTAAAGATTGTCATAAAATGAGTTATAAGACGGAGTATCAGCCGTTGGAGTATTATAACGAAGGGAGATGGTTAATGCTGAATGATTCAATTCATTCATAAGTAATCGGGTATTTAGAATTCGAGGTTTGAGTTTTTTTTCAAAAAACTCGGTTTCTGAGCGGAAAAATTGAATAAAATCTCTGAAAATTTTTGCTTAATGATGAATTGTGAATTTAATCATTCATCATTCATCATTTAGAAAAAATCCGTTTATTTCGCTAATCCGTTGTACTAAACCAACTGAGATAAAAATGTTCGAGCGGGAACTTTAATGGGAGTCGTGTGTTGAAAACAATCGGTATTTACGAAGTCTGCATCCATGACAACCTGGAAAGCAGAGTCTGCCCCCGTTTTCATTAGACTTGTCCCGAAATAATTAAGTAACTGATGGTCACGAAATAAAATCCCTGTATTTGAAATAAATAATTTCGTGTTGTAAAAT
>JAOZSV010000383.1 GCA_029939505.1 Thiotrichaceae bacterium | reverse complement strand
GAGGTTTTCAAAACCTCTGAGGTTTTTGAATAGTGAACACTCGCTTTTCTTGTGAATTAAACCTCAGAGGTTTTCAAAACCTCTGAGGTTTTTGATAGCTTTGCAACGTCTGTTTTGGATTCAGCTATGGCTTCAACACCGTTTCCCACGCGCTCAAATCCCACCGTCACAACACTAATCAGTTGTAATTTTAACACGTCACCATATTTTGATTCCAAATTTGGTAATCCAGTAATTGCTTCTCCGCTTCTGCCTTCTTTTCCTTAACAGGTTCGAGGGCTTCCAATTCTCTCAAACTCAACTTTTTCACCTCCGCACCGCTCAATTTGACATTCGATAACTTTAAGCGTTTGAATTCAAAGGGCAGGAATAAGTCTGCCCTGACTGGTGTGGTTAACATTATGATTTTTTTCATTTTAACATCTATAGGTGGAAAACTTCAACAGGGTGCATTCCCCTATTTTCACGCGAAGTACAACGAATTGACGAAATAAACGAATAAGACTTCTCATAATCGTTTCAATAATTATTAATTATTAATTTCTAATTTAGAAAAAATATCTTCGCCAATTGTTTTCACAAATCAAAGGGTTATTATGTGATATTAGTTTATATTTCAAATGCTTACCGTATTTTTAAGTTCAGTTAAACCGATTTTAAATCGTAACTACTCCGCCTTGAAATTGATTTCAAGGCTAGTATAATCAATTGCATTATTTTAGTTTTCTAATAAGACATTAAAGATAAGAGACAAATGAGCATCCTAGAACACTTTATTTCTCATATTCCACCGTTTGATAAATTACAAGAGCCTGAGCTTAAAACGGTTGTTGATGCAATGGATATTGCTTACTTTAAAAAAGGGGAGTATTTAATTCGACAGGATACTTCTCCAGATGCACTTTATATTATTATTAAAGGGGTTGTGCAAGAAATCCGCGATGATGAAATGGTTTCCGTTTATGTTTCTCAGGATTCTTTTGATGCGATGTCATTGTTAGAGGGAATCAGTAAAAACGATTTTGTCGTGCGAGAAGAGTTGATTTGCTATGTTTTGCCTAAAACGCTTTTCTTGAATTTCATTCAAAGTAATGATGCTTTAAAAAAATTTTATTCTCAAGATTTATCTAAACGTCTTAATAGCCTAATTGAACAGCGCAATAATACCGAATTAGCGTCATTCATGGTGGCGAAAATAAAAGAGATTTATCTGCAAGCCCCCGTTTTTGTTGAAGCGGAGTCTTCCGTTTATGATGCAGTACAGAAGCGGAGTCTTCCGTTTATGATGCAGTACAAATGATGACGCTTCAGAAAAGTAGCTTTATTTTGGTGAAAGGGGAGAAGGCATTGTCACTGATAAAGATATTCGAGATTATGTGGTATTGCAACGTTATTCTATAGATAATCCCATTGCTCATATCGCTTCTTATGATCTCATTAGTTTAGGGCGCGATGATTTTTTGCTTCATGCCCTGTTGGTTATGCTTCGCAATTCCATTAAACATTTATTGATTGAGCAGGATCATGAAATTATTGGGGTATTAGAGCAGATTGATTTGTTGAGTTATTTGTCTAATCATACCCGTCTTGTTGCGGTGCAGATTGATCGTGCTCAAAATAAAGCGCAATTGAAGATGGCGAGTCAAAATATGACGAATATGATTAAGGCGTTTAATGCGAATGGTATGAAAATCAAATACTTAATGCAATGGATGACGGAATTGAATCAACAGGTGTTAAAAAAATTATATGCGTTTATTGCACCACCAGCATTGTTAGAAAATTCTTGTTTCATTGTGATGGGCAGTGAGGGGCGAGGAGAGCAAATTCTGAAAACGGATCAAGATAATGCTATTATTTTGCGGGATGGTTTTGTTTGTCAGGATTTAGACAAAATCACTCAGGAGTTGACTGATACGCTGATAGATTTTGGATATCCAACTTGTCCAGGTAAAATTATGGTGAATAATAAGAATTGGTGCCGTTTTTTAAAAGGATTTAAAGATCAGATTTTTCAGTGGGTGATTGAATTTAAATCGCCTTTGGAATTGGCGATTTTTTGTGATGCAAAGGCGGTGGCAGGTGAAGTCACATTGCTTGATGAGGCAAGAAAGTATCTGTATGCACGTTTACAAGATAACCAAGCCTTCTTTTCTCATTTTGCTAAACCAACGCTTTCATTTGAAACGCCATTGAGTTTATTTGCGACGTTTATTGTCGATAAATCTTATGCAAATCAATTGGATATAAAAAAAGGCGGCATTTTTCCACTTGTTCATGGTGTTCGCAGTTTGGCATTGGAACATAAAATTATTCAGTTGGGTACGATTGAACGTATCAAACATCTTACTGAAAAAGGGATTTTTGAGAAGGCTTTTGCGACGGATTTAATTGAAGCATTTGGTTTTATGATTTCGCTGCGTCTCCAATTTGAACTGGAAAAAATGAAAGAGGGAGAAGTGTATGATAATTACATTAAGCCAAGTCAATTAAATAAGTTAGAACGTGATTTGCTCAAGGATTCTCTCAAAATCGTTAATGATTTTAAACGGTTTATTCATTATCATTTTAAGTTGGATCGGATTGGCTAACTAACTGATGTGACGCAAGGTGCTTCCAAATTCCACCGATTTCATCGGTGGCTATTCACATTTCACCCCGTTGGGGTTAGCTTTTTTTGCGCAGCAAAAAAACGTAACCCGACATTCCCCTGTTCTTTTTTAATCACGAAAAACCTCTGAGGTTTCCAAAACCTCAGAGGTTTGTGTCAAAAGACATTATCTTAAACCTCTAACAAGAGAATATCATCGGATTGAGGTATTGTGCCACAGAATATCTCTGGCCTTGG
>JAOZSV010000382.1 GCA_029939505.1 Thiotrichaceae bacterium | reverse complement strand
TTCAAAAATCGGATTTCTTAAACATCTTGGAAACATAGTGCGTAACATCAGTTATAATTAATAAATTAACCAATAATAGAGGAGATCAAAAAAATGTCCAAACTCACTTTTACACTTGTCCTAATAGGCACACTCTTCGCACAAGGGGTTTTTGCGCTTGGATTGAGCCATATTCAGGTCAGTTCAAATCTTAATGAACCCCTGAGAGCCAAAATAAATATTTTATCTATTCCTAAAGGGGGTAGTTCTACTATCAGAGTAGCACTCGCCTCATCAAGAGCTTTCAATCGGGCTGGACTAGAACGTTCTCTTGAACTGACGAAAATGCGCTTTACTGTAAAAAACATCAATAAAACCAGCGCCATTATTAACATCACCAGCCAACGACCTATCAAAGAACCCTATCTCAACTTTTTAGTTGAAGTCAAATGGTCAGGTGGACGGATTTTGCGTGAATATACGGCTTTGCTCAATCCACCTTTGTACAAGCCTAACCGCATTAAAACATTGAGCCGTCAAGAACCCACTCGTACCTCCGTTCAACCAAGATATGAAAAGCCTAAATATTCCACAAAATACGTGCCTCCGCGCGTCATAAAGAAGGCAAGAACTCAAAAAAGGAGCAAAAGAAGTCAACAAAGAACAAAAAGAAGAAGTACAAGAAGTACAGGTAAAACCAGCTCTTATGTTATTGCTAGAAATGATACTTTATGGAAAATTGCTCTACGCTCTCGCCCAAAGGGAACCTCTTTACAGCAACAGATGAACAGGATTTACAATGCCAATCCAGGTGCTTTTATCCGAAGAAACAGAAACTTGATAAAAGCAGGCAAGGTACTACGCATTCCTGGTGGAAAAAAATTGTTGCCTACCTCATCGTATGTCGCCAGACAAGAATTACCAAGGAGAACCCCCACAGCCCCAAGAAGCCGTGTCAGCAACAAACAATCGCCAAAAGTAAAGGCAACAGAACCTAAACTAAGACTCGCCGCTACCGATTCTCTTGCAGAAAAAGCCGGAGTGGTTAATACGCCGCAAAGCGAAAATGCCCAACTTAAAAAATTGCGTGAAAAGGTACTCAGTCTTCAGAGTGAAAATAAGGCGCTTAAAGAAAAAAAGACACAAACTGGTGATCTGAAAACCGTTATTGAAGCAGTGAAAAAGGAGATGAAAAAGGAGCTTGATAAACTGAATAACAAATTTCAAGTTCAAAGCCAGAAAATGGCGACATTACAAACCCAACTGAAACAAAGAGAGATTGAAAACAAAAAACTCGAAAAACAACTGGCACTCCTTAAATCTGGAAAACCGCAGAATGAAAGGATGGCTGAATTAGAGCGAGAAAACCAGAAGCTAAAAGAAAAACTCGCTAATTTAAATAAAGCCCCCGACGATTTACAGGTGGCAGAAAATAAGCCTCAAATCAAAATAACGCCAACATTTACAATACCGAATACTTCTACTTCCTCCAAAACGGGAGTCGAAAGTGCTGAGGGTAAGGCTGAGGGTGATGAAAGGGCTGAGGGTAATGAAAGAAGTGCTGAGGGTAAGGCTGAGGGTGATGAAAGGGCTGAGGGTAATGAAAGTAACCTTATAAAGGTTAAAGAAGAAAAAGAAGAAAAAGAAGAAAAAGAAGACTCCTTCCTAACTCCTATCTTACTTTCCGTCAATACCGTGCATAAAATGGTAGAAAAAAACGTGCCAGGCAGTTGGATGACCCTTGGTGGTATTGGAGGCGGTTCGCTCATGTTATTCTTCCTTGCAGGCTTTTTAATACGGAAATCTAAAGCAACCGGACCTGCTGAATGGAAAGACGGTACAGAACTGACTGATGAAGAACTTAAAGAAGAACTTGCGCGTTTAGAGGAAGAAGGAAAACCAGATGAAACTGGGGATATCATATCTGATGAATTATCAGATGATGAATTTTCACCTGAAATTCGAGGTTTGATAGAAGACGGCATTACTCAAGAAGAGGCGATTGATCCTCATTTTGATAAGGAATTGCAGGATAACCTTAAAATCTATATGGAGAATAATAGCTTTGCCCTCGCTGAAGATATATTGGAAGAAGGTATTCAAAAATATCCGCTTCACAATGAATATCGCTTACAATTACTAGAAGTTCACGCAGCGGAAAATAACATTGACGAATTTGATAAACAAGCTCAATTGTTACATGATTCCGTCAAAGGGCAAGGACCTTTATGGCAAAAAACCTTAGCACTTAGAGAAAACATCAGCACCGAACAGACTTCACAGAGTGGCACTGGTGCGGTTGTCGGTGCGGCGGTTGTTGGTGCAGCAGTTGTCGGTGCGGCGGTTACTACAGCAACACTCGCTGAAAATGAAGCTGAAGACTCAACAGCGACATTGGAAGGCTTGGAAGAATTTAATATTGAAGAAGAAATCACCACTGATGCTGCTGATGAAACGCTCAATATTGATGATGAATCTGATGAGTTATCTTTTGGTTTAGATGATGATCTTTCCTTTGACTTAGAGGAATCGGTTGACTCTTCCCCAGATGTTGAATCGGTTGAATCAGACAATAGTTTAGATTTTGGTTTAGATGATGATCTTTCCATTGACTTAGACGAATCGGTTGATTCTTCCCCAGATGTTGAATCGATTGAATCAGACGATAGTTTAGATTTGGGTTTAGATGATGAACTTTCCATTGACTTAGACGAAGAATCAGTTGACTCTTCCCCAGATGTTGAATCGGTTGAATCAGACGATAGTTTAGATTTGGGTTTAGATGATGAACTTTCCATTGATTTAGACGAATCGGATGAAAACCTATTAGGCGACGACGACGAAACTCAATCTGAACTCAGTGACGACGACGACTTATCTTTAGG
>JAOZSV010000188.1 GCA_029939505.1 Thiotrichaceae bacterium | reverse complement strand
AATCCAATTTGTATATCATCAAGGAGGGCATAACTGACAAAAGGCCATAATAAAAGTAAGGTAATAATGAAAAATGGGTGAAAGGGTAATTTTTTTATGTTCATTTTGAGTTTTTTAAGCAGAGCATTTTATCTCTTATAATTAGGCGTTGATTTCCATATCCAATGGATCAGAGATTATCGCCTAAAACTTTCTCTTGATTGACTTAAATTCAAATCCGCTTTTGGCGGGCGTTAAAATTAATAATTCTTTAAAAAACAAAAAAGTTAGACTATAATTACACCAAAAATGGTTTGAACCATTGATGAGAATCTTTATAGTTTGAGTCTGATAGATTCGCTGAGATTAAATATAACTGATTGAATATTAACAAAAACTAAAAAAAGGCCCTTTTTTTAAATGTGGCTTTTTTCTGGTGATTTCGTGTTATGATTGGTTCTCATAATTGAGTAGAAAAATCCGACGGGTTAAAATTGACTTGAATCAATAATTTTTGACACTGACATAAACATTTATATACATTCCATTAGAGAGCGAAAATGAAAACACACACTTATAGCTGCCTAACTCATGTGAGAGCCTGTAGTTCGGCACAAAAACACACTACGTCCACAGCCTTGTTAAGTTTATTATTGCTGATATTGCTAAATCAGCCTGCGTTGGTTAAGGCAGAGGTTCAAGCAAAATTTGTCGAAATGCCAAGGCTAGAAAATCCTCTAATGCCACCAATAGTGGAATATGATGCAAAACCGGCTTTTGCAGATATTGATAATGATGGTGATTTCGATGTTTTTATTGGAGCAAAAGCTGGCACAGTTAAATTTTATGTGATTGACACGAAATCACCTGAAATCACAATAACCTCGCCAAAAGATAATAGCCATATTGAGGGTATTGTCTCTATTGGGGGAACGGCTTCTGAACCTGAAGGAGAGACTGGACTTGAACGCATTGAATTGCAAATGACGGATGGCACCAATTATTTAACAAACAATGGCAATTTTGAAGACTATCTGACTTGGGTACGGATGCCCACCAATGACAACTGGTCTTATGACATCAACACCGAAAATATTCGGGGTACTTACACCATTATAGTTCGAGCCTTTGATAGGGCAGGTAATGTAGGTGAAGACACTATCACAGTTAAAATTGGACTTGCCTTTACCACCTTATCCGTTAATCTAAATAGTTCAGCTATTTTGCAAGATCAAACGGTTGAGGTAGCTGGCAAACTCTATCGTTTTCCTGCTTTAGAAACTGATCTTTCCGACTTACCGATTATACTGACTATTACACCACCAATTGGCGATAGTTGGCAAGAACAGGCTGTTACCAATCATCTTGGGGAATATAAATTTAACGTGTCTGGTTTTATCCAAAAAGGCACATACAAATTACAAGCCGCTTTTGCAGGTAACGAAAAACTTGAGCGTTCTGACTCTCAAAAAGTTGAATTATCGGTGGGAACATCGGCAGGTTATGCGATTCTCATTCAAGGCAAGGTCAGTAATGAAGACGGTTTGAAAGCACATCACAAAACCTTGGCTCGTGTTTATAAACAACTCAAAGAACGTAATTTTAAGGATGAAAACATTCTTAGCTTCAATTATAAAGCTAATCAAGCCTTCAAATACGAACCCAACAATATTAGCACAAACAATGAATACAAGCCCAGCAAATCAAGTATTCAAGATGCGATTGAAAATTGGGCTAAAGACCGTTTAATAGGTTCACCCGCACCATTGTATATCATCATGGTTGATCATGGTGATCGGGAACTATTTATCTTGAATGGAACAGAAGAAACTATTACCCCAGCAGAACTTGATACCTGGCTTAACAGACTAGAAGATAGTTTAGCCGATTCACCACAAAATCAAAATCCCTTGGAAGAACCGCGTGTGGTTATTATAGGTGCTTGTTATTCTGGTAGCTTTATTCCATCGCTGTCACAACCTGATCGCAACCGCGTTATTATTACCAGTGCCAGTGAAGAAGAAGTCTCTTACAAAGGCCCTCAAGAAACGGATGGTATTCGCAGTGGTGAATATTTCATAGATGCCCTGTTTCGACAATTAGGGCGTGGTGAACCGTTCAAGATGGCTTTTGAAAAAGCAACTAGCAGTACAGAACTCTTTACCTATAGTGGTGCTCCAGACTTTGCCAGCAATATCAATAACCCAGATTTATTGGATCAAGCAGTACAGCATCCTTTATTGGATGATAATGGTGACAGTAAAGGGAGTAATGTGCTGATCGCCAATACTGGAGATGGTCAAAAAATCGAAAAAATGCGACTGGGCGTAGGGCGTGATTATAATATCAATGCGGTTGGCAATCAGGCTGCTGTCAAAGCAGTGACAGAAACGCAGTATTTAGAATTTAACGAAACGTCCGCTTTATTGTGGTTAAATGCTACCGGAGATGTAGAAAGAGCGGTCATTGAAATTCGCGGGCCCGTCGCAATTGATACCATTACGAGTCAATCGCGTACAACCGAGCAAGTAGAACTTGAACTCCCCAAACGTTTCCCAAGGTTAAATGACAACCGTGGTCACTATGAATACACTTACCAGAACTTTGATGAACCTGGTAAGTATCATATTTTCTACTATGTTCACGATCAATCGACTATGAAACTCGATCCTCAAACGGGAGACATTATTTCCTCTGGAGATATATCTCCCGTGAAGCGTTCAGTCGTTTATAAAGAGAGAAAAGACAATCAAGCCCCAGAAGCCGTTATCTTGCTTCATCCAAAAGATGGCGCATCAACACGCACCGACTTAAGCTTTTTTGGAAAATCTGCTAGTGAACCCGACGGCGAACCAGTCACTTACACGCTATTAATCGCCACTGACAAAGATTTTGATGATGATTCTGTGGTTTACAAACAAGAAGAATTACGGATTCCAGACACATACATTGACCGAAACGCCATTTTTCACTATAACAATGGACGCATAGATACTGCCAACGGCACAGATGAGAACACTGGACTCAAAGACTTGACCACGTATTTCTGGAAATTTGAAACCATCGACAATTTTGGTGCGAGAACCTCCAGTGAAATATTTTCCTTTGAAACTGATAATGCCACCAATGGCATCTACCGTTTCGACTTGGATGACACCTGTGATGGCACTTTGGGTACTTTACACGTTGTTGCTAAGATAATATTTGAACCGACATGGTGGTACACAGGCACTTTTGAAGCAAGCTGCGACGGAACTTATACCGTGACAGGTAATCTCTCTGCAAAAAAACTTGATAACGTAAACGCGACTTACGATTTTAGTCGAGAAGAACTACACATAATTGATAAGGATATCAGAATGCGACTAAAATCCGTAGATCCATTAAAGTTTCAACGAGTGGAGTAGAAATATTCGGGTATTTAGAATTCGATGTTTTAGTTTTTTTATCTGGTTCACACGCGCCTGCGTGTGAACCCATTAGGGACGCGCCAGCGTCCAGTCTTTTCTGCTTTCCAACGCCTGCGCGTCAATGCTTAAGGGCAACCATAAGGAATTGCCCCTATAGAACCATCCAAAGTAGGGGCAATCTTTTATGGTTGCCCTCACGAAAAAGCTTAAATTAATGGCATTGACACCAGCGCGTGGAAACGAGAAATTCTGCTGGGAGAATAACCGGAATGCTTGCTAACTATATTGATGCGGCTATGGAACAAGCTGTTTATGAAATCATTGAAGATGAAGGGACATACTGGGGAGAAATACCGGGTTTTCAAGGTGTGTGGGCATGTCATTTGACGTTAGAAGGTTGTCGACGAGAATTGCGTGATGTCTTGGGAGATTGGCTTGCTTTACGTTTGCAGCTAAATTTATCCATTCCTACCATTGCAAATATTGATCTCAACCACCTAAACAATCCTTATGAGGCTCACTATGCCTAAATTGACTCCCGTTTCTTGGCAAAAATTTGTTCAACGTCTGCGAGAATTGGGCTTTAAAGGGCCTTATGCTGGAGGCCGTCATCCTTATATGCGTCGAGGCGATGTAACGGTTATCATTCCAAATCCGCATAATGGTGATATAGGGGTGGGTTTATTGCGACGACTGTTGCGACAAGCTGGGATTTCCCGCGATGAATGGTTCGGGAAATAGCTAGTACAGGAGGGCGGAAATTCCCATACCATTTTAAAGGCAAAGAAATCCGATTTTTTGAAAAAATCGGATTTCTCGATGGCCTGAAGATTTCCGCACTCCAGCACTAGTACATTGTCAAGGTTATTTTGACGGGTAGTGTTAGACCTGACAGGTTTTGGAAACCTGTCAGGTCTTTTAATATCAGCAGACAAATTCAAATTGACAGTGTACTAGGCCGGTTTTTTTGTAGATCACGCGACGAAACAAGTCGGTTGGAATTGGCCTTTGTTTTTTCACGCGCCGGCGTGGGAACCCATTTTTCACACACCAGCGTGGGAACCCATTCGGGACGCGCCAGCGTCCAGTTTTTTCTTTTTGTAGTTCACGCGACGTTGGCGCGTCCCGAATGGGTTCCCACGCCAGCGCGCTTATCGTTATACAAAAATATTTAAGCATTTGATTTAAAATAGTTTTTCGTAGTTTCGCAAGTATTTTTTTGCCCACCAAAAAGACTTGACAATTGTAATGGTGGGCAACAGCCCACCCGACTTTTTTTTCTCGTTCCAACGCGCCAGCGTTGGAACGTATCTTAACTACTGAAGCATAAATTATCGAATATTTTATTCGCCGCTAAGAAACCAAGTTTTTTCAAAAAACTTGATTCCAGGCTAAAGTTTTTTCTTTAAAAAAACTTTAGCCTGGAATTCTAAATAGCCGAAAATTTATGATTCAGTACATAACAGGATAATTTATGATGGTCGCAACGACTATAACCTCAAAAAAAAATTTAAGTTTACTGATTATCACATTAAGCCTAAGCACACAGATTTCGGCTGAAATCGTGCTAGATGGCACATTAGGCGGCTATGCAGGGCCATTGCAAGGGCCTGATTTTGCTATTGAAGCCAATTTTGGCCAACAAAAGGGCAATAACCTATTTCACAGCTTTGAAACCTTCAATCTTAATCGCGATCAAAGTGCGACTTTTTCTGGTCCAAGCAGCCTCGAAAACATCATCAGTCGCGTTACTGGCGGACAGGCTTCTTATATTAATGGAAAATTAGCATCAAAAATTCCTGCCAATATGTATTTTCTCAATCCAGCCGGTGTGATACTTGGAGAACATGCGCGTTTAGATGTTCAAGGCTCACTATATATCAGCACCGCAGATTATTTGCGTTTAGGCACCACTGGGCGATTTGCGGCGACCCATCCCGAAAACACCTTATTAACCATAGCACCGCCCACTGCCTTTGGATTCTTAGACATAACCCCTGCCCCGATTTCCAAACAACAGAGCGTTCTTGAAGTTCAAAACGGAAAAACCCTTTCTTTCATCGGTGGCGATTTAACCAGAGAAGATAAACACTTGACTGGACAAGAAGATGCCATGCTCAACGCACCCGATGGACAAATCAATTTAGTCAGTGTTGCCTCAGCCGGAGAAGTCCTGGTTGTTCCAGCGAAAATGTCAGATAATGCCTTTGAACGATTTGGCATCATCAAAATAACCGATGTTCCTCTCACAGCAGACAATTACAAGAGAAGAGCTAATGTAGATGTGAGTGGTACTGGTGGTGGGGATATCTACATTCGTGGTGGACAAATCTTCATGGAAAATGTATATATCTGGGCAGATACGCACGGTGACAAAAATGGACAAGGCATCACCATAAAAGCCACCGACTTTGTTGCCAAAGGAGCAAGAATTACCACTGAAGTGATGGAAGGCAGCACCGGGAATGGGGGCAACATTAACATAGCGGCAAGAAAAGTGACCTTAACAGACGGCGCACAGATTGCCACTAGCACTCGAAGCTCAGGAAATTCAGGTGAGATCACCATGACTGTTAACGAATCAATAGAAATTTCTGGCTTTTTTTCTTTACTCAATGACAAATATTCAAGTGGACTATTAAACAATACCAGCAGTATTGGTAACGGTGGGAAAATATTTATAGAAACACCTGCTTTGACTTTGACAGATAATAGCAACATTTCTTCACAAACTTTAAATATTGGTCATGCTGGCGATATCGAGTTGCAGGTAGATACGCTCACCTTAACAAAAGGCGCACAAATTAATTTGAATGCGAATAAAAAAATCACAAAGAATACTGGACACGGTGGCACATTAACCATTACTGCCAAAGACTCGGTTTTGATTAGTGGAAAGACTGATCAAGAGAGCGCGTTAGTCAGTAATACTCAAACCAATGGTAATGGCGGCACAATCATCCTCTCAGCTTTACAATTAGCCGTAGAAGATAATGGTACTATTCAAGCTGGCACCGAGGGCACCGGACAAGGTGGACAAATTTCGCTGGATGTGGGTAAATTATACCTTCGTCAAAATGGCACGATCACAGCCGAAAGCCGATCCCAAGGCAATGCTGGTCATATTTCTGTGCATGTAAATGATTGGTTGCGAATGCAAAAAGGTGCAATCAAGACGGAAACCTACAGTCCTGAAGGTGGCAACATTAACATCACCTCCCCCGGCTATCTGTATTTAATCAACGGAGCCATCACTACCAGCGTTAAAGCCAAAAACGGCAACGGTGGCAACATCACGCTTACTCCTGAGTTTATTGTGCTAGATAATAGCCAGATTATTGCCCAAGCCGTCAGTGGTGATGGTGGCAATATTAACATCAAGACAACGGGACTTTATAAGTTTTCTGAAAGCCCTATAAACGCTTCATCAGAATATGGCTTAGACGGTATCGTGTCGATTGACTCACCCGATGTTGATATCGGCGATTTCCTCGTATTCCCTAAACACCTTTTAGATGCAGCAACTTTGTTAAATAATCGCTGTGCTACCATTTATCCACAAAATTTAAGTACCTTTACCATCACAGTACGAGACGTACTTCCGCCGGGACCGGAAGATTTGAGAACCCATACGTGGTTGCCCTTTTAAAGCAATCCCTTGTGGTTGCCCTTTTTCAGAAAACGGCAGTCTTAAATTCAACCGTTAGCAGTATAGCTATAAAAAAAAAATTTTGTCGTTCCCAACCTCTCGTTTTCTCGTTTTCTCGTTCCCTTCGAGGCTAACGTTTTTTTAAAGAAAAAAACGTTAGCCTCGAACTCTGTTTGGGAATGCCTTCCACAACGCTCTGCGTTGTACTTTTTTGAACTTGAGGCTAAATGCCTAACCCCTTAACCCATTCAATTGGAGATAATATAAATATTTATAGAGAATAAACAATATGATGTTCCAACAACCACACGACCCATTTTCTAAACAATTTCTGAGCCTGGTAGGGTGGGCAAAGCTTTATCTTGCCCACCATTTTAGCAAAGAATCAAAGGAACCAGGCTCGAATTGCTAATATCGCGCCGCCTACGAATACACATTGTCCAACGCGGACGTCACCGAGATTTGCCGTTATGATGTTTGGTGTCGGAAAAATAATCCGAACCTGGCCCCTTTAATTTTGGAAAAGCATGGGGCCATTAGAACGGATTATTGAAGAGTCGTGTCATTGTTTTTTCAATTCTAAATGATAGTTTTCTAGTGTTTTGTGGCTACATGAGAATGGATGTACTTGAATAAGCCTTTTCCAATCATTGATATTTTGATCATCAATAATCACTTCTGGTTTAGGGAGAAAAGCCGTAAAAATGTCTGCTAACCCAAATTCTTCTGCACTTTTTTTAGCATAATCAGTGCCACCCGCGCTCCAACAGTAAAGATTAGCACCTTGCTTTTTGAGTTCTTTTAGATGTTCAATAGTTGCTATTATTGGTATTCGCTTAGAACCGTAGCTACGAACCAAGGTGTCATCGACATCTACAAAAACAGTAATGGATTTTAATGCTTTAGTCATATCGTTTACCTCAATTTATTGAGTGATTGCGTGATTGCGAAGATATGATACTTTTTTTTATTCTAACTTGCAACATAAGGATGAAATGTAGCCTGGTAGCCTGGGCAAAGCTTTTTCTCGTTCCCAAACTCGGTTTCTCGTTCCCAACCCATAAATTTTATGGTATTTAGTAGATGTAGGGTGGGTAGGAACGAAGTGGAAACCCACCATATTCCAACGTAACGGTATGGTGGGTTTCCGTTTCACTCTACGCTACGCTTTTACAGGATTGAGTTCTACAAATATCCTGCTATAATCATTTTTAAGGAACTGATGTTACGCACTATGTCTCCAGGATGTTTAAGAAATCCGATTTCTGAAAAAAAATCGGATTTCTAAGCGGCGAAACGATGTTTAAGAAATCTTTGAAAAAAAATCGGATTTCTAAGATCGAATAGAATAGCTTTGCGTAACATCAGTTAAGGAATGTACATGAAATAAAATAGACAATGTTGAATCAGACCTGACAGGTTTCCAAAACCTGTATGTTCACAGCCGAAGTTAAGTGGTAAGATTTGAGGTTCCATTTTTTAAATTAGACTCTACCAAAGTAGCTTTCTAACTAAGGAATGAGAATTGAATAATACACGAAACTACAAGGTGGCTTGAAAGTTTCGGATGTTATTAAAGTTTCATTCCTAAGTGTCTAAGAAAAAATAACTTTCGAGGCTAAAGTTTTTTTAAAGAAAAATGTACAGGATAAAAAATGGTGTGTATTTATAACTAATTGATTTTGTAAGTAAAAAAATATATAATAAGGAACGTGCATCAAATAATGTAACTACTCAGGGCAACCACAAGGGATTGCCCCTACATCAGAATATTTTCGTCTATATTTAGTACAACGGATCAGGGGAGTGAACTTCGAGGCTAAAGTTATTCAAAAAAACTTTAGCCTCGAATTGATTGTGGAGGAAAGGGTGCTGTATTTATAAATCATCTCAGTTTACCATTAGAATCAATTTTGGAGAGCGTATTTAAGGTTCTTTTAACATAATCATCGATGCCGGAATCCTTCAAATACCTCTGAGCTTTTTCTCTGGATACCGTAATTTCTTTGGTAAGCTCTCTGATAGCTTTTATTTGATCTTTTTGAGTTAGTGTGTCCATTTTCTACTATCTATTTTTGTTTAGCTGTTACTCAATGATCAAGTTTTTTAACAAACTATCAGAAACAACTACAAGGATTTGATATAAACAAGGATAAACCGAATTTGAAAATGTTTTTTTTGCCTGATGACTTATCCTTGCTTATATCAAATCCTTGTAGTTATTGGGGGGTTAAAAAAACTTGATAGTCGAGTGTCATCAATTCTTTTTATTTCGCATCAGAAATCAATCTTTTTTATCATCTTTCGGTTGTTGCTACGTTGAAATAATTGGGAACCAAATAAAGTAAATTGCTAATTCCTTATTAAATCAAATAATTACAAATATTTCCCGACAGAAATGACCAAAACGGGTCATCAGCACCCCTACAAATTGTCAACTCATCAGGCTTTCTAAAACAAACCCTAAAAGTGGCCACCCAACATCGCTATAAACTGAATAATAGGGGACACATTTATTTTCACAGAATGTTACCAATAAATTGTAGAAAAGGTGTCCCCTATTTTCCCTTTTACTCAAAGTCTCATTAATAAAACTACAAAGATGTTATATAATCAAAGATGAAAAAACCTGATTAAAATTCGTAGGGGC
>JAOZSV010000007.1:30072-61992 GCA_029939505.1 Thiotrichaceae bacterium | reverse complement strand
TATGGTTGCCCCTCTGGACTCATTTTGAAGCGTTGTGCGTAACATGAGTTACTTACTTACTTACTTGGTCAATTCGCAAAAAGTTTCATCAGAATTGTTTGTCATACGCTTCATTTTCCAATTAGATTTGAAAGTTATTAAACCAAAGTCCTTATGTTTCTTTAGGACGACTTGCCCACATTTGCCGCGCCATATCCTGCGCTTCATCAGTACTCGCGGCTTTTCCCATTAATTTCAAAGCAATTGCCGCGGTACCCACTACCGTACCCTCAGCAAATTCGTCCTCAATCTCACCGCGCCACAGCGCCGGCAAACGTTGCGGATCCAACACTTCTTCTTTGACATGCCGTTTTTTGAATAAGGGCTGCCACATTTCGTCGGACAATTCGCCATTATGGACACTTTGCACCAGACATTCCATATCCGGGTTGCGTTCAATTTCGCCACCTTCGCCTTTTATCACGGCTAAATGAGATTGATTAAGCAATAGCGCAGCTTCTTGATGGACGGGACGATAACCGGGGTGGAAAATACCTTGCATCACATAAGGGGCATCAAACGGATTGAGCATACGTGCTAAAGTGTGGACGGGAGAGCGCAAACCCATGAGGGGGCGAAGTTCAATGATTTCATGTAATTTGGGACAAAGATATTCCAACGGCAAATAGCTAAAATTATGTTGTTTAATTTGCTCAGCCGCAGCTTCATAAGACTTGGCGTATTCAATACCCAAATACGACAACACATCTTGGGTATAAATGCGCCCGTTAGTATGTCCTCGGGTACCGTGCATAAATACTTTGATGCCATTTTTTGCCAATAACAAGGTAGACAAAATAAACCAAGGCAAATGACGACGCTTACCGGCATAAGATGACCAATCTAAATCGACTTCCACCATGCAAGTCGGTAATTTAAAAGAATCACGCGCTGCTTGAATAAACCCGGCCAATTCTTCACGAGTTTCTTCCTTGACGCGCATCAGTATCATAAAAGCCCCCAATTGCACAGGCTCAACTTCATCAGCCATAATCATACGCATGGCTGAATAGGCTTCTTCTTGCGTTAAGGGGCGGGCACCGTTTTTACCTTTGCCTAAAATACGGACATATTGAGCAAAAGGGTGTTCTTCGTAGAATGTCGTTGTCAACATATCAACTGGGGAATGGTAATTGGGGAATGGTTCATTAAGGAATGGGTTCGCGGCTAATTTTTGGGACCAAAAAACTTTAGCCGCGAATGGGGAATCAGTAGGGGGGATCATTCTTATTTGAAATTGACATCAATTCACAATCAATTCCCAATTCGAGGCATTTTTCTAGCTAGGAGTTTGTCGGACTTGTGGCGTTAAGTGATTGATTTATAAATAATTTATCATATCAAATCGCGTCAAAATAAAATTTCTCTTGAAAACAATTACTTAGTGATTAAGTCCGACAGACTCCTAGAAAAACTTTTACCTCGAACCCAATTCCCAATCTACGCAAAAGTTGGAGCTTCGCTGTCAACTTTTGCGTAAATCCCAATTTATTATTCATCAATCCTTAAATTGCGGTTCAATATCTATATCAGCCAAACTACAAGGCATAAAGGGCAGTATCCTCAAAGCCAATACAGTCAACAATGCCGCAATGGCGATACCACTAATACCTAACAAAATTTCCCAACCACTCGGTGTATAAGCATGTATGCCTTTGTCAAAAAAGCTTGAAGACGTGACTTCCATACCCGGGAAAATTTCCAATGGATAAGCCTGCCCGCCGATGATAATCACATACAATAACGCAAATCCGCCTACAATTGTCAGCACCGAGGCTGCTGCAATACTGGCGCAACTCTTACTAAATCTCTCGTGGTAAAGCAGCAATAACGGCAGTATAGTCCCTAAAAAGATATAGCCACCCCAAAAAAGTACCGTATAGATACCGCCACCGGCTAAGATAAAGTATTCAACGCCATGACGACCAGTGAAATAGAGATGAGAAGAATGATAAGCCAACACAAAATAAAACACCGCACCAATAAACACCCCTAACAGGGTTTTGGGGCGATGTAGTATGCCTTGTCCCAACGGGCACTGCTTTTCCCAACAATCAATGATCAACACGATTAAGAATACCGCCAACCCCAAAGATAAAGAAAGGGCAATAAATAGGGGGGCCATAATCGCGGTGTGATAGGCTTCGCGGGCGACCAAAAAACCAAAAATTGAGCCGGTACCAGTGGTGAGTATCAAACGCCAAATAAACGCAATCAAACCGACAGTGGGGTAATAGCGTTGCATACGCCGCTCCATCATAAACCACAGATAGATAACGCAAATCAGTAGAAATCCATTATATAAGAACATATTCCAAGAAAAAATGGATTTCAAATTGTAACTGGTCATAGCAACCACAAGGCGATCCGGGTGGCCTAAATCCAACACTAAAACACTCAGCCCGCCAATGAGCAAAGTAATGGCAAGCAAAGCGGATAAACGTGCAAGGGGATGATAAAAAATCTTGCGAAATACGGAACTGATTGATGCCACATTCAGCACCCCAGATGCCGATAAAATCAGAAAAATGGCAAATACATGTGGCATCCCCCACACAATCTGGTTATTCATACCGGTGATAACATGTCCATGATGCTCCATGTTATAGGCTGCGAATAAACCCAGTAAAATAAAAAAAACCGATACAGCTATTCCACCGTAAAAACCGGCACTTTTGCCTTCAATAACACAATAATTAATATTCTTCATAACTAAAGTCCTTGATAACGCACCCCGGGATTCAATCGCAGATCAGGCCGCAACGCGGTACTGCTGACCTCCTTCAACTTTTTAGAAATATCACTATTGGGATCTTTTAGATCTCCAAATAGCATCGCCTTGTGACCCACCTTATTACAGGCTTCTACACAGGCAGGTTGTTGTTCATTATCAACCCGATGCACACATAAAGTACAACTTTCCACGGTACCTTTACCACGCGGAGAATAGGGTTTCTGATTTTCCAGTGTTTCATGGATAAATGAACGGGCTTTGTAGGGACAAGCCATCATACAATAACGACAGCCAATACAAATATGCTTATCCACCAAAACAATACCATCGGCACGCTTAAACGAAGCCCCGGTAGGACAAACATCGACACAAGGTGGATGTTCACAATGCTGACACAGCAAAGGCAGGGAATATTCTTTGCCTGTTTGCTTATCACGCACACCCACTTTGCGTATCCACTGCGCAGCAATCTCGGGACGGACATCCTCAGTGAGACCATGCTCGGTCGCACAGGCACTCACACACTTATCGCACCCTTCACTACATTTAGTGGTATCAATCAGCATTCCCCAGCGCACATCTGATGTCACCGCGCCCTCAGCATGGTGCGCTCTTGATACACCGTACAACAGTACGCCAGGGGCCACCGTCATCCCAGCAACAACAGCAGTGGTTTTAAGAAAATCACGGCGATTTTGGGTAGGTGAAGTTTCCTCGTTCATGTTTTTTTCTCTCTCACAGGCCAATTACTCTCGTTTCCGAACCGGCAAAATTCCCCTTCATTATTTTTGGGAATAATTCCTTATTCATTAAGGAATGGGTAATAGCATAATAACACGCACAATTGATATTAGTTTCAACAAACTTGAATACCAAAGTCCAAGTTTTTTTTAAGTGGAGTTGCCCAAACTCAAGTTGGGAGTCCTGACAGCCCAAACTCAAATCGAGCAAAAGTTGGAGCAAAGATTGGACTCCTAATATATTGCTTAAGTAATGCTATTACTCGATGTTCACTCAATGTTCTAGTTAGTATTTGCGAATGTACTAATATTGATTGAAAATAGCCTGAGTCAATGGCTTTGGACAAGCACTAAACTCTGTTCCAGGCTAAAGTTTTTCGCGAAAAACTTTAGCCTGGAATCCAGGCTAAAGTTTTTTGTGACTTTGGCGGAAGTCATCTCAAAGCAACTGGATACTCGCTGTGTTATTAAAGGTTCATTAGCATATTATTTAAGTTCTAACTAGAACATCAAGTGTTCAAGTTTTTGATGTTATTTGGTTTTGTGACAATCAATTTTTGAGTTAAATATGTAACTGATTGATTTTTAAGGAAATTATTTTTTTGTACCAACTTACAAAAAACTTAAGTATTAGGTAATACTTGACTCGCAAGTTTTTTTTAACACACTGATTTATAAGGTTTAGTGAAGTTGACCTTTTGAAATAATGCCTATTATCTTTAACCCAAGTTGCTACCCATTAGTGAGGAATTATAGGTATTGACTTTTTTACATTTTTTTATTGATAAGAGCTTCTTGCGAAACTTTAGCCTGAAAAACGTTCCCCAGGTGGAACAAAGGGCTATTCACATTCAACCCCTACGGGGTTGGGCAGCCCCAGCTTTCACCACTGGCTCCTAACTTTTAAAAATATCAACCCCAAAGGGGTTGAATTTAAATAGCCCCAGGTGTCAACCTGGGGTTTTGCAAGAGGCTCGATAAGATAAAAATAACTAAAAAATAGAGGACATCCAAAATGGAAGATATGGAAGCACAAATTATCACTATTTATTGTAACCTAAGTTGCCACCTATAACCCTACAATATACGTTAAATCAATGGGTTGCTTTGGTGGTGTTTCGTGCCGTGCAAAAACATTGAATAATAAAATCAATCAATTACCCATTATGGAGCAACTTGGGTTATTGTATTTGTGATGACTTTTTAAAGGCATCAAAGCATCTTGATGAGCCTCAAGTTCAAATGACCACTGCCTTCACTGCGATGCTTTAAACTGGTAATTGCTGAAAAAAACCGTCGTTATTTAGTTTCAGAGGGTTATGTTCCTAAAATGCTAGGACTTACGCATTGACAACTAACATAAAAATATGCTAAACAAGTTTTTATTTGTCAGTGGTGCATTTTTATATTCCCATGCCGCTTTTAAGGTGATGGCCTGTTTCCCTTTATTTTCTATGCGAATAAGCGTCCTCAATTGCTCTGACGTTTTGCATAACATATTTATTATAATAAAGACAATGCGTAAGTCCTAAATGCTAGGGTTTTAGTCGTTTTAACCGTCGATTACATGAAATTAGCGAAACCTGCTGGCAAGAATTGCTTTACCTTACATGTAAGTTTTTAAACAAACTAATAAAAATAATGAGTTCGCAATAGACAGTTTTCCGGTGCCGGTTTGCGATAATATTCGTATTAAACGTTGTAAAATTTATCAGGATGACGAATATCGCGGCTATGTATTAAGTCAAACGTCGTTTTTTTACGGTATTCGTGTCCATATGGTTGTCAACAATCAATGCGAATTAAGGGTTGAGAAACTCATTTAAAATCAAACAGTTAAAAATGACTCTGTGGGGATACTTGTGGAGTCGTTTCCTACACCACTGTTTTTGACTCTGTGCAAAAATTTCAACTCTTAATTCGCATAATCATTCAACCTATTGAATTTATTTTGTGTTTATATTTAGCTAACGATTGTAAAATACTTAAGGAGTTTAATTTAGAGCTACCAGAAGGCTCTATTATTTACGGTGATAAAGCTTATAACGACTATGAATATGAAGATATTTTGAAGGAAGCCGTCAATATTTTCCTTAAACCTTAAAGACAAGAAGAATTCTAATAGAAAATTTGAGCCTAAAGTTGAGTTTTTACCAAAAATCACCCGTAAATGCGTTGAAACTACTTTTAGCCAAATCACAAATATTTTTTCAAAAAAAATCATGCCGTAACAAAAGGGGGGTTTGAACTAAAAGTGTTATGGTGCCTTTGCTATTCAATGCATATAGGTAGCAATTAAGTAAAAACAATAACTTAGTATTAAAAGTGAAGCCCTTTAAGCTTAAAATCCTGATTGGAACTTAAGAACTTGATCATCAAGTAATAGCATTATTGCTTTTTAAAATGGGTTTAAAATCAAAAACAGATATTAAAAATGCTGCCATTACCAAACCTTATCTCAACTTGAAAAGGGTGTGGATACTTTATAACGACGGTTCAATAAAATAAATTAGTAAATCAATTAGTTACGGCTAGTCTTCTAAAGAACCAAAATCCAATATAACTATCTGAATATAACTATCTGATTTTACGAAATATTTATCTGAGTTAGAATACAGTGTGTCGTCTTACAGTATCTGCACCCACTTGAAAATCACAATAAGCATAAGATTTATTGTTACCTATTACTCGACTCGCAAGTTTTTTGTAAACCGCTGATTTCAAAATAAATATTTTTTGGTATTATTTTGGTGCTTAAAAATTAATTTAATTAAAAATCAATAATTTATAATTTACATATAAGGACACTCAAAAATTAATTGCCGCAAAGCTTGCCGAACATCAAAAACTTGAACATCGAGTATTACCCATTACCTATTACTTGATGTTCAAGTTTTTTGTAAGCCGTTGATTTAAAAATAAATATTGTGCAAAAAAACTCATTTCCTTAAAAATAAATGAGTTGCATATCTAGACACTCAAAAATTGATTGCCGCAAGGCCAAATAACATCAAAAACTTGAACATCGAGTATTACCCATCACCCGTTTTGCTTATTGTTCCCCAGCGCAGTGCCGGGGAATCAAACTTTAAAGGGAGGTCAGTATTCAATCCATTGAGTTAACAGAACCTCTAACGTTTTCTTATCAAAAGGTTGCGGCTCTGCATTGAGATTTTCCCATAATTCCCATTGCATATTTTTGTCATCCGGGCCGACCAGTAACAGCATAACTTTCTGAGTGTTATAACCTTTGCGATATAAATCAACCCGGCCAGTTGCCCCCGGCATATTCATTTCAACGGGTTGGAATATCACTTGATGGTTACCCACCACATTCAACTCAAGCGAATTAATTTCATACTCACTTCTATTCGCTTCAGATAACTTGATTTTGTTGGAGTTGAAAGTGATATAACGGTTTTTAGAATGTTCAGATAACCAACTGCGAACATTCTTGTATAAAGCATCGACTTGCTTGTTCCAAGCCTTTTCGTCAATAGCAGAAGCAGGTTGACTCGCAGCCAGTTTTTGAAGCTTCTCGCTAAGAGGCATCGTGTCCGCTGTGGTGCGGCGTTGTTTTGCTGTTGAAGCTGCGGATTTTGCCTTCACAGGTGAAGCTTTCGTAGATGATGCCTTCACAGGTGTGGCCGTCACAGGCGTAGCCTTCGTAGATGATGCCTTCACAGGTGTTGTCTTCACAGGTGAAGCCTTCGTAGGTGATGCTTTCGCAGATGATGCTGTCACAGGTGATGCTTTCGCAGGTGTGGCCGTCACAGGTTTTGCTTTCACAGGTGTGGCCGTCACAGGTGTGGCCTTCACAGGCGAAGCTTTCGTAGGTGTTGCCTTCACAGGTGATGCTTTCGTAGGTGTTGCCTTCACAGGTGATGCTTTCGCAGGTGTTGTGGCCTTCGCAGGTGTTGCCTTCACAGGTTTTGCCTTCACAGGCAAAGCTTTCGTAGATGATGCCTTCACAGGTGTTGCCTTCACAGGCGTAGCCTTCGTAGGTGATGCCTTCACAGGTGTTGTCTTCACAGGCGAAGCCTTCGTAGGTGATGCCTTCACAGGTGTTGTCTTCACAGGCGTAGCCTTCACAGGTGTTGTCTTCACAGGCGTAGCCTTCACAGGTGTTGTCTTCACAGGTGTTGTCTTCACAGGCGAAGCCTTCGTAGGTGATGCTTTCGCAGATGATGCTGTCACAGGTGTTGCCTTCACAGGCGAAGCCTTCACTGATGAAGAAGTTTTGGCAGCGGAAGCCTTGAGCCCGGAAGCCTTGAGCCCGGAAGCTTTGAGTCCTGGAGTATGACTTCCAAACACATTATCCCATGCCAGCTTATTTCGCGTTTTAACTTCAAAATAGCCATGATTTTCCGCAAATTCTATAATCGGATTCTTGATGGTGATTAATTCAAATTGCTTCAGAGCCTCCAAATTGTTCTCAAAAAACTTGGCATCGGCTTGAACATTAGACACCTTCGATTTACCGAACAGCGTAACGCCTTTCCCAATTTCCTCGAAACCGAGTGCTTTGAGAGATTGCAAATAAACCTCAACAGACGAGAACAGTTTTTTGTATTCATTTTCAGACAAGCCGAGCATTTGTTCCATCCTCTTTATTCTGGTTGAGGTATGAAACTTTTCAACTTTCGTTTCAAAACGCATACGCTTTTGGGAAAAGCCCCACAAAAACAATCCTTCATTGGAAGGAAACGGTTCCTTATCCTGAATCAGGCAAGAAAAGCCTTCGTTAAAACGAAAACCATGAAGTTCAATAATTTGTTTAGCAAATTGTTCAACTTTTTGTTCAATTGACATTAGAATCTCCAAACGAGGTTCGTGGATTTGACCAATCAATCATGAGGCAGACAAGGTTGCCCTTGCCCTTGTGACGCAGAATTGAGTTAATTGCTCATTCCTTAAAAAATCAGTACAACGTGGATCACTTGTTTTGGCCCCGGTTCGGAATTTCCCCAGTGTTGCAAAGCTTTACGCAGGTGTGTACAGGGCGTCGCTTGTTTGAAAAAAGCCGATTCTATTTAGGCTCGAAAATTATCAGCATTTTCAAACTGGCCAAAACTATGACCAATACCGTCAGTACTATTATATTATATTAAAAGCAATTCAACAGAAGTGCAAGTAAAATTTGGTTAAACATTGTAGTCGTCAAATCGATATTGTAAAATTCAAGCATCATCAATCTACCTATTTTTAAAAATAGGATTTCCAATCTGATTCCATCAGCTTGTTGACCACCATTCAGCACGTAAAGCACCCGTAAGTATTCTCTAAAAAGTAATAGGTAATACTTGACTCGCAAGTTTTTTAGTTCCAATCAGGATTTTAAGCTTAAAGGGCGAAGCCTTTTAATACTAAGTTATTGTTTTTACTTAATAAAGATAATAGGCATTATTTCAAAAGGTAAACTTCACTAAACCTTATAAATCACTGTGTTAAAAACAACTTGCGAGTCAAGTAATAGGTAATAGGTGAGAGAAGTATTTGAGCTTGATGCGATGATATTGCCAAGGATTTTTCTTAACCTCTTGATGAAGATATACCAAAAAACCCATTACCCGAAAAGCCCATTACCCTTCATCCTTCGTTCCATTCTTTCAACTACTTTTGAAGGGTGCTGCTACTTCTATTAATAATTATTGGTAGTGCCTTCTCCAAACTGGCTCCACAAGACTTTTGAAATTGCCACCACTACCCATTGGGGCACTAATTATTGTAACAAAGTTTCGCCCGATGGCGAAGCGTATCGCTGTTAAAGATACTACTCCCATTTGTTGAAAGTCTTGAGTCAAAAGCAAGCCTTGTACCCCAAGTGCTAAAACTGGCGGTGGATATATTAGATTAACTGATGTTATCCATTCAAGTTCCACTTTTAGTCAGGTTTGCTACGGTGGGAATCAGGCAGAATAAAACTTGGCGACGGCAACACACAAAATGTCATTCTAGCAAAGGCGGGAAGAAAGTCTGGACAGGACGCACGCCCACCCTAGGAATGAGTCTCATCAATTGATTTTACCCGCCCATTATTGTGGATTCCCGTTGTAACAAACATTACGAAAAGTGGAATCTGGGTGCGTAATTTTAGTTATAATAACTTAATGGTATTGACTGCATCAAAAGAACCCCAAATTATTTGGGGTGGGAGTACTTACTGGGATTAATGATGTCCTTTCACCTGATATTAATGACAATGACTACCTTGAAAACGGCTCAATCGGTTTACTGGCATGACATTGGAAACAATCAATGCTTACCGCAGCATAAGTGTGACAACTACGACAGAAATGTTCTGAGCCTTTTTTGATACTTGGGTAATTCCCATCTGCGCTTTTAGTCACATGACAATTAATGCACGCCACTAGACTGTATTTTATGGTACGCACCCCGCGATGCATGGTGTCATCACGATGATGTTTGAGAAACTCACCATGATTGCTACGCATAATATCAACAGGTTCAATACATTTCTGCGTTGGTGAAAAGTTTTCTTTGGCTTTGGGCGGGTTGGGTATAAACGTACGCGCGTCGGTCTGTGGTTCATCGGCACTGACTGCTAAGCTCAACATCAGTCCGAGGCAAAGTTTTCCTAACGTGCTGAGTTTTACATGTACTTTCATATCAAATTTGGCATTCCTATAGTTGTTCAGAAACAAAGGCAAACGCTTTACGGTTTGTCAAACCGTAAAGCGTTTTAAAAATTATTAATTATTCTTCCAAGCTATAACTTGAAGTGTATGAATAATTTCACCTTCCCCCCCCCCCTCAAGGGCTCATGTTATTTTTTTATTTTTTGGTAAAGTCCGATAAGAAAATCATGAATGAGGGGGTGAAGCCATGACAAAAATGCAGTATAACATAAAAATTATTTTGGCTGGAATCCAAACTTGAGTTTGGCAGGCTCAAACTGTCAACAAATACTATTTCTTGAAGAAATAGTATTTGTAAGAGCCTAAATGTTGAGCTTTTCTTATTGGGTAGCGGAACGATGCTTAAATAACCCCCCCCTTTTTTTTCAAAGAGGGGTAGGGAAATTGACAGAACCCAAATACTAGGCAGGTTTAATCACATTCGGGTTTAGGTACTTTTTTTTGGCGTTTTTATTCACCAAGGCCCATATTAATATAACCGGTCGGACAAACCTCTGCACAAATGTGACAACCGATACAACGGCTATAATCCGTAAAAACATACCGCCCGGTCGTCGATTCTTTCTTTGGTGTGCGTTTTACAGCATCCTGTGGACAATAAAGAACGCAATTGTCGCACTCGAAACACATACCACAACTCATGCAACGCTTGGCTTCGGTTTGGGCTTGTTCCGTACTCAAGCCTTTCATGCGTTCCCCAAAGTGTCCTAACACTTCATCTGCCAAGACGGGTATGTCTTCGCGTAGCTTGCGGGCAGTATAGGGAAAATGACCAAGGAACAATACATCGTGTGGAATAATTTCAAAGGCTGACCGATTTTCATAGTTATGCACGGCATAACCGGCTTCCGATGTGCCACGCAGTTCGCCTTGCTCTTCTTTGATAAATTCTTCTGGCCCAAGGTCAGCCTCATTCAGCTTCGCTAATAAATTAAAGTGATGCACATCAACTTTAGGACGTTTGACCAGATCGGCTTCTTGCAGATACCGGTCAATCGTATCCGCTGCGATAGCACCTTGCCCAATGGCAGTGGTCAACAAATGTGGTCTAACAATATCCCCTGCCACAAAATGGCCGGGACGGCCTTTCACTTGGTAATAAGGATCAGCATCAATAAAACCACGCCCATTGTTCAGTTCTTCTAAGCCTTCCAAATTACCGTACTGTCCAATGGCTGAGACGATTAAGTCGGTTTTAATGACATACGAAGTCCCTTCAATGGGCGAAGGAATGCCTTTTTTGTCCAGCGTGCATTTAGCCATTTTAAGACCCGTGGCCATTCCTTGACCATTCAAAACCACTTCTACCGGCATCACACTGCCTTGAATATCCACACCTTCGCGCAAAGCATCTTGAACTTCATGTTCCGCTGCGGTCATGTTTTCAATTGGGAACAGTGAAGTCAACGTGACTTCTGCACCTTCGCGGACGGTAAGCGCAGCAACATCATGTGCCACATAGCCGACTTGTGAACCGTCAGAAGCGTTATCATGTCCCATATCCTTGACTTGGTCTTCGGGAACAGAATTATAACCTAAGCGTCGTGCCACTGAAGCAACGTCGATAGATGTGTCACCACCACCAATGACAACTACGCGCTTAGGTACCGAATGCTTTTGCTGTTGGTTAAACTCATCAAGAAAGTCCACCCCAGTCACACAATTAGGGGCATCTGCACCGGGCACTGGCAATGCGCGTCCAGATTTACAACCGATTGCCCACAGGACCGCATCAAATTCTTTTTCTAAGTCAGCAATGTTTATATCTTTGCCTACCCGTGTATTTAAACGCACTTCCACGCCCATATCGGTAATGCGCTTGATTTCACCAGCAAGCATATCACGGGGAGTACGATAGCCGGGGATGCCATACATCATCATGCCACCCAAATCCGCATGATCATCAAAAACGGTGCAACCATGGCCACGACGGCGGAGTTGATAGGCAGCTGATAAACCGGCCGGCCCCCCGCCAATAATAGCGATTTTTTTACCGGTATCTTCACCCGCTGGTGCAAGCTTATAGCCTTTTTCTAAAGCCGTATCGCCAATGAATTGTTCAACGGCATTAATCCCGACAAAATCTTCAACCATATTGCGATTACACCCGGTTTGACACGGGGCTGGACAAACGCGCCCCATGACTGATGGAAAGGGATTCGCATTGGTTGAACGAAGAAAGGCATATTCTTGCCACTCCACACCTTGTGGTGGCTTTTCCATACCACGTACAATCCCTAACCACCCACGTATCTCTTCACCAGAGGGGCAACTCCCTTGGCAAGGTGGGGTACGGTGAACATAAGTGGGGCATTTATGGCTCCAACTGGCTTGAAAAATCTGTTCTTTCCAAGGCTTGGGTTTGTTATCGCCGTCTTTAAATAGGCGGAAGGTGAGTGCTTTTGTTTCTTGGGTGACTTGTTGAGCTGTCGCAGACATTTTTCCTCCTTTATTTCACGCGATGCCCAACTTTTACGAATAAGAACTACGCAAAAGTTGGAGCTTCGCTGTCAACTTTTGCGTAGTTCATTGATTAGGCATCCGATATGTCAGATTGGATTTAAAAAAAGTATATAAAAATCAATCAATTATAAAAAAGTTGATAATAGAGTTTATTTCAGTTATCAATTTATAGCCTTATGTGAAAAGTTCTGGACAAAACTTTGTCTTACGAACCCTATCAATGCAAAGAAAGAAGTAAAATTGGAAGTGTAAGGAATAATATTGGGTCGTCCTGATTAGTGGGTGATGGAATGGTGAGTGATATGATTGATATGATTAAACGCAATGCTCAACTTTATTTGACACCAAAACCGTAATGTTTGTTACAACGGGAATCCAGTCAATAGTGGATTTTGGAGCATTCATTACGCGGTGGAAGAGTTGGTTCACATCAGTGATTAATGTAATAATAGGTATGGTTATCACAAAAATCATTGGAATCATAAAAATCACCGTTCAAACTTTCTTGAGTTCTCATTACCCATATCGTAGAACTACCACAATTCACAATTAAATTTCATAAACAACTTGAATTTGCTCTTGATTACGGCACCCTTCATTTACCCGGATCAGTGCTGGAGCAACGGATTGCCCATCTCGAACCGAGATTACAATATCTAATGGGCATGTAGGGGCAATCCTTTCTGGTTGCCCACGATATTTTTGAAGGGTGCCTTGATTACTTTGCATTGTCACAAATTGCGTTTTTGTCATTTCGAGCAAAGCTCAAAATCTTTTCAAATTCAATAAGATTTATAGTGAAGCTCGAAATGACAAGAAAAACTCAATAATAACGGTGGTAAGTCATAACAACTTGATTTAGACTCAAAACGGTTCGTTCGGAAAACTCATTTTCAGGTAAAAGTTTCGCGAAGCGAAACTTTTACCTGAAAGGCTGTCAAAACACAAGAATCCGCGAAATCAGTGAAATCAGCGTTTAAATTTCATCGACACTTAATACAATGGCATCGCTGACTAGTTGGTGAACGCTGATAATCTGATCCATTTCAAAGCCATAATAGGGTAGTACTTTGGCAAACTGGGTCTTGCAAATGGCACAAATCGCCGCCATGTGGGTTACACCATAATTATCAACAACATGTTTCAAGGCTTCCATACGTGGCAACGCCCCTTTCACACGCAATTCCATTAGATCATCCGTCAATAAACCGCCACCGCCACCACAGCAGTATGTTTGGTCATGAATGGTATCGGCCGGCATGTCGTAAAAATGGTTACAACTGGCCTTTATAACTTCGCGGGGAATAATAAATTGTCCACCCGGCATGTCGCCCATACGACTAGCCCGTGCCACATTACAAGAATCGTGGAAAGTCACCCGACGATGATCATTGGCCGATTTGTCCAGTTTCAACGCGCCCTTTTGAATCAAATCATAAGTGAATTCACAAATATGTTGTGGAATAGGATAACGCTGATCCAGAAAATCAAA
Organism: Thiotrichaceae bacterium; assembly: GCA_029939505.1. GTDB lineage: Bacteria > Pseudomonadota > Gammaproteobacteria > Beggiatoales > Beggiatoaceae > QNES01. Next base: position 47,865 of record JAOZSV010000007.1, on the reverse strand, counting down.
GGGCCCGACTAAGGTATTTAAAAAGCTATAAGCCACACGCCATGCATGTCCACATTCGCCAAAGATGATACGTTTCACTTTAAGGTTGATTGCCGCTTCGCGGATACGCAAGGCCACACGGCGCATATTTTCATAACTACCAATAAACATGCTAAAATTGGCCGCCTCGGAGGCCGAAGAACTCAGCGTCCAAGAAATGCCGGCTTGATGAAAAACTTTTGCGTACCCTATTAAACCATCAATATGAGGTTCGGCAAAAAAATCCGCCGATGGCGTGATGACCAACACTTCTGCGCCTTCTTCATCCACGGGCAAACGCACATCCACACCGGTCTCATCCTTAATATCTTCTTCCAAACCCTCCAAGGTATCGCGCAATGCCGGTTCGGGTAGCCCTAAATTGTTACCAATTTTATAGACTTTAGCGATAATTTCATTACAGTATTTCTGGCCTTTACCAACACTATCTAAGATTTCGCGGGCAGCCATAGAAACATCCGCCGTATCTATCCCATAAGGACAAAACACCGAACAGCGGCGGCATTGTGAACATTGATGAAAGTAGTTATACCAATCATCAAGCACCTCTCTAGTCAGGTCTTTGGCCCCCACTAATTTGGGAAACCATTTACCAGCCAAGGTAAAGTAACGGCGATAAACTTGCCGTAATAGATCTTGCCGAGCCACCGGCATGTTTTTGGGATCAAAGGTGCCTATCATATAATGGCACTTGTCAGTACAGGCCCCACATTTCACACAAGCATCCAGATAAACCCTTAGTGAGCGATATTTTTTTAGCAACTCGCCCATTTTCTCAATAGCGACATCATGCCAATTATCTATCAACTCACCCGGAAAGCCCAATGCCTCTTGCATCGGCGGTTTGGCGACAAAAGGGCCATTCCCTTTCATCGCACCGGGTTTAAGAATCGGAATGACCGGATAGGGTCTGAATGCGGGGGTTTCAAAATTTGCTTTAGCTGCCATAGACCCTCCTTAATCCACGACCGGGGGTGGGGATTCAAATTGTTTAATGGCCCATGGGGCAACATGGCGTTTTTCCCGCGCATTATCCACTTGATTGCGACTGGGGCTAAAAAATACGCCCGGCGCATGTAATAACTTACTAAACGGGAAAATAATCATTAGCAAGATGACCGCAGTGAGATGCACCAATAATATGCTATCCGTGGGGATAGGTTGCCAGTCAAAATACATCACGCCCAACATGAAGGCTTTAAAATGGACAATATCTGTGTGTGTGACAAAGCTCACCATTACCCCGCTACCACCAATCACGAGTAATAAGATGAGCATTAAATAATCGGATGGACTGCTAATATAACGAATTCGTTCAACAAACAGTCGTCGTACCAGCAAACCTAGCAAACCAAATAGCATGACAAAACTGCCATATTTGCCAAAAGGTTGTACTAAAACCACCCAGAACCAAACCGGCTCAATGAAATAGCGTAGATGGCGAAGCAGGACTACCCATAAGGCCGCATGAAACAGCATAGCAAACAACCAAATCCATTTGTTTGAGCGAAACAGGCTTTGAAACAATACGACTTCCATCAACACACGCACAACAACGCCCCCAGTTGTCAACGGGGCGGGCATGGTGGGTACTTTCAAAGGCGCGGGCGTTTTTGCGTATTGATAGATTTTGTAAGCTAACCCTAATACTAAAATTAGGGTTGCTGTATAAAATGAGAGTGCGTAAAACGTAGTCCAAAATCCCATTATGTACATCCTCGTTTCCCTTCACCTTAACCCTCTCTGTTCACCAAAATGACAAAACCGGGGGGGAAAAAAGGCAATAATCCCCCTCTCCCGTTGGTTGGGAGAGGGCTGGGGTAAAGGTAGTTTGGGTGTTAGACGCAGCCAGTCGGTTTTGGAAGACCGGCAAAACGACAGGCTTGTTTAGCAGGCCCATAAGGGAACAGCTCATATAAATACTTGCTGTTACCCTTTTCTGGCCCCAATTTCTTACCAATTGCCTTGGTCAACACCCGTACCGCTGGCGCAATTTGATACTCATCGTAGTATTCACGTAGGAAGGTAATCACTTCCCAATGATTTTCGGTGAGTTCCAGTTCATCTTGACCCGACAATACCTTGGCAACATCTTCATTCCAATCAGCCAGATTGGTCAAATAACCCTCTTCGTCAGTATCAATGGTTTTACCGTTAACTTCAATTGCCATTATCTCTTATCTCCTTTAAAATATAATAAATAGAGTTGTTCCCCTTTAAATTTTTACCCACACACAAAGATAGTTAAAACCGGAAAAATTGGGTGCTTGAATGAAAACCTCTTGTCTTGGTTCAGATCGATGGTCTGAGAAATATTAACTCTTTATAAAGAAAATTTTGATAAAGAACAAATTTTTTGATAAAGAACAAATTTCTTCTAAAAACGAAATGACACCTCGACATATTAGAGGGTTTTCGTCCAAGCACTATTTGAGAACAACTCTAATGAAGTGTGACGATTTTAAAAAACTGTCTTTGGTAAACAGTGTAATCTACGCAAAAGTTTTCCAGAAAAGTTTTTGCGTAGATTGTAAAGCAAATGTGCCGCTACAACCAAGCCTGTACCGTTTTGTTTTCCGCAACCAGATCAACAAAGCCGGCATAATCGGTCGATTTAATGCCATCAATGACATTCTCCGTTCGCATGCCTCGCGCTTGGATATCGGGGACTAAAACATAAATATTGTAGCTTTTCAAAGCCCCTTTGAGAAGCGTTTCAAAGCGTGTTCCAGTCAGTGCGCCATAAATGCCATCTTCAAACAACAAAATGCTGTGACCTTTTTGGGCGAAACGCAAACAATTTTCCAACGAATTCCTATCAAACGGCGATTTATTCACAGTATGTAGTAACATGCCTTTCCCCCGCTTAGAAACTTAACACCACGTCTTGTTGTTCCATTAACTCGGCCATTTGTGCGTCATCTAGCACCTCAACAGGAACGAGCAAATCGTCTGTTGAAAGGCCACGTTCTTCCATCGTTTTCTTATCGACATAGAGTTTCTCAACGTCGTAACCTTCAAGGGCGCGGTAAGTTTTGGAAAAATCTTTCACGCCTATCCCCGAAGTTACCGAGGTTTGTTGATTTTTCTTCAGTTGATAAACGCCATCATCAATAAAGGCTAAACTCACATCTTGATCAAATGCAGCCCCAATCAGTACCACTTCCAGTGACTCTAACGCATAGATAGAACCGTAAGGGGCTTTGCGGTTCAAATACAAGAACTTTTTAACGACGCCTTCGTCTTCCATCGTGTCATCTCCGTTTTATTATGAAATGTTAGTCTCCAAACACCACCAAACGTTCCGATTGTATGCCAGCCTCAATCAATTGGCCTAAACCAGAAATACGGAATCCCTCCGCGATGTTATTGGCATCTTTGCCATTACGCTTGGCTTCATTCTCATCTAACATACCACGCCGTTGCGCGGCGGCTATACACACTACCAAATCAAGGTTATGCGCTTTAGCTAATTCTGACCAGCGATTAACAATGTGACGATCATCTTGCGGTGGCACGGTTAAGCGCGACGCATTATTGACACCATCGTGATAGAAGAACACCCGAAAAATTTCATGGCCTTTTTTCAAGGCAGCCTGAGTAAATTGATAAGCAGAATCAGAGGCTTGATGTTGATACGGGCCTTCATTGACCAAAATGGCAAATTTCATGGTATGAATTTCCCCCTTTTTCTAAAAATGAAAAATGAAGAATGAAAAGTTAAATTAATTAATGTTATCACATTTCGCTTATCATTTTTCATTTCCAGGCTAAAGTTTTTTCCAAAAAAACTTTAGCCTGGAATTCATGAAGAATGAACAATTAAAAACGGATATGCGTAGAAGCATTCAAGCTGTGACGTGCGCCGCGCCAGTTGTCAATATGGAACTTGGTAAATGGCAGCTCGGTTAATTCAAAGAAACGAGGCCACCCAATCCGCTCTATCCAGTCTGACATACGTTCCCAATCTCTGGCATCTTCCTTGTAGGTGTGCAAAATCTTTTTCACAATGGTGGCAGGTTCCGTCCAACGGGGCGGATTATTGGGTATACCAGCCGCAACCAGTTTTTGGAATGTGGGCTTACCGCGCGCATTAGAGTGGTTGCCACCGACCCAAATGGCAAGCTTGGAATGTTCAGGGTCATTAATTTGCATCGGCGGACAAGGGGGATAACAAGCACCACAGCAAATACATTTCGTCTCATCCACTTCCAGCGAGGGTTTGCCATTCACCAGCGCGGGCCGGATAGCAGCCACCGGACACCGAGCCACAACGGACGGACGTTCACACACATTCGCCACCAAGTCATGGTTAATTTTAGGTGGCTTGGTGTGTTGAATATTAATCGCGATGTCGCCTTGCCCACCACAGTTGATTTGACAGCAAGAAGTCGTGATATGGACGCGGTTGGGCATATCTTCACGGATGAATTCTTCGTGCAATTCATCCATTAATGATTTTACCACCCCCGACGCATCAGTGCCCGGAATATCACAATGTAACCAACCCTGCGTGTGGGCAATCATAGTAACAGATGGCCCCGTACCACCCACCGGGAAACCCTCCGTCAACAAGTTATCAACCAGCGGTTGCACTTTGGCCTCATCAGCAACCATAAATTCAATGTTGCTGCGAATGGTAAAGCGAACATGACCATCTGCGTAGTTATCTGCAATATCACACAGTTTCCGAATGGTGTACACATCCATTTGCCGCTGAGTCCCAGCACGCACCGTCCAAATTTTATCACCGCTTTTCGCGGTGTGGCACAACACCCCGGGGCGCGGACGTTCATGGTACTTCCAAGCACCATAATTCTTAGTCATAACCGGGTGCATATATTGGAACGGATCCGGCACCCCACTTTCTATGGGCATCCGTGGTGGCATAACAACCTCCTATAAGATAGTCGAATATTATAATATAATAATGTAACAAACAAAACAATTTTCTATCGCGGTTTTTGCTTATTTCACCGATTTCGCGGATTACTATGCTTTTCAAGCGAAAGGGTTTTCCGAACGGTCTTTGGTCAAATATTATTAAAAAATCCAAGTTGTTTATGAAATATTCTGGCTATAGATGTTCAGAAAATTTTCTGGCGATAAATCCGGTAACACGCCAACAGATACACCCCGTTCATCCCCTTTCAAAAGGGGACTGACAAATAAATCCAGAAAAATTCTTGCTGTCAATTTTTCTATGAGGGTGTACTGGAGTTCTTCACTGCACTTTGCGATGCTTTGGATTTTATATATTCTAGTGCCTGAACGAAAACACATCTAATATTTTGATGTGTCATTTCGTTTGAGCGAGAGAACTTTTGGTTTTCAAGAATTCTCAATTTCTTCTGTCGTTGAAATGATACAATGGCAAGGGTTTTCCGTTCAGACACTATTTAACCGCAAGAAAAGTTTTGTTCACAGTGGCAAAAAACTTCAATGCCTGATGCCTATCTTCAAACTCGTGACATTGATCTCAAGATGCCCAAGATAAATCTTGGACCTCAACATGTTCAAGATAATAGACTTGTCCCTTAATAAGCTAAGTAGTTGATTTTATGACTTATTAATCTATAATGTTTTCAAGGGTTTACGTTTATTTCGGGACCAGTCTAATATTTTTATGACAAGTAGCTAACGCAGACTTTTTTTGTCTAAGACAGAAAAAGGGAGCCTTCTTTCCGTTTGGACAGATTATCTGGAATACTATATATTACTACAAGCTAATACAAAAAGGCATTGACTACCCCCTTTTATTTATACTGAACACCGTCAGAAACGGAACTTTTTTGTCATTTCGGCTATCGGTAAAATCTGTTACTGTCCAATAAGATTTCTCCGTTCATCTACTTCCAAAAGCGCAAAAAATTGTGCAGGTGTGCAGTATAAAAGGGGGACCCTTCGGGACTTAAGCCACGACCACCAAACATTATTCCGCTTTACTTAAAAGCTCAAGCCGCTTTACGATCAAACCACTTTTGGGCTTCTTCATCCCAAGTGTCCATTCTAACATAAGAGGATTGACGTGGCTCGGATACCATATTGGGATCAACCTCTAAGCCGATCCCTTCAAGGAAATTGACCAAACCGATACGTTCAATCATTTCCCCAGTGCGCTCATGCTCCAGCGCATTTTCAGCAAAGAAATCAATGGTGTTTTCAGCAATTTCCTTCAGCCGATCATAATCTTCAGGCAAATCCAACTTCATAAATGGTACAACCACTGTACCCATCAAATCACCAATCTTCAGAGTGCGCTTACCACCCATGAGAACCGTCACGCCTTTGTCATCACCCACAGATAAGGCGGTTGTCATCACGTTAATGCAGTGCATGCAACGCACGCAATTACGGTTATCAACGGCCAAAGTGTCGTCATCATTGAGCGACAAAGCATTGGTTGGGCAGCGAGTAACCACGTTGTCAATCACATACTTGCGCCCTTTTTGAGCGACAAAGGCCTTAACTTCTTCCTGATCGACTTTCATGTCATCGCGCCAAGTGCCAATCACCGCCATGTCGGCCCGTTCGATTGAGTTCATGCAATCGTTGGGGCAGCCGGATACCTTGAATTTAAACTTGTAAGGTCGTTTGTGTTTGTGATAATTCGCCACATTATCACCGAGTATTTTCTCAAAACTTTGGAAAACTTTTTTAAGTTTTAATGACTTATATAAATAATAGTCAATATAAAATCAATAACTTACCAAGTTTTATAAAGTTTTCAGTATATTACCCGCTCATACTTTCGTATGAGACCAGACTATATCTTCATCCGGTGAAATCTAAGTGACTTGGTTATCAGTATCCTTTGAAAACTATTTATCCTTGACAACTGACAACCTTATCTACGCAAACTTTTGCGTCAGATCTGTTGATTAGAATCGGATGCTGCCCGTTTCGGATTCGCTTAAATCCTACTTCCTTTCGGAATAGTCGTTGAACTGTCTTCATTGTATTTTTCAACATCTGCAAGCAATTGTTCCAAAGAATATAGAACACTTTCTTCCCTTGGTTCTATTTTATTCTTTACAGTATTTGTCAGCAAACTGGCTCCGAGTAATATTTCTATATACCTCGACGTACTCAGTCTTACAAACTTCACAATTCGCTTTATCCGTTTTTGTTTAAAACTGATAAAGCGAACACCAAACTGATTTCCTACTCGCAGGTGCCAATTGTTCAACATGTTCTGTTTTGATCATATTTGTACAATGAAGCTTAGCTGCTGATGGCCCAATCCATTGTCTTTTCAAACCGTCGCACTTGCCGTTACCGGCTATGCTGTAGTGCCAATGGCTCTAAGGGTTTTCCAGCAATTAGAGCAGTTTATTACCTCAATATTACTACTGAGGACCCCTATATACTAAGGGCAGGACGGTGCATTTCATCAAGAAAAGCATTCACCATCATGCGGTGAATCTTTTGCTCATTCGCGCAAGACTGTTCACAACGGGCTGCACCGACACAAGACATCCCCGTCCGTAAAGCAGGACCAGCACCGCCCATGTCAAAACCAATCTCATTAAATGCGTCAAAAGACTCTTGAACCTGTTGAGAGGTTGCACCTTGGAACATGATATCGCCACTTTGTCCATGAAAGGCGATTAACCCTGAACCATGTTTTTCCCAAATATCACACATTTCACGTATGATTTTTGTGTTATAGTGCATACCTGCGGGTGGCATAATACGTAGCGTATGGAATTCTCTGGATGCTGGAAATTGATCACCCACCTCAGAAAAGCGTGGAATAACCCCTCCTCCATATCCCATGACACTTAACGTACCCCCTTTCCAATAGCCTTTGCGGGTTTGATAAGACAATTCTAATTGACCTAACAGATCAACCATCGTGTCTTGATATTGCTTACCCTCGTCATTGGCGAGACGTTTGAGTCCCGTTACAAAACTTGGCCATGGGCCGCTCTCCAGTTCGTCGAGCATCGGGGTATCGTGCATTGGTTTACTCATCAATCAAGCTCCTTTTAGTCCTCAGAAGAATATAATTCTTCTTAATTATACAACATCGTATTGAAATTTAGTTTATCATAAAATACTAATGAACTGATGCTATCAGACGTGGCAGGTTTCTAAAAACCCGTTTTTTAAAATACTAATAAACTGATGCGTTCAGACGCGGTAGGTTTGTTAGGAATGTGCATCAAATCGGCAACTAAACCTGACAGGTTTTAAAAACCTGTCAGGTTTGATGCAACATTGTTGAAGTGATTTCATTTTCGAGGTTTTCGTTTTTTGAAAAGAAAACCTCGAAACGTTCCTTAGAAACTTGCCAATTCTCAAAACGAAAGTTATTTCTACTGATAATAAAATGACTTCATTGTAACATAACTTACTTTTGAGGTTAAATGGCGTGCAAATTGACTCCATAATTCCATATTAAGACGTATAAATTATTAAATGCTCGGGGGAAGACTGATACCTACTGACTATTTCTAATCATAACAATCAGAGAATAAATCGCCAACCATTTTTTAAAAATTATCGACGCAAAAGTTTTCTTTAAACTTTTTACATCAAAAATAGTTTCCCTTCTTTACAATTATTAATTATATTATTAATTATTAATTAATAATTATTCAATGCCCTTCCCCTCTCATCAAGTAAACATCATACCGCGTATTTTTGCTTTCAATATTAAAAGTGGGCGACATCTCGTCCAAAGTAGGACTTATTTTGGGACGTTTTACCACTACCCGTTGTTTGGCACAGGTTAATGCCACTTTTAATATAGCAGAAGCATCCAAATCGTCTCCCACCATTAGACGAAAGAGTCGCATTTCTTTCTTAACGAGGGCGGATTTTTTGCGGTGGGGATACATTGGATCTAAGTAAATGACATCTGGGCAGGGGAGTTGGGGAAGCCAAACTTGCGCTTCTCCGTGAATCAGGTGTAATTGTTCAGTCATCAGCGTACCTATTTTGGAATCAGCCCTTGCCCTTTGTAAGCCATCGTTTAGTAAGGCTGCAATGACAGGGGATCGTTCTAACATTTGTACATGGCAACCTAATGTGGCTAATATAAACGCATCACGACCTAACCCTGCTGTGGCATCTATAACAGTGGGCGTGGCACCGTGTTTTAAACCAATGGCTTTAGCTAATGCTTGTTTACGTCCACCACCATAGCGGCGGCGATAGCTTAACGCACCTCCGATAAAGTCGGCATAAACGGGACCGACTTTCGCGCTCCTGTCGCGTAGTTCTAAACGCGCTTGAGTTAAGTGTAGTAGTAGGGGTAAATCAGGCGGGGGGCTGTTCACCACCGTTAAGTGAAAAGCCGCCGCAATTTGAGTGGCGGCTTTGTATAAGCAGGGTGTGGCAGGTTGGATAGGTATTGCTGTCAAAGCTTGGAAACTCGTTTGGTATTATCCATGCGGCTTGAAAAAACATTCACCCTTTCTCCACGTTGAAAGGAGACATCGGCTTCTTGTACGACGACAATTTTTTCTCCGCTTTTCAGTTTGACAACGATTTTTAAGGCTTTTCTGTCAGTAACCCCCTTTTCAAACAGTTCGCCTAGTATGCTGCCTAGAATAAATCCGCCTGTGGTGGCAAGTTGTTTGCCCTTGCCACCGCCAATCGTGCTGGCAGCAATTGCACCAATAATGCCACCGCCGATAGTACCCATAACAGTACCGTCTTTTCTAATGGTGGCAGGTTCAGTACTTTCAACGATACCTTCTTCAACATCTTCGGCTTGAAGGGCTTGAGATGAGGAATATATCTTCGTTGAACGATCTGGTGTACAGCCACTCAGTAGTATGATGGCTATAGATAATGCTATAATGAATTTTATTGTTTGCATAAGTTATTACCTCAAAGTTAGAATCAGAATTTTCAGAATGTTCGAGTCGAGCCTAAAGTTTTTTTAAAGAAAAAACTTTAGGCTCGACTAAAGTTTTTTTGCAAAAAAACTTTAGCCTCGAACAGAATTTTCAGAATTAAATCTCAAATAGATGGTTAATGATGAATGATGAATGAAATCAATCGTTTAAAGAGAAAATTGACCATTTCATCATTAACCATTCATAATTCATCATTGGCAAAGCTATTAACTGATGTTACGCAAAGCTATTCGAGCTTAGAAATCCGATTTTTGAAAAAATCGGATTTCTTAAACATCGTTTCGCCGTTTAGAAATTCGCCGTTTAGAAATCCGATTTTTGAAAAAAATCGGATTTCTTAAACATCTTGGAAACATAATGCGTAACATCAGCTATTAATTGTCATTAATTGTAACTACTCAGTCTTAAAGCGTTTTCGAGGTTTTAGTTTTTTTTTCAAAAAAACTAAAACCTCGAACTCCATTTACATTTCAAGGCTGAGTAGTTGTCATTAATTTATTGATTGTATTATATTTATAATATTTAAGCCATTTTAAAAAAGTCATAAAAATCAATAATTTATTTTTAATTTCAATTCTGAAAATTCTGTTCAAGGCTAAAGTTTTTCTTCAAAAAAACTTTAGCCTCGAACATTCTCAAATTCTGATTCAAACATATTTCGTAAATGTTACTAATACGAGAGAAAAAATATGAATCTCAAACGAAGTTTGAAATTACCCATCATTACGCTGATAAGCGTATTAAGTACGCCGCAATTATCGGCTGCCAACGATTTAGCAGTTTTTATTCCAAAAAAACCATTAGAAATACTCAGGATTACACCTAATGGTACAGATGTTCCCGCTGGGCGGCAAATCGTATTGACTTTTAATCAGCCTGTCGTACCTGTTGGTAAGATGGAACGCGACGCGGCTGAAATCCCGATCACTATCACCCCCACCGCTGCTTGTCAATGGCACTGGCTAAATAGTAGCAGTTTGGCTTGTGAATTGGGTGATGAGTCTGCATTGACACCTGCGACGCGCTATCAAATCCAGGTGAAGCCAGGGATTATGACAGAATCCCAACAAACCTTAGTAAAAACCTATCAGCATGAATTTATAACAGAACGCCCTGCTTATTATTATAGCGAATTTGAAAAGTGGGAGGCAGCAGGCTTGCCCAAAATTCGGGTGAACTTTAATCAATCTGTCACTCGTGACTCTGTGGCAAAGTTGATGTTTATGGAAAAACCCAATAAGCAGCGTGTCGCTATCACTGTTGAACCGCCGCCACCTGATGATGAGGAGGAGAGTGAGGAATCCAAAGCGGAAGCGTTGAACTCCATTCAGAATTCTGATACTTGGATAGTTTCGCCAAAACAATTATTGCCCTTGGACACAAAAATCACTTTGAATGTGGCACCTGGGCTACAATCAAGTGAAGGTCCTGAATTGGGTATTGAGCAGGAAACGGTGAAGACATTCGATACATTTCCGACTTTTAAATTTATTGGGGTAGTCTGTACCACGTTAAATGATGAAAGGGTATTGATAAAGCCCCAAGATAGGCTGACTAAATCTCACAAAAAGGGACTGAATAAATCTAAGCGTTGTAATCCATTACGAGGTGTGTCATTGCGTTTTAGTAGCCCTGTTTTGAAAGAAGTGGCTAAGGCGAATTTGCTTGTGGTGCCAGATTTAGCGGGCGGGCGTAGCAATTATGATCCTTGGGAAAATCTGTCCAATCGCACTTACCTTGATCAGTGGCATGATAAAGGGGATAGTTATCGCATCTGGTTGCCAAGCCCTTTAAAGGCTTACGATGAATATCATTTAAAAAGTGGATCGAAGGCGATAAAAGATGAATTTGGTCGTCCATTAAAAGCACCAATTGATATTCGCTTTCTGACAGATCATCGTGCCCCCCATTTTGTTTTTGAACATAACAATTCCGTGTTGGAAAAAGGCGTTGATAGTGAAGTGCCTATCGTTGTCACCAATCTCAAGAAGATGTCCTTATATTATCATCTCTTAACGCCACAAGGTTGGACGGCTCAAAAACGTTTCACCTTGCCCATACCGCAAATCCAAGATATTGCTTTTAGAATGCCACTGGGAATGCGTGATTTAATCCCTGGAAAAACGGGCATAGTGCAAGGCTATTTTACGACAAAACCTGATTCCTTCTATAAGTTTGGAAAGGATTCAGACAATAACCGATTTTTTACCCAAATCACGCCCTATCATGTCCAAGCAAAGTTGGGGCATTATAATACCCTCGTGTGGGTGACAGATTTTGCCACAGGCTTACCTGTCAGTGGTGCAAAAATATCGCTTTATCGTGATAGTTATGCCACAACAGCGATGAAATCGAAATCTTTAGCCTCTGTTGTTACTGATGCAGCAGGCATTGCTCGGCTACCTGGCACGAAAACTTTAGACCCCGAATTAGACTACGCTTACGCCTATGGCCTTGATAAAGACGCTCGCTTTTTTATCCGCTGTGAAAAGGATCAAGAAACGGCTCTTTTACCCTTAGATTCCATGTTCCGTGTTCGTGTTTCTGAATTGACGGATTATCGTCTTTATTCTGATATGGAGTCTAAATATGGTCATATCCATACTTGGGGAACAACGGCGCAGGGGGTATATAAAGTCGGTGATACGATACAATATAAGTTTTTTGTCCGTGATCAAAGTAATAAAGCCTTTGTTCCTGCACCGCGAGACGCTTATACTTTAACCGTGACTGACCCCAAGGGAAAAGTCGCACACGAAGTTAAAAATCTCACTCTCTCAGAATTTGGCAGTTATCATGGAGAGTTTACGCTTCCAAAAAATGCCGCCGTCGGCTGGTACGATTTTAAATTAACCCCCAATTTTAAGAATACAACTTGGTGGCCATTGCGCGTATTAGTCAGCGATTTTACACCATCGCCCTTTCGAGTACAGACTGAATTAAATGGCGAACTCTTTCATATTGGTGAAAAAGTCACTATAGGTACCAGTGCGACTTTACATGCAGGTGGTCCTTATACACACGCGCAAACTAAGGTTAATGCCATATTAAGCCCTGAAACCTTACATCCCAGTCATCCTCAAGCTAAAGGCTTCTGGTTTGATGTATTAACAGATGATGTTAAAGATGAAACAGTGTTCAGCATCGAAGATAAAAAAGTCGATGACAAAGGACAATTGCAAACCACTTTTACCCTATCTGCCAAATCAAAAGTGCTTTATGGCAAGTTAAGGGTAGAAAGTGCAGTACGCGATGATCGAGGTAAGGATGTCGCGAATATGGTGACTGCCCAATATGTCGGGCGTGATCGATTTGTCGGTTTAAAAGAAACCAGTTGGCTATTAACCGCAGGTAAAGAGGCTAAAGTCTTACTGCTCGTTGTTGATGATCAAGGCAACCCCATTGCTGATACTGATATTAATGTTAAAGTCGAACAGCGCGTGACAAAAGCGGCTCGCGTCAAGGGGGCGGGTAATGCGTATTTAACACGTTATGAGCATAAATGGGTACAGGTTGCTCAATGTCAGGCAAAATCCGAGAAGACTTTTGGTGCTTGTACTTTTACGCCTGCCAAAGCGGGTGCTTATAAAATCACTGCCAGTATTAAAGATAGCCAAAATCGTCCCCATAGTACAGAGTTGCAGCAATGGGCGACTGGTCAAGATTATGTTTTATGGGAAACGGCTCCTGGGCATACTTTAGAAATTATGCCTGAGCAGGAAACTTATAAAGTCGGTGAAACCGCCCGTTATTTGGTCAGAAATCCCTATCCAGGGGCGCAAGCCTTAATCACAATAGAACGTTTTGGCACGATAAAGAGTTGGGTACAAACCCTTAAAGGAAGTATGGAAATTATCGAAATTCCTGTAGAAGCAGACTATGTACCAGGATTCTTTGTTTCCGTGACAGTGATGTCGCCGCGTGTCGATAAGCCTATTGATAAAAATCAAGTGGATTTAGGTAAACCTGCTTTCCGTATGGGTTATGTCCAAACTAATGTCAAGGAACCCTATAAGGAATTAGTTGTCGATATTAAAACAGACAAAGCGGTGTATAAACCCCGTGAGCAGGTGATAATTGATTTACATGCTTATCTGAAAAATCCACCCAAACCTTCCTTTGATAAAGGGGAACAAGAGGACGTTTCACCACCGATAGAATTAGCAGTAACAGTGCTAGATGAATCTGTCTTTGATTTATTAGCCGATGGGCGGGATTATTTTGATCCGTATAAAGGCTTTTATACGCTAGACGGTTTGGATATGGCAAACTTTAGCCTATTGATGCGCCTTGTCGGGCGGCAAAAGTTTGAAAAAAAGGGTGCTAACGCAGGTGGTGATGGCGGCGGTGCTACAGAATTAAGTACGCGCTCTCTGTTTAAATACGTCAGCTATTGGAATCCCGCCATCCAAACGGATGAGGCCGGTCAAATGCAAATTCAATTTACCGTTCCTGACAACTTGACAGGTTGGCGCGTATTAGTCATGGCAGTCACCCCAGGTGATCGTATGGGCTTAGGAGAAGCCAATTTCAAAGTGAATAAGCCAGTTGAAATTCGCCCCGTCTTGCCTAACCAGTTGACGAGCGGCGATAGTTTTCAAGCGGGCTTTAGTGTGATGAATCGCACTGCTCAAGTACGCGACTTAAATCTGACGCTAGAAGCCAATGGTCCTGTTGTCCTTATAAATAAAGAAGCGTCTTCAGGCATCATCAGTGGTTTTTGGGGAAATTTCCAGAGCTTGTTAGGCACAGAGGAAAAGACAATTAATGAGCCGATCAGTACTTCTGTGACGGTGAAGGCGCAACCGTATGAGCGTTATATTCAATGGCTGCCAATAAAAACAACAGGCGCAGGTACTATTCAATTCACAAGCAAGGCGACTGATGGCGTTGAGCAGGATGCGTTAGAAAAAACGTTACAAGTGCTACCCCATCGTCCATCAATAACAGCAGCCACTTATGGCACAATGACAAGCAATGAAGTCAGTATCTCTGTGCAATTCCCAACAGATATTCATACTGATGTCGGCGGTTTAAGTGTCATTGCCTCTCCAACGGTGATCAGCGATGTTGATGGCGCGTTTAAATATATGCGTGATTATCCTTATGCTTGCTGGGAGCAAAAACTCAGCAAAGGCGCGATGGCTTCACATTATAATAATTTACGCGCCTATTTACCCGAAAGCATCACTTGGGAAGGGAGTCTTTCGCTGCCCAAAGAAATCATCAGTTTAGCGAAAGAGTATCAAGCCCCTAATGGTGGTATGGCTTATTTTGTGGCTCAAGACAAGCGTGTGAGTCCCTATTTAAGTGCTTATACCGCTTTAGTCTTTAATTGGCTCCGTGAGAATTATCAGATTCCTGAAACGGTTGAAAACAAATTGCATGATTACTTGCTGACGTTATTGCGAAAAAATGTGATGCCTGATTTTTACTCAAAGGGCATGGCTTCATCAGTGCGATCGGTTGCGCTGGCGGCTTTAGCAGAACAGGGCAAAATCACACGTCAAGATATTAAGCGTTATCAACGCCATGTCAAGCGCATGGATTTATTTGGTCAATCGCAATTTTTGGCGGCGGCGTTACAAGTGCCGGGAACTGGCAGAATCCGTACTAAAGTTGTGGATATGATTTTAGCACACGCTAATCAAACATCGGGTAAAGTGTCATTCACAGAAACGCTTGATAGTGGATATAAACGTATGCTCTCCTCTTCCTTGCGAACGCAATGTGCCATATTACAGAGTTTAAGTCAGTACAATGCGACAATGAAGCAGAGCAATGTGGGTGATATTCCCTTTAAACTGGTGCGTCATATCACGCAAACGCGGAAAAATCGGGGACATTGGGAAAACACTCAAGAAAACATGTTCTGCATGAATGCCTTGATCGAATATGCGCGTGTCTATGAAAAGACAGCACCTTTGATGACGCTGCGGAGTTGGTTGAATGAGGAACAAATTCCTTTAGAAAAGGAACAAACTCCTTTAGAAAAGGAGGAAACATCAGCAACTTTTGATGACGTGAAAAATCCGCCTGTGACGTTTACGCATAAGATGACTGATTCCGATCCTGGGCAGAAAGGCGTTGTCAAGCTGGAACGCGAAGGGCAAGGGCGACTTTATTATACTGTTCGCATGACTTATTCCGAAAAGGCGGAAAAAGCGACAGCCATTAATGCAGGTATTGAAGTCAATCGCGAATACCATGTTGAACGCGATGGCAAATGGATACTGTTAGAAAGCCCGATGAAAATGAAGACAGGTGAATTAGTACGGATAGACTTATATTTATCCTTACCAGCACCGCGTCATTTTGTGGTTGTCGATGATCCCGTGCCAGGCGGTTTAGAACCTGTTAATCGTGACTTGGCGACGACATCTCAAATTGATGCGGATAAAGCACAAGGACAATATGTCGGTGGTTCACTATGGTTTAGCCATAACGATTGGAAAGAATATGGTCTTTCTTGGTGGAATTTCTACCATAAAGAACTGCGTCATCATGCAGCACGGTTTTATTCAGACTATCTCCCAGCGGGAAATTATCACTTGTCTTATGTCGCTCAAGCGATTGCCCCCGGCGAATTTAGCGTGATGGCAACGCATAGTGAAGAAATGTATGATCCAGAAGTGTTTGGTAAAGGAAAACCCGCAAAATTAATTGTTGTACGGGACGAATGATTTTAATGATGAATTATGAATGGTGAATGATGAATCTTTGTACAGGACAAACTTTTATAAGTCATTGATTTAAATCGCTTTCAATTGTTAGAATCAGAATTTTCAGAATTTGAGAATTTTCAGAATTAAAAATCAAGTAACTATTCAGCCCCCTCGTTCCCAAGCTGGAGCTTGGGAACGAGGGGTGAAATTGATTTCAAGGCGGAGTAGTTACAAAATCAAGTGAGTTTTCATTGACATAAAAGGTTTGAAATTCTGTTAATTCTTCAATTCTGAAAATTCTGATTCTAACATGAAATTGATTTAAATCAATGACTTATAAAAAAATTTACAAAGATAATTCACCATTAATAATTCACCATTTACCATTAAATTTAGGAGTCATAATATGAGTGAGCGTGATGAACTTGAAAACAATGCAATTGATGGTGAAGATGAGATAGGTTCATTAAATCATAGTACAGTACAAATCAATTTAGGGGGATTGCTTAAATTCAAATGCGACAAGAAACTGGCTGTTATGAGTGAGTTAAGCCTAGATATTAGTAAGTATGATTTAAGCAAATATGATCTGGGTGTTAAAGAGGAATTGAAACCCGATGTTTGTGCTTATGTAAAACGTCCTGTCATTCCGAAAGGTTAGACGGGGAAATTGTGATTGTTGAAAATACCAAACCTTTAGCAAGGCTTGTTCCCCCCAACAATACACATTTAAAAAAACTATCCAAACTCAAAAAGAGAGAAGATTTTTTTAATTGCGATCCGGAAGACATTGTACATATAGATTGGTTCTAGCCAGTGTTCATCGTTAAACATCATTCGTTAAACAATTGATTTTAAAATGTTTTTCGTAGGGTTGTTCGTAGGGTGGGTAGAGCAAAAGCGAAACCCACCGATCTCCCTAAAAATGACTCCAAAGCTGAAGCGTTGGACTCCAAACGCCCAAAGCTGAAGCGTTGAACTCCAAACGCCCAAAGCTGAAGCGTTGGAGTCCAAACGCCCAAAGCTGAAGCGTTGAACTCCAAAATCATTTCAAAGCTGAAGCGTTGAACTCCATTTGAGGCGAAAGTTTTTCTTCAAAAAACTTTCGCCTCAAAATCATTTCAAAGCTGAAGCGTTGAACTCCAAAATCATTTCAAAGCTAAAGCGTTGAACTCCATTTGAGGCGAAAGTTTTTCTTCAAAAAACTTTCGCCTCAA